>NZ_JBDNFM010000187.1:0-14495 GCF_041689835.1 Sandarakinorhabdus sp.
ACCTTGCCGGTTTTCTGGATGCGGCGAATGTCGGCCGCCGTGCTGGCCAGTTCTAAATCAGCCGGATATTTCGCCACGATGCCGCGCACGATATCGATCTGTTCGATGGTGGCCTTCACCGCCGCCGGGCCAACCAGCGCGGCGGGGACATAAACGCTCCAGAACTGCGCGCCCACGCGGCCGGTGTGCAGGCGGGTGATATCGGTCATCAGCGGCCGCTTGAAGCCGCGCGAATCCGCCTTCAAATCCTGGCTCCACCAGCCTTCGCCGAAACTGCCGCGCAGCGCGCCCGGCCAATCATTGTGGCCATCGATGATCGGCTGCCGTTTCAACACGGCTTCGGCGCGTTTCAGCATCTGATCATCCAGCGCAAGGGCTGGCGTGGCGGGCGCGGCGGCCAGCAGGCCGATCAGCAACAGGGCATGTTTCATGCCGCCACTGTGGCACCGTGCCGCCCTCTCTTGCAAGACAGGTGACGCACCCGGCACTGTCGCCACATAAGGGTGCTTGAAAAAGATACTATGCAATAAGGATCCCCGATGCTCGAAGCTGCCGATCGCCGCGTCTATGGCCCTGACGAAACCGCATTTCGCGACACCGTGCGCAGGGTTTTCGCCAAGGAGCTGATCCCCAATCTCGACCGCTTCGAGGAAGAGGGACTGGTATCGCGCGATTTCTGGCGCGCTTGCGGCGACGCCGGCATGCTGTGCCCTGGCGTGCCAGAAGGATATGGCGGCCTCGGCCTGGATTTCCGCTACAACGCCATCATCGATGAGGAACTGGCCTACGCAGGATCATCGGCCGGCATCACCCTGCAATCCGATATCATTGCCGATTATCTGATCGCTTATGGCAGCGAAGAACAGAAGCAGAAATATCTGCCCAGGATGATCAGCGGCGAGGTGATTACAGCCATCGCCATGACCGAACCGGGCGCTGGTAGCGACTTGCAGGGGATCAAGACCACCGCCCGCAAGGACGGCAATCATTATGTGATCAATGGCTCCAAAACCTACATCACCAATGGCCAGCACGCCGATCTGATCATCGTTGTAGCCAAGACCGATCCGGACAAGGGCGCCAAGGGCACCAGCCTCATCCTGGTCGAAGCCGATCGCGACGGTTTTGCGCGCGGCCGCAACCTCGACAAGATCGGCCAGAACTCGGCAGACACGTCGGAATTGTTCTTCAACGATGTGCGCGTGCCAATGACCAACTGCCTGGGCGAGGAGAACAAGGGCTTTATCTACCTGATGAGCCAGCTGCCGCAGGAGCGTCTGTCGATCGCCATTTCCGCCCAGGCCGGCGCGCAGCGCGCCTTTGATGAGGCCGTGAAGTTCGTTAAGGATCGCAAGGCCTTCGGCAAGACGGTTTGGGATTTCCAGAACACCAAGTTCGTGCTCGCCGGGCTGAAGACCGAATTGCAAGTCGGCTGGGCGCATGTCGATTGGGGGCTGCAACGCCTGATCGAAGGCAAACTTACGGCCGCCGAGGCCAGCGCCGCCAAGCTGTGGCACACCGAATTGCAGGGCCGCGTGTGCGATGAAGCACTGCAACTGCACGGCGGCGCCGGCTACATGAACGAATATCCCATCGCCCGCCTGTGGCGCGATGCTCGCGTACAGCGGATTTACGGCGGCACCAGCGAAATCATGAAGGAAGTGGTCAGTCGGACGATTTGAGGCGGTTGGCAATCACGGGCGCAGCGATGGCAACATCGATTCCGCGCGGTGCGGCGTGGTGATCGGGTCGGCATGGCGGTGAGCAAGCGGCCACCGCCGGCCAGTTCGCTGGTAGACGCTCGTCACGCGGGCTGAAAAGTCGGCAGAATCGGGGCTGTTGCCCAGCTTGGCCCGGCAATTCTCGATCTCGACCAAAACGAAGGTGTGGCCGCTGCCGTAGACTGCGACTGGCTCGACGCTGCGCACCGAGCCATCGCGATATTTGGTGGCCGCAGTGGCCAGGCGGCTGCGAACCTCGGCCGGCCCCTTGCCGAACGGCCCGAACGGGTTGCCCAAGATAATATCGCCGCGATCGGCAAACAACAGGGCGTAACCGGATGGATCGCCGTTCAGGATCTTGCGCAATGCTTCGTGGCTTTCCGTCACCGCCTGTTCGAGCGCCGCAGGCAAAGCCGGAGCTTTTGCCAGCGCCGCACTGGCAGCAGCGCGCCTGCGCCAGCGATCACAAATCCAGCCCTGGCCATGTTCTTCCCCTTCCGATTTCGTGGTGAGGCTAGCGAAACCGCAACACCGGTGCCAGCCACCTGCGGCATTTCCCGGACTGGCGCTGCCGGGTTTCTGCCCTTAACCGGTCGCAATCTTCTGCCATAGGCTGATGTCATGAACATGCTTGCTCCCGCCCTGCGTGCCGCCGAAGCCGCCCCGCCGCCTGCCAAGGCCGGCGGGATGGCTGGCGAAGATATGGCCATGATCAAGCTGGCCGCTGCAATTGGCCGGGAGCTGGCCGCGTACAAGCCCGCGGTGTATTGGGCCGACACGCTGGCTTCGGCTGCGTTGGGCTGGGGCGCGTTGGCGGCGTTGATTCTGGTACCGGATCTGCCCTTGGCCGCCACTGCTGCGCTGGCAGTGGTCGCCGTGCTGGCGCTGTACCGGCTGGGTAGTTTCATTCACGAAATCACCCACATGAAGGACGATTCAGTGCCGGGTTACCGGCTGGGCTGGAACATCGTGGCCGGCATCCCGCTCATGATCCCCAGCTTCATGTATGAAGGTGTGCACACGCTGCACCACGCCAAAAACCGGTACGGTACGGCGCGCGATCCCGAGTACATGGCGCTGGCGCTCAAGCCCAAGATCAGCCTGCCGCTATTCGTGGCCGTGGCCGCGCTCGGGCCGATCGGCCTGATCATCCGCTGGGCGCTGCTGGCGCCGCTGTCGCTGGTGCCGCCGGTGCGTGATTTCGTGCGGGCGCGGCTTTCGGCGCTGTCGATCAACCCTGATTTCCGCCGCGATCCACCCGATGGCCCAGCGATGACACGCTGGAATGTGATGGAGGCGGCGACGTCAACGCTTGTCATCGCCGTGCTGGTCGCCGTCGCCACCGGGGTCATCCCGCTTCGCGCGTTCGGCATCTGGCTTGCCGTGTTGTCGGCCAGTATGGTGATCAACCAAGTCCGCACACTCGCCGCGCATCTGTGGGAAAATGACGGCCAGGTGATGACCATCACCGGCCAGTATCTTGACAGCGTGAACGTGCCGCTTCCGGCCCTGCTGCCCGAACTGTGGGCGCCGGTGGGCCTGCGCTATCACGCGCTGCACCACTTGCTGCCCGGCCTGCCGTATCACGCGCTGCCGGCCGCGCATCGCCGGCTGATGGCGGAACTGCCGGTTGGCAGCGCTTTTCATGGCGGCAACCACCCCGCGTTGTCTGGCGTGATCGCCCGGTTGTGGGCCAGCGCCGGGACGGCGGGAGCCTGAAGGCGCGCCCCTGCGGCCGGCGATCAGGCCCGGCCGTGCTCCTGCATCCAGTTCATTACCCGGCCCATCGCCATTTCCATCAGATGCGGCGCCATGTTTTCGGGCGGCGGCGGCAAGCTGTCGAACACCCGGCTTTCGCTGAGCACCTGATCGCCGCGTGCGATGACAAAGCCCTGCCAGCCCTTGCCGCGCACTGCGTTGCAGATATCGGTGTAAGTGTGCAGACCGCCAGCATAGGCCATGAATCGGCGCGGCTTGCCCGGCACGTTGGCGCCCATGTACCAGCTGTTGGACTGGGGCAGCAGGGTCATCGCCGCAGTCTGATCACAGTGGTCGGTCCATGCCTGTTCGGCCTCAATGCTGGCTTCGATGCGCCCGGCCTGGCTGGCGTTCAGCGAGGCGATGATGCTGGCCACATATTCCACATGCTGTTCGATGCTGTGGATCATGTTGGTGAGCACACTTGGGCTGCCCGGGCCGGTGATCAGGAACAGATTGGGGAAGCCGGCGACCATCAGGCCAAGATAGGTTTCCGGGCCGGCGGCCCAATGCTCGTTGATGGTTTCGCCGCCCACCCCGCGGATATCGACCCGCTCGATAGCGCCGGTCATGGCGTCGAAACCGGTGGCAAGCACGACGGCATCGAAATCGAACCTGCGCTGCGTAGTCTTGATGCCGGTGGCGGTGAACGCCTCCAGCGGATTGGCGCGCAGATCAATCAATTCGACATTGTCACGATTATAGGTCGCGTAATAACCGGTATCGACGCACGGCCGCTTGGTGCCAAACGGGTGATCCTTGGGGGTGAGAAGCTCGGCGACCTTGGGATCCTTCACCTGTTCACGGATCTTGGCAGCCACGAAATCGGCGACAATCTTGTTGGCTTGCGGATCAATGGCTTGATCGGCAAAGCCGCTGAGCAGGCGAAAGCCGCCCCAGCCCCAACGACGCTCCAGTTCATCTGCAATCTCGTCTGGCGCGGTGTGGATGGCGATGGCCTCGTCACGTGCTTCGTTCCAGAAGCCGCCGACCGTGGCGCGCGACCGAGCGCGATAGGCGCGCGGATCAGCCAGCCATTCCTGAAAATCGGAGTCTGGGATCGGGCCATTGTGCGCCGGCATCGAATAATTGGGCGTGCGCTGAAACACGGTGAGATGAGCGGCGTTTTGCGCGATGATGGGGATCGACTGAATTGCCGATGAGCCAGTGCCGATGATGCCAACTCGCTGTCCGCTGAAATCCACACCTTCATGCGGCCAGCGCGAGGTGCGATGGATTGTGCCCTTGTAGTCTTCGATGCCAGGAAAGGTGACATCGGTTGGCACCGACAGGCAGCCGGTGGCCATCACGACGAAACGCGCTGGAATGACGGCACCGCTGTCCAAAGTGACGTTCCAGCCATCGACCGCGGCATCCCAGTGAGCGGCCGTTACCTTGGTCTGGAAGCATATATCCTTTTTCAGGTCAAAACGGTCGGCGACGTGATTGGCATATGAAAGGAGTTCGGCTTGCGGCGCATAGCGTTCGGTCCAGCGCCAATCCTGCTCCAGCTTTTCATCAAAGCCGAAACTGTATTCTAGGCTCTGGATATCGACACGGGCGCCGGGGTAGCGGTTCCAGTACCAGGTGCCGCCAACGCCGCTGCCCGCTTCGATTACCTGCACTTTCAGGCCCTGTTCCCTGCATTTCAGCAGCGTGTACATGCCGGAAAAACCGGCACCGACGATCACGACATCCAGGCGGTCGGCCATCATCTTCTCCCCAATCACGCGGCCCCTGCGCAGGGGCAAGCTTGCAGCACGCTACCACGCAAGGGCAAACGGCAAAGCTGGGACTATTGAGTGCGACAGCCAGACAAAAAAACAGGCCCCGGCATCAGAGGACGCCGGGGCCTGCCCATGCCTGCTGCGTATCAGATTATGCGGCGGGCTTTTCAGCCCCCATGCGCCCTTGCGCTATCGCAGCGGTTTCTGCCGGCGCCGGGGTGGCCGCCACCACGGGTGCCGCGGCAACCTCGGCAGCGCCCTTCAGCGCCGGGTAGTCCTTGAGCATCTTGTACCCGCCCAAAGGCTTGCTGACGCCCTGGTGGCAGGTCGCGCAGTTTACCTTGAGAGGATCGCCATGCGGACCGCGGCGATTGCCATAGACGCCCTTGCCATTGACCGGCCACACATCACCCAATGCGGTGATGTAGTTGTTGTTGACGTCGCGCACCATGCGGATGCCGTACCAAGCATTCACACGCTGCGGCCGGCTGTCTTCCCACTTCGCGAAGTTGTTCGAGTTGTGGCAGAAGGCGCAGTTGACGCCGAGGCCCGTGCTCATATGCATCATAAGGCCATAGGTCTTCTCGGTCGACTGAAGCGAGGCGTTGCTCGCAGCAGTCGGAAACTCCTTGCCTCCAACGCGGATTTTCTGATTGCCGGCGATGTAATCCGAGAATGGGTCATACGGCAGCGACGCATAGCTCACTGATTGTGCCGGGGTGTTGCCGCCGCGCTTGTTTCCCGCAAGCTTGCCGGTGCTCGGAATCGCAGCGGACCAGTTGTTGACCGGTACCGGGTTGCCGCGATGGCAAGTCCAGCACGTGACACCAGCGTTTTCCTGGTTGCCGAAATGCGGCTTCCAGTTGGCGTTGATGTTCTGCGTCATAAGCAACATCTTGCGGGCCACGACTTTGGTGTATTTCTCATCCGAGGCCATGTTCTCCGGATTATGGCAGTAGGTGCAGCCGGCATCCTTGATGTTGGAACCGTCTGGCGAGACCCATGTTGTCATCGCCTGCATGAGATAGTTGAATTCATCCACCGAAACGTTGCCAAGGACGGGCACGTTTTCATAGGCTGTCTTCGCCCGATCACCTGCCAGCATTTCAGCCGTCAGTTCATACGGCGGCGCTGGAATATCACCAACCTTGGCCTTGCTGTCCGGGTCACTGATCTGGACAAGGCCCGTGCCACGGAAGCCAACCTGCTCCTGCTCCTTCACGCCGAATTCGCACCCTGCGAGCAGCAGCGCCGGTAGGGCGATCGCAACAAGTTTTCGCACAGAGGTCATCAGGGGGGCGTTCATTGCGGTGCTCCCGAGAGAGTTGCGGGATCGACGACGCCAGTGGCAGGGTATTCACGGGCAAAACCGTGATCAACCGCCCAAAGGAACCAATTGTCGACAACCGTGCCGGTGAGCAGAATGCCAATGCCGCCGGTTAGCGTCGTCAGCACAGCAAACCACCAAGCCCATCGATGAATGGATTCCATGGTGGCATTCCACCCCATCGTCCAGCGCCAGAACAGCGCAGCGCGCTCTGACGCAGTGCCGCGGTCGGTGATCTGTTCGATTTCACGTTCTCCGCCATAGCGGCCAACAGCCAGGATGGTGGCGCCGTGCATGGCAAACAGCAGCACCGATCCATACAGGAAGGCGATGCTGAGCGCGTGGAACGGATTGTAAAACAGATTACCGTACCGGATCGAGAAGGCCGCAGTCCAATCGAGGTGCGGGAAGATGCCGAACGGCACTGCTTCGGCCCAGCTGCCCATCATCATCGGGCGGATGAAGCCAAGCACCAGATAGAGCCAGATCGCCGAGGCAAAGGCCCAGGCGACGTGCGTACCCATCCCCAGTTCCCTGGCGCGAACATAAGTGCGGCCCCACCACAGCAGGATCGATATGGTCAGGAAGAACCCCGACGCAATCCACCAGCCGCCTTCGTTGAGCGGCACGCCGACGGTAAAGCCATATTTGGCGGGCGGCGGTTCAAGCGCGAGCCAAAAAAACTGCCTGACGAACTGGATCGGATCCCAGTTGACCGAGGCCAGCATGTTGAGGCCCATGATCTCGATGGCAATGAAGCCGGTGAGCAGCGAGGCCAAACCGAGCTTGCCAAGGTAGACTGGGCCGAACTGGGCGCCGCCCAGCTTGCCCATCAACCACGACGTGCCAAACGGGCCAAAGCGGGGATCGTTATTCGGTCCCAGTGGAACGCCGGGTTCGAGCTCGCCTCGGAGCTGAACCTGTGTGAAAATGTTCTGATAAGCCATGGTGCTTGTCCGTCCTCAACGCCAGATCGGCAGGTTGAGCCACCAGGTCCACCATTCTGGCCAGCCGCGCGACCAGAAGGGACCCGAGATGATGATGCACACCGCGCTCCAGAAGCCGGCATTCATCGCCAGCAGCAGGCCCACGCGGTGGATGCCCAGCGTACCGACCGAATAACCGATCAGATCGCGGAAGAACGTATCTTCATATTCCGGTGACTTCACCGTTTCACCCTTGGCCGGGTTGACCGCCGAAAGCACCAGCGCACCATGCATGCCGAGCGCGAGGGTGGTGGTAAAGAAGAAACTCACCGCCAGCATGTGCGCCGGATTGTAATGGAAATGCAGGTACTGGTAGCCGGTGTTCGACACCCAATCGAGGTGAGGGAAGATACCGTAGGGGAAGCCGTAGCCCCAGGCTCCCATGAGCAAGGGGCGCAACACAACCAGCGTGACATACGCGAAAATGGCCATGCCGAATGCGGCTGGCACATGATAGCCCATGCCGAGCTTGCGGCAGATTTCAACTTCGCGCAGCGCCCAGCTGCAAAAAGCGCCGACCGCGCAGATCGTGACAATCTGCCAGAGCCCGCCTTCCCTGAGTGGCGCCATTTTCAGGCCATAGCTGATATCCGGGGGCGCGATATTGATAAGCCACGGATTCCAGGTGTCGCCGATGGCAGCACCATAGATGATCAATGCCGTGCCCAAGGCAGCGAAGAAAGCCGTCGTGACCCCGAAGAAGCCGACGTAAAAGGGACCAACCCAAAAGTCGAAGAGATCGCCGCCAATCAGCGTACCCCCGCGAACTCGATATTTTCGTTCAAAACTCAGCACAGCCATGGCGCGCCTTTCCCAAATTGCCGCAAGCCGTCATTTACCGGCGGAACGGGCCAAGTGGTGGGTGCGGATGGGCGGGCGGCTTAACCAACCCGCCCATCGCGCGCTTGCCCCGGACAGCCCGGACGGCCCGACTTGCGTCAGGCGGCCTGATTGGTTTCAGTGATGGCCGCACTTGCCTTCGGCTCGGCGCCATCCAACCAATTGTAGCGGTCGGTGCTGAGCAGGATGAAGTGGATCAGGATTGCCAGCGTAAACAGGAAGACCGCCAAAGCGGTTAGAATGCGCTGCGGGTTGAAAGTCTGCCAGATCTTCCACATTGTCGTCGCTCCTTAAGCCCGGGGCGCAGCGACGCTGGCGGCGTCAGCTTGCTGGATCTGGTGGATTTCCACGGCCGCATACGGACGCTTGGATCCGAACCAGGGACGCCACACCCAAACGAGCCAGTGGGCAATCACGGCCACGATTACGAAGAACGCCATCGAGACGACGAAGCCCTTGTGGAACTCCCTCGCTTCAGCGTCGGTCAGGTAGGTTCCTGGACCAATCTTGTTGTCACTCATGCCTTTTCCTCCGATGGTTCCGCCGCACGCGACCGATATGGCCTCGCCCGACCGGCGGCTTTGCGGCGTAGGATGATTCCACCGCAAAGAGATTGAGACTGTGTCAGATTGTCTCAGCGACAGTCTATTCCGGTCCCGACATTAAAGGCAAGCGTATTATTATGTAAATAGAGGGGCATGCTGCGATTTATGCGGCTTGAGCTTCGTACAGCCGTGCCGCCGCTTGCAATCGCTCCATAGTGATGATTTTTTCGCCTGCGTCGCGGGCCGAACGCTCTGCCGCGTCACGCAGGCGCTTGGCTGCGGAGATGCGCACCAGCACCGGTTCCTTGTCGACCAGGCGATCGAGCTCGGTGCGGGCATCGTCGCTCCAGGTTACCGCTTCGAGCAGGCGTGACGGGGTGGCTTCGACTTTGTCCATCATCGTGGACAGCGGCAGAATGAAGAACAGCGCATCAAACAGCGCGTTGCACACTTCCTGCATGATCCAGGTGCAGCCGGAATAACCCATGAAGGGCGTTCCGGTGTGGCGCCGAATGGCAGCGCCCGGAAAGCTGGCGTTGATGTAGATCGAGCGGCTGCCGGTTTCCGCCATGTACAAACGCTCGTTGTAGCTGCCGAACACGATCAGCGGGCTCGTCGAGGCAATTGCTTGTTTGACTGCTTGATTGTCGGGCTTCACACCGGCGTTGCGCTGAAAGGAAAACACGCAGGGCATACCCATGTCGTCTTCCAGAAAGACCTTCATGCCGCGGGCATAGGTTTCTGTTGCCACGATGCCAAAGCTTGCGGTGGCAAAGAAATCCTGTGTCACCGAACGCCATAAATCCCACAGCGGCTTGAGCGTCGTGTGCTTTTCCTTCTCGATGAAAGGCTCCGGGTCAACCCCGGTCAGCTCACCCAGCTTGCGCAGGAAGGCCGTGGTGCTTGCCAAGCCGATCGGTGCCTGCAGATAAGGGCGTTCCAGGGTTTCGCACAGGTTGCGGCCCCATTCGCGGTACATGCACACATTCACCGATGCATCGGCCAACCGGCGGATATCGGCCAAGTGGGTGCCCAGCGGGAACACCAGGTTTACTTCGCAGCCCATGCCTTCGATCAGCCGGCGGATTTCTGCCACATCGGATGGCATGTTGAACGTGCCGTATTGCGGCCCGATGATATTGACGAGCGGCTTTTCGCCCTCTTTGCGCAGCTTGACTGCAGGCATCTTCTTTGGCCCGAATTCTTTCCACAGCCATGTCAGTGCGCGGTCGGCGGCCTGCCACTGATCCTCATCAATGGTGCGCGGCAGGAACCGGACGATGCTGGTGCCTTCTGGTGTCACGCCGCCGCCGATCATTTCGGCTATGGAGCCGGTGACCACCACGCTGGGCAGCGCCGGATCGAGCGTGGCCCACGCACGCTTCATGGCGCCTTCGGTGCCCGTCTTGGCGAGTTCATCCTCGCTCAGGCCGGTAACGACAATGGGCAGTTCGTGCGGCGGCAGGCCATCGGTGTAGTGCAGCACCGAAGTCACCGGCAGGTTTTCGCAACCCACCGGGCCATCGATGACAACCTGCAAACCTTTTACCGAGGTAAAGCTGTAAACGGCGCCCCAATAGCCGCCGGCCCTGTCATGATCGAGGACGAGCATCAGACCGTAACCCCAACTGCGGACAAGATTATGCCAAAATCGACAACGTCATGATCGAGGACGAGCATCTCAGTTACCTATCGCTTCGCTCGCCTTGGCGGCGGCGATCATCTTGCCTGCGAACTTCTTTTTGAACTCCGGCCGGTCCACGGGAACATCCTCCCAGATGCCGGCGGCATGGCCTTCGCCAACGCCAGCGAAAAAGTCCTTCATCATGTTGAAGCGGCCCTTGTTGCCCAGCGCAGCATTGATCACCTGCGCCAGGCTGCCCGCGCCCGCCGGCCCCATCAGCGGCCGCGCCGAGATGAGGTTGGTAAAATACAGGCCGGGAATGGCACGCGTTTTGGCGTACTGCACCACCGGGGTGGTGCCGATGGCCAGATCGGGGCGATATTCCTCCACCGCCGCGATGTCCTGTTCCAGGCTGGCACGGTACTGGATGCGCACCCCCTTGGCTTCCAGCCATTCGCGATCGGGATCAGACCATTTGGTGCGCGGGCAGGCAGTGCCAACATAGGGCACATCCGCGCCCGATTCGATCAGCAGGCGCGCCACCAGCAGTTCGGAGCCTTCATAGCCTGAAACCGTGATGCGGCCCTTGATCGGCTTGGCCGCGAGGGCGTCGGTAATCGCCGGCAGGAACTTGTTCTGCGCCGCAGCCACCTTGTCGGCCGAAAGCCCGAAGGCATTGCCGATGGCGGCAAGCCAGGCGGCGGTGCCATCGCGGCCTACCGGCGCCGAACCGACGATGGTGCGGCCCGCCGCTTCGAATTCGCGCACGGCCGCAGTGTAAAACGGGTGGATGGCGGCGACCACGGGCGAAGCCAGCGCCGCATACAGCTCACGCCATTCGCGGGTGGGCACCACCGGGCCAGCGGCGAGGCCCATCGGTTGCAGCATCATCGAAATGCCCACCGGATCAGCCGGGAACATTTCGCCAAGCAGCGTCACGGTCGGTTTGTCGTGCATCACGGCGGGCGCTGCCACCGGCCCGGCCATGATTTCCGCGCGGGCATATTTCAGCATCGCGCCGGCCAGCACGTCCTTGGCTTCGGCGTGGGTTGGCACACCAAAACCAGGCACGTCGATACCGATGATGCGCACGCCGTTGATTGAATCGGGCAGCAGCTGCAGCGGCACGCCAGACGCCGTGGGCACGCACAAATTGGTCACCACGATCGTGTCGTATTTTTCCGGATCGGCCATTTCATGCACCGCGTCGCGGATATCCTCGAACAATTTGCCGGTGACGAGGCTTTCCGAATTGAACGGTACATAGCCCACCGAACGCCGCGCCCCATAAAAGTGCGACGTGAAGGTAAGCCCATAAACGCAGCAGGCCGAACCGGACAGGATGGTGGCGGTGCGGCGCATGCGCAAGCCGACCCGCAAGGAGCCGAACGCCGGGCACATGGATTGCGGTTGATCGTGCGGGCCTTTGGGATAATCGGCCGCATAACGCTCAAGCACTTCCGATTTGCCGGCCTTGGCCGCCGCGTCGCGCATGGTATCAGCCCCGGCATGGCAGCCGGCGCCTTCTGCCGGAGCAGCCGACAATTCCTCAGACATTGTCGTACACCACTTCCAGGGTCGGCTTGGTTTCGTAGGTGCCACCGCGCAGATCGGCCTGCGTCGCCGGCTTCAGCGTGAAGTTGCCGCCGGTGTCTTCCGGCTTGAACAAGCCAAGCAGACCATCCTGATCGAGCGGATTCGGCCGCACCGGCGGCGCGGTTTCCACCGCTTCGGCCAGTTCGGCGAACAGCGGGCCCCACTGGCTCTCGCTGGTGCCGATGATCTGATAATTGGCGGATTTCTTGCGGATATCGTCGTGGGCCGGGATGCTGACCAGCACCGGGATGCCCACTGCCTTGGCAAAGGCCTGCGCTTCGCCGCTACCGTCATCCTTGTTGATCAGGATGCCAGCGACGCCAACATTGCCGCCCATCTTGCGGAAATACTCCACCGCCTTGCAGACATTGTTGGCGACATACAGTGATTGCAAATCGTTCGACGCGACCACGATCACCTTCTGGCACATGTCGCGGGCAATCGGCAGGCCAAAGCCGCCGCACACCACGTCGCCAAGGAAATCAAGCAGCACATAATCGAAGCCCCAATCGTGGAAGCCCAGTTTTTCGAGGGTTTCAAAGCCATGGATGATGCCCCGGCCGCCGCAGCCGCGGCCAACCTCCGGCCCGCCCAGTTCCATGGCGAACACGCCATCGCGCTGGAAGCACACGTCCTCGATGGTCAATTCCTCACCCGAAAGCTTTTTCTTGGACGAAGTTTCGATAATGGTCGGGGTCGCCTTGCCGCCAAACAGCAGGCTGGTGGTGTCGCTCTTGGGATCGCAACCAATAAGCAGCACGCGCTTGCCCTGCTGCGCCATCATGTACGACAGGTTGGCGAGCGCAAAGCTCTTGCCGGAACCGCCCTTGCCATAAATGGCGATGATCTGGGTTTCCTTGGTGATCTCACCGGTGTGAACGGGATCAGGTTCAAGCTCAGCCTCTTCACGAAGTGCGGCCACCTGATCGAGAAGTGAATTGATACTCATGCGATATTTCTCCAATCGAAGACCATCTTGAGACAATCGGGGTCCGAGAATGCGCGACCATAAGCGGTCGCGGCCTCTGTTGCCGGCACCATGTGTGTCACAAGGCCCGCGAGTGACAGCCTACCGCTGCCCACCAGCGCGAGCGAACTCGCGAGGTCGTCAGGCTGGAACTCTGTGGCGATGCGGATACGAAGCTCACGCCGGAACGCGGGCGCGAAGTTGAACGACAGCGGTTCGCTGTAAAAGCCGGCCAGCACGATCTCGCCGCCGCGCGCCATGTGCATGACGGCGGTATCGAGAACGCGGTGGTCACCGCTGGCGTCGTAGATCGAACGGTAATCCCGCCGCTCGTCGGTCTCGGGCCGCACCACCCGATAGGCTGGTGCTTCGGTACCTTCTGGGCCCGCCATGCGAGCATCGTTGATTTCCCATACGGTCGGCGCTGCGCCGGCAGCCACCGCCAGCCGCGCGAGCAGCCGGCCAAGCACGCCGTGGCCGATAATCAGATCCGGCATCTCGCCGCCCGCCACCGCATGCTGGGCAGTGGCAGCCAAGCTCATCAGCACGGCTTTTTCTTGAAGGCCGTCGGGCAACAATATCACCCGCGCCGCGCCGGTGATGAGCGTTTTCGCTTGGCCGCCGAACAGCCCGCGTGCGCCCTCGAATTTGGACGAACCCGGCACGAACACCAGCTTGCCGATCATCCCGGCCGCATTGGCGCCAGCGTCCACCACCGTGCCAACGGCTTCATACCCGGGAACCAATGGATAGCCCATGCCGGGAAACATCGGCATGGAGCCGTTGTACATCAGCTTTTCCGTGCCCATAGAAATGCCTGACCAGTCGATCGACACCACTACGTCATCGGCCTGCGGCGGCGTGAGTGCGAGGCGGCGCAAGGCAACGCGCCCTGGCTCCTCCACAACAACGGCCAGTGTCTCCATCCAATCAATCCCCCAAGGGATCCGGCCAGACCTGCCCTGCTGACTTGCCCGAATTCAGCCCTATCTATCCAAAGCGAAGCGCGACTGTAAAGCGCACTTCGGGCCAGACGCAAAAATAAATTGGACTGGCTTCGTCCTGTTTAGACTTGACGAAGCGTCCTAACTGCGCCGCGCCGCGCAACTGCCTACCGTTGCGCGACAATCAGACGGGTCACCATCGGCAGCGCCGTGCTCACTTCGCGGGCATTTCCAAAGCCGGCTTCGGCCAACAGCGCCAGATAGGCCGCCACGGTGCGAGGCCGCCCCGAACCCATCGCCCACAAATACAGGCCGAAATAAGCATCACCCATCACTTCGGCTCCCGCCGTGCCGGCCATCGGTTCGGCCAGCACGAGGCGCCCGCCCGGCGGCAGCGCCGCGTGGGCCTTTTTCAACAGGGTGCGCACCACATCGCCATCATGCTCGTGACAGATGCGCA
>NZ_JBDNFM010000188.1:0-15202 GCF_041689835.1 Sandarakinorhabdus sp.
AGGGTTCAGGCCAGGTGCGCTTTGGCCCGCAAACCATCGGCGGTGTGATCAATTACATCACTCCCGCCGCGCCGGAGGAATTGACCGCGCGTTTTACCGGCAGCGCCGGCAACCGCGACACGTTGAGCCTTGATGGCATGGTCGGCGGGCGGGCGCTGGGCGGCGGTGTGCTGTTGCACATCAATCACAAGGAAACCGACGGCTATCGCGACAATCAGCATCTGCGCTTCACCGATATCTTTGTGAAGGGCAGTTGGGACCTGGGCGCGGATCACGGCATCACCCTGAAATTGTCGCGCTTCCGCGAAAACAGCCAGATCACCTATTCCGGGCTGACCCGCGCCGAATTTGCCGCCAACCCGCGCGGTAACAATTTCACCAACGATGATTTCCAAACCGAACGGATGAGCGCGGCGCTGGCGCATCGCTGGAACCTGGCCGACGGTGCCACCCTGCGCACCACAGCCTATTATCATTATTTCAGCCGCGATTGGTGGCGGCAATCATCCAACAGCGGCCAGCGCCCCAACGATGCCAGTGATCCGGCCTGCGGCGGGCTGGCCAATCTGAACAGCGGTTGCGGCAACGAAGGGCGCTTGCGCGATTATGATACGTGGGGTGTCGAAACCCGGCTCAGCCTCGACCATGAGCTGCTGGGATTGGGCTTGGGCGGCGAAACCGAGCTGGGCATTCGCTTTCACGAGGAACGCCAGCGTCGCCGTCAGCTGAACGGCGACACGCCAACGGCGCGCGCGGCTGGCACTGGCATCAATGCCGGCGTGCGGGAAAATAATCAGCGCGATGCTTCGGCATTCGCGGCTTTCTTCCAGTCGCGTCTGGAATTCGGCGCGCTGGCCATCATCCCCGGCGTCCGCGCCGAGTTCATCGAATATGCCCGGCGCAATCTGGCTGTCGATGTGCTGGCCGGCGGCCGGCCCAGCGGCCTCACGACGACGCCGACCAGCGCGCAGGCCAGCCTCGATAAATTGCTGCCGGGCGTTGGTTTCACGCTGGCGCTGGCGCCGGACGTGACGCTTTACGGCGGCGCGCACCGCGGTTTTGCGCCGCCGCGCGTCGAAGACATCATCACGTCGGGCGGCGGCTCCGTTGATCTGGATGCCGAGCTGAGCTGGAATTGGGAAGCCGGACTGCGCGGCAGCATCGCCAAGGGGCTGAAGGGCGATGCCACCTTGTTCGTGATGGATTTTTCCAACCAGATCGTTTCGCAATCGGTGGCGGGCGGCATCGGCACCACCCTCACCTCCGCCGGCCGCACCCTGCACCGCGGCGCGGAAATGGCGCTTACCCTGTCCAGCCGTGATGGCGGTTGGACGGACGCGCAAACCGATGTGTTTGCGCGTGTTTCCGCCACTTGGGTCGCTGATGCCCGGTTCAACAGCACGCGGATTGCCACTGTGCCGTGTTTTGATGGCGCGGCCGCCGGTACGCTGGTGGCCACCGGTGCTGGCCCGGCGGCGTGCGGCATGGCCCGCGATGTGCGCGGCAATCGCCTGCCCTACAGCCCGGAATGGTTGATCAATGCGGCTGTCGGCGTGGAGCACAAGGGCTTCACCGGCCAGGTTGAACTGGTTGGCCAGTCCAGCATGTTCGGCGATGATGTGAACCTGATTCCGGTAACGCCCGATGGCCAGCGCGGCCGCATCGGCGGCTGGGGCCAGGTGAATGTCGCGCTGTCCTATGGCCCGCCCAAAGGCCATTGGGAGGTGTTCGTGTCGGCGCGCAACCTGTTCGATCGCCTGTACGTGATCGACCGCGCCCGCGGCATGCTGCCGGGCCAGCCGTTCATGCTGCAGGGCGGCGTGACGCTGCGGTACTGAGCCCGTTTGCGCGCAAAAAAGCGGGCGGTGCCGGATTGGCACCGCCCGCTGTTTCGTTCAGGCGCGTCTGTTCAGGCGCAAATCACGCCCCTTCGGTGGGCGCCGGCAGTGCCTTGGGCATTTTCTTGGCCTTCGGCTTCCTGATTGCTGGCACGATTTCGAAGGTGAGAGCGTTGTCCTTGGCGTGAACGCGCACTTCGCCGCCGTTCACCAGCTTGCCGAACAACAGCTCCTCCGCCAGCGGCTGCTTGATCTTTTCCTGGATCAGGCGGCCCATCGGGCGGGCGCCATACAGCCGGTCATAGCCGCGCGCGATCAGCCAAGCCTTGGCTTCATCAGTCAGGCTGATGTGCACGTCCCGGTCCGCCAGCTGCAATTCCAGTTGCAGCACGAACTTGTCGATTACCATCGTCACCACACTGGGCGGCAGATAGGCAAACGGCACCGTGGCGTCGAGGCGGTTGCGGAATTCCGGGCTGAACATCTTCTTGATGGCCTCCTCGTCCTCACCTTCGCGGGTGGCAGCGCCAAAGCCGATGCCTTCACGCGCCATGTCGGCAGCGCCGGCATTGGTGGTCATGATCAGGATGACGTTGCGGAAATCCACCGTTTTGCCGTGGTGATCGGTGAGCTTGCCGTTGTCCATCACCTGCAACAGGATGTTGAACAGATCGGGGTGGGCCTTTTCGATTTCATCGAGCAGCAGCACCGAATGCGGCTGCTGATCGACGGCATCGGTGAGCAGGCCGCCCTGATCGAAGCCGACATAGCCGGGAGGCGCACCGATCAGCCGGCTGACCGAGTGACGTTCCATATATTCCGACATGTCGAAGCGGGTGAGCGGGATGCCCATGATGGCCGCCAGCTGTTTGGCGACTTCGGTCTTGCCCACGCCGGTGGGGCCACTGAACAAATAGCAGCCGATCGGTTTGTCGGGCTCGCGCAGGCCAGCACGGGACAGTTTGATGGCGCTGGCCACCTTTTCGATGGCGGCATCCTGGCCGAACACCACGCGCTTGAGATCGGCGTCGAGCGTTTTCAGTTGCGCCTTGTCGTCGGTGGAAACGCTTTTTGGCGGGATGCGGGCCATGGTGGCGATCACCGCCTCCACTTCCTTGACGCCGATGATCTTCTTGCGCTTGTTTTCCGGCAGCAGCATCTGCGACGCGCCGCTTTCATCGATCACGTCGATGGCCTTGTCGGGCAGCTTGCGATCGTTGATGTAGCGCGCCGAAAGCTCCACCGCGGCCTTGATGGCATCGGGGGTGTATTTCAGCTTGTGATGCTCTTCATACGACGGGCGCAGGCCCATCAGGATCTTGATGCTGTCCTCGATGCTGGGTTCGTTCACGTCGATTTTCTGGAAGCGGCGCAGCAGGGCGCGGTCCTTTTCGAAGTGGTTGCGAAATTCCTTGTAGGTGGTGGAGCCGATGCAGCGGATGGCACCGGACGACAGCGCGGGTTTCAGCAGGTTGGACGCGTCCATTGCGCCGCCGCTGGTCGCGCCAGCACCGATCACCGTGTGGATTTCATCGATGAACAGCACGGCGTGCGGCAGCTTTTCCAGCTCGTTCACGACATTCTTCAACCGTTCCTCGAAATCGCCGCGATAGCGCGTGCCAGCCAGCAGCGCGCCCATGTCCAGGCTGTAGATCACGGCGGGCAGCAACACTTCCGGCACCTGGCCTTCGACGATCTTGCGCGCCAGACCTTCGGCAATCGCAGTTTTACCGACGCCGGGATCACCCACATACAGCGGGTTGTTTTTCGAACGCCGGCACAGGATCTGGATGGTGCGGTCCACCTCGGCATGGCGGCCGATGAGCGGATCGACCTTGCCGATCTTGGCTTTCTCATTGAGGTTGACGGTGAACTGCTTGAGCGCGCTTTCGCCGCCCTTCTTGTCGGATTTTTCCGGTTTGGCCGGCTTTTCTTCCGGCTCGTCCCGGTCGCTGCCGCCAGCCGAACCGCCACTTGAACCACGCGGCGGCTTGGCTTCGGATTGGCCGGATTTGGCGATGCCGTGGCTGATGAAGCTGACGGCATCGAGCCGCGTCATGTCCTGCTGCTGCAGGAAAAACACGGCATGGCTTTCGCGTTCGGAAAACAGTGCGACCAGCACATTGGCGCCGGTCACTTCCTCGCGGCCAGAGCTTTGCACGTGCAGGATCGCCCGCTGGACCACGCGCTGGAAACCGGCGGTGGGCGAGGGATCGACACTGGAATCGGCCTTCAGCGCCGAAAGCTCGGTGTCGAGATAGCGGATCAACTGGCTCTGCAATTCCTCCAGTTCCACATTGCAGGCCTTCATCACCTCGGCACCGTGGGTATCGCTGGTGAGTGCCAGCAACAGGTGTTCGAGCGTTGCATATTCATGCGTGCGGCGCGCGGCTTCGGCCAGCGCGTTGTGCAGGGTCTTTTCGAGTTCGCGGGTGAACGAGGGCATCAACTTCTCCGGTAGCGCGTCTTTCGGGGGAAAGGTGCGCCGTTTGCCGGTCCGGCCAGTCGCCGGGCCACAAAGGGAATGTCTGCGCGGCATGGCCAAACATCAAGTAGCAAACGGCAAATGCCGGGAATATTGTATGTGGCATCGGCGCGCAGGCCGCGCCATGATGCGGACATCAAAGGGAGAAAGATGATGCGTGCGTTTCTGGCTGCGCTGTTGATCGCGGCGGCTCCGGCGGCAGCTCCGGCGGCGGCCCAGCCGGCCGTTATGGCCAGTGCGCCGGCAGCGGCGGCCCCCGGCTATGTTGCGGGCCAGTCGCCGCTGGCGCTCCTGCGCCTGCTGCCGCCGCCGCCCGAAACCGGCAGCAGCGAGGCGCAGGCCGACAAATATCTGTATCGCCAGGGCCGGCGGGGTATCGGCGGGCCGCTGTGGCAGCAGGCGGTCGGCCAGCTGGGCGTGACCAGCCCCAGCTTCGTCAAAGCGGTGAGCTGTGCGCTGGGTGCCGCGATCACGCCGCAAACGACGCCGGCGACCATGGCCCTGCTGCGCCGCGCCGGCACCGATCTGGGCCGCGCCGTGTTTGCCGCCAAGGATTATTACAAGCGCCCGCGCCCGTTCACCACCGACAGGGGCAAGGCGTGCGACCCGGATGCTGCGATTGATGGCGGAAAAGCGCTGGGCTTTTCCTATCCATCGGGCCATGCGGCTGTGGGCTGGCTGTGGGGGTTGATCCTGTCGGATGCGCGCCCCGAACGCAGCGCGGTGCTGCTGAAGTTCGGCAAGACAACCGGCGATCTGCGCATCGCCTGCCGGGTGCACTGGGCGTCCGACGTGACGAACGGCCGCCTGCTCGCCACCGCGCTCTATCAGCAAATCGCGGATTCGGCTGATTACAAGGCCGATCTGGTGAAGGCGCGTTTGGAACTGGCGCTGGCATCGGTGCCGGAAGGCTGCCCGGCGTAGTCCAGCCAAGCAAAAAGGGCGGCCAGATCGCTCCGGCCGCCCCTTCGACGAAACTCCGACTCTGCGATCAGGCTGCGATGGCGGCGCGGCGGCGGCGGGCGGCAAAACCGACCATGCCGAAGCCGGCGAGCAGCAGTGCCCACGACGCCGGTTCCGGAACGACGCCGGCGACCGACGCGATGCTGATGTTGTCGATGATCGGCGAGGCTTCGGTGGCCGAGCTTTCGCTGAAGTTGAGCAGGTGCGAGGTGCTGGTGGCGGTGAAGCCATAGGACAGCAGGCTGCCGGGGTTGGTGCCGGTCGCGCCGTCGGTACCGTTCACCGTGAACGCCAGCCCGGCGATGCCGCCGTTCAGCACGTAAGCCTGACCGGGACGGTTGTCGCCCGACAGCAGGAAGGACAGCGTGTAATTGGTGCCGATGGTGAGCCCGGTGATCAGCCGCGATGCCGAGCCGTTGGTTTCGTTCAGCAACAGCGCGCCGTCTTCGCCCTCGATAGGGGTGGCGAGGAAGGTGCTGCTGGTGTTGAAGGTCCAGCCGCCAAAATCATTGATGAAAAAATAGGTCGTCGGGCCGAAACGATCGCTGGTGTCGGCATTCGACAGCAAGCTGCCGACAAAGCCGGGCGCATTGAAATTTTCGGAATAGACCGTCGCGGCGCCGGCAGCGGTGCCAACGAGCAGCAGGGCGGCGGCGATGGTGTTGGCGATCAGTTTCATGGGGCAAGCCTTTGCAACGGAGTAAATACTTCGTAAATTTTTATGCAAGAAGCGGGCCAAAGCCACGAAGTTAATGATTCCATGTAGTTGACCGGATCGGTCAAAGAGCAACTGTAAAGCCTGCCGACAGTTGAGCGCAAAAAAGGCGGCGACTGTTGCCAGCCGCCGCCCGGTTTCCCAGCGTGTTCGGAGCGGGTTTTACACCGCGACTGTCTGGTTGAACGGCGTGTCCTTGTCCGGCCGCATGTCGCCGGGCAGGCCGAGCACGCGTTCGGCGATGATGTTGCGCAGGATTTCGTCGGTGCCCCCCGCAATGCGCAGCCCGGCCGAGCCGATGTAGCTGCCTTGCAGCTTGGCCAGTTCCGGATCGGCATCGGCGCCGGCGATGAAACCGTCCCCGCCCGACAGATCGAGCGCGAAGCTGGCCAGATCCTGCATCGTCTTGGCGATCACCACTTTGGAAATGGACTGTTCCGGCCCCGGCATCTGGCCCTTTGACAGCGCCGACAGCGCGCGCATCTGGGTCAGCTTGATGCCCTGATCGTTGATATAGGTCTGGGCGATTTTCTGGCGCACATCCGATGCGCCGATTGCCGGGGTGCCGTCGGGCGCATCCACGCCCTTGGCCAGCTTGATCAGCGTTTCATAGCCCGGCGCGTACCGCGGCTTGCCGCCGACGGCGAGGCGCTCGTGCATCAACGTGGTCAGCGCGACCTTCCAGCCATCACCCACTGCGCCGAGCCGGTGCGAATCGTTCACCCGCACGCCGTCGAAAAACACCTCGTTGAAATCGCTGCCGCCGGACATCTGCTTGATGCCCTTCACGGTCACACCCGGCGCCTTCATGTCGACGATGAACATGCTCAGCCCCTTGTGCTTGGGCAGCGACGGATCGGTGCGGCACACGACAATGCCGAAATCGCTGGCGTGGGCAAAACTGGTCCACACCTTCTGGCCGTCGATCACCCATTCATCGCCCCCTGAACTGGTATCGCGCACCGCCTTGGTGCGAATGCCGGCCAGATCGGAGCCAGCGGCGGGTTCGGAAAACAGCTGGCACCAGACTTCTTCACCAATCAGGGCCTTGGGCACATAACGCTGGATGGCTTCGGGCTGGCCGTGGCTGAAAACGGTGGGGATGCACATGCCCAGGCCGATGGAATACAGGCCCTGCGGCACGTGAAAGCGGCTTTCTTCCTGGCCGTAGATGATGCTGTGCATCGGCGTCAGACCCTGGCCGCCGAACATCGTGGGCCAGGTGATGCCAGTATAGCCGCCAGCGTGCTTCCTGGCCTGCCAGGCTTTGGAACGTGCGATGAACTCAGGCAATTTCATGCCCTCTGGTGCCGGCTCGCGGTAGTCGGCGGCGTTTTCATCCAGCCAGGTGCGCACGGCGGCGCGATATTCGGCTTCCTGCGGCGTATCGTTGAAATCCATGGTGTCTCTCCCGTCGTTCTTTTCAGCCGCGACCGCTCAGCGTGTCGAGGCGCATTTCGTCACGCGGCGGCGCGGTTGCGTTGCTCCAGCGCGCGTACCAGCCGATCGGCCCACCAGCCGCGCGGGCCGAGTGCGGCCACCAGCGCCCGGTTGCGGCGGTAATAAAACTGGCAATCGCTTTCCCAAGTGAAGCCGATGCCGCCGTGCAGCTGCACGTTTTCCTCGGCGCAAAACGCCAGCGCATCAAGGCTGGCAACGCGGGCAGCAGCGGCGGCCTGGCGCAATTCCGGCCCGTTCATGCCGATCATCGCCACCCCATGCAGCGCGTGGGCGCGGGCCAGTTCCAGCTTGATATACATGTCCGCACACTTGTGTTTGACCGATTGGTAGCGGCCGATTTTCTGGCCAAAGGCCACGCGGGTCTTGGCGTAATCCACGCTCATCGCCATCGCCGATGCAGCGGTGCCGATGGCTTCATAAGCCAGGATGATGGCGGCGCGGTCGAGCCAATCCTGATAATCGGCCGCCGTGCCAAGCGCTTCGGCCGGCGTGGCGTTCAGCGTCAGCTTGCCGTGGCGGCGGACGAGATCGACGGTTTCGACAGCGGCGGTTTGCGCGCCCTGCAGATCGACGATGTACAGCTGCGGGCCGTCGGCGCCGGCTGCCGCCACAATAGCGACATGAGCCAGCGCAAGGTCTGCCACCGGCTGCTTGACGCCGGTCAGCGTGCTGCCGCTGGCCGTGGTTTTCACCGTGGCCGGGTTCACGGCGCCGGGTTCGCTCCAGGCGGCGACGGCGATGATCTCGCCGCTGGCGATGCCGGGCAGCCACCGGGCCTGCTGCGCTTCGCTGCCGGCTAGCACCAGTGCTTCGGTGGCGAGAAGGGTGGAGACCAGTGGCACATGCGCCAACGACCCGCCGGCGGCTTCGGCCAGTTGCGCCACTTCTTCCACCGTGAGGCCCAGCCCGCCGTGCGCTTCGGGCACGCGTGCCGCTGTCCAGCCGAGTTCGGCGATGTCTTTCCACAGCGCGGCGTCCATGGCGGCGGCACCTTCGGCCATCGCCAGCCTCGCCGGGCCGGTGCCGGCGCGTTCGGCGAGCAGCTTGCGCGCTTGTTCACCGAGTTCCTTGGCTTCGTCGGAAAAATCGAAATTCACGGGTCTCTCCCCAAAACTGATCGCGGCGCAGATTACGCGCGGGCTGCGGCCAGGCAACCTGACGCTTTTGGCGCGGTCACAGTTTGTGCGCGCTGAGAAATTCGTAATGCGGCCGGCATTCATCACGAACCCGTGCCGCTTCGCTGGTCAGTTCCGGCAACGGCCCATTGTGCCCGTCAAATCCGGTGGAGGCCAGCACCCGGCCATACCAGTGCGGCGCCCACACGCCGTCGCTGGCATGCGGGCCGGCGGGCCAGTGCAGCATGGCGGCGTCCCACACGATCTCCAGCGCGGCGCACAGGCGGCTCAGCGTTCCCGCCGGATCGGCCAGCACATCGGCCGAATCGACTACCGGCGGCGCATGGCCCAGCCGGTCAGCTTCAGCCTCGAACCAGGCGCGCTGTTTGGCGAAACCCAGCCCTTGGGCCGTCACCACTTCGCGTTTTTGCGCATAGCTGGCGATCACGCGTTCGGGCGCGCGGATTAGGAAGGCATGTGTGAAACCGGGCAAGTCCGCCAACTGCACCGGGCCAACCATGTGGTGCACCATGTGCTTTTGATACCAGACGGGCCGTCTGCACGGGCCGGACAGCGCGGCGGTCACACTATGCCAATCGCAGTCCATCGCGGCGATCACCTCGGCGGCCATCGGGTGATCATCGCCGGTGTGTTTGAGGTAGGCGCCGTAGAACGGCTCGTCGCTCACCACCGTATCGGCCCGCGCGCCGAAGCTGCGCATCATTGCGGTCGAAAGGTTGCGCGGGCCGGACCACATTGCAATGCGAAGCGTCACGACCGCGCCCGCGCTGCCACATCCGCCTCGATCAGCGCACGGTACAAGACCTGCAACCGTTCAACCATCGGCCCCCGCCCGTCCGTGAGTTTGCGGCCGTCGATGCTGGTCACCGGCACCACGCCGGCGAAGGTGCCGGTGACGAACGCCTCGCTCGCCGAATAGACATCGGTGAGCGAGAAATTGCGCTGGAACACCGGGATGCCGGCATCTTCGCACACCGCGATGACGTTGCCGCGCGTGATGCCGGCGAGGCAATAATCGCCGGTGGAGGTCCACACTTCGTCGAACCCGCGCCGACCGGGTTTGACGATGAAGAAGTGCGTCGAATTGCACGTCGCCACAAAGCCGTGCGGATCGAGCATCAACGCCTCGTCTGCCCCGGCCTGCGTTGCCTGGATGCAGGCGGTGATGCAGTTGAGCTTGCTGTGGCTGTTGAGCTTGGGGTCCTGCACGTCGGGGTATCCGCGCCGCACGTGGACGGTGGCGAGGCGGATGCCGCGTTGGATCGTGGCGGGCAGCGGGTCCTTGTGTTCGGCGATGATGACGATGGTGGCGGGGGACACCACTACGCGCGGATCCTGATACGGCGTCGATCGCAGGCCGCGGGTGACCATCAGGCGAATGTGGCAGGCGGTCATCGCGTTGGCGTCGATGGTGGCGTAAATTCGCCGTTCCATCTCGGCGCGCGTGATGCCGATATCCATGAAGATCGCCTTGGCGCCTTCCCACAACCGGTCCAGATGCTGATCCAGAAACGCGATGCGCCCGGCGTGGACGCGCAAGCCCTCCCACACGCCGTCACCAAGCATGAAGCCGCTGTCGAACACGCTCACCATTGCTTCGGCACGGCGCAACAGTTGGCCATTCACGTTGATCAGGATGGTTTCGTTGCGCGGATCGGCGACGAAATCGTGGGTACCCAATGATGTGGTCATGCGCCTACTTCTTGAACAAGGTGTCGGCCGCCGCGCGAAAACTGGCCGCGCCGCCGCGTTTTGTGCAGGTGCGCGCCAGTTCCGTCTCCAGCGCGGCGATGCGATCATCCAGATCGGCGATGGACAGGCGATCGAGGTCCTCGCGGGCCATATCTGCGAGCGGGTCACTTTTTTTGCGGGGCAGATCTTCGTCGAACATGCCGCAACGGTTGACCGGGCCACGCCGCCTGTCAATATCCGCGGTCATGACCATCCCCACACACATGACCGCCATCGACCCTGCCGCCCCGGGAGGGCCGGAGGTGCTCGTCCCCGTTTCCCGCCCCGTCCCGCAGCCTGGCCCCGGCGACGTGCTGGTGAAGGTGGCAGCGGCCGGGGTGAACCGGCCCGATGTGCTGCAACGGCTGGGCCTGTATCCGATGCCGCCGGGTACGCCGACGATCATGGGCCTCGAAATCGCCGGCACCGTGGTGGCGGTGGGCGATGAGGTGACGCGCTGGCGGCCCGGCGATGCGGTGTGCGCGCTGGTGGCGGGCGGCGGCTATGCCGAATATTGCACTGCGCCTGCCGGCCAGTGCCTGCCCGTGCCGGCGGGCATGAGCATGGTGGATGCCGCCGGACTGCCCGAAACCTGGTTCACCGTATGGTCGAATGTGATGGACCGGGGCCGGGCGCGGCCGGGGGAAAGCATCCTGATCCACGGCGGCACCAGCGGCATCGGCATCACCGCGCTGCAACTGGCGGCTGAAGTGGGGCTGACCGCGATTGCGACCTGCGGCAGCGATGAAAAATGCGCCGCTGCCAAGGCGCACGGCGCAGCGCACGCCATCAATTACCGCACACAGGATTTCGCGGCCGAAGTGCTGGCGTTCACCGGCGGGCGCGGCGTCGATATCGTGCTCGATATGGTCGGCGGCGATTATGTGCCCAAGAATATCGTCTGTCTGGCGGATGAAGGCCGCAACGTGAGCATCGCGTTCCAGCGCGGACCGACGGCGGAGATCAATCTTGCGCTCGTCATGCGCAAGCGGCTGGTGCTCACTGGATCGACGCTGCGGCCCCGCCCGATTGCGTTCAAGGCGGCGATTGCCGAAGTGCTGGAAGGCGCGATCTGGCCGGCGTTCGAAGCCGGGCGGCTGACGCCGGTGACGGACAGCGTGTTCCCCTTGGCCGACGCTGCTGCCGCGCATGAGCGGATGGAAGCGGGTACGCATGTCGGCAAGATCGTGTTGAGCGTCAGCTGACGACGCCCTTGGGGGTGAAGCAGTCGTCCTGCCATTCGCCGCTGGCCAGTACCGCGTGCAGCGCCGCCAGCGCCAGGCCGACATCGGCAAAGCGGGTGGTGAGCGCCGGGAAGCCAAAACGCATCGCGTCGGGCGGGCGCATGTCGCCCACCACGCCGCGCGCGATCAGGGCGATCATCACGCGGCGGGCTGCCGGGTGGCGGATGATGCAGTGCGCGGCGCGACGTTCAAAGGGGCGGCCAGCGGGCAGCGAATCGACGGTGACGCCGGGCAGGTGGGCAGCGCCGGCGGCGAACAGCTGGACCAGCTGGCGAGATTTGGCTTCGGCGGCGGCCATGTCGATGCCGGCGAAGGTGGCCACCCCGGCTTCCAGCGCGCGCATGGCGAGGATTGGCGGAGTGCCGGTGAGCAGCCGGCGGGCACCGGCAGCCGGCGCATAATCGGCAGCGAAATCGAAAGGGCGGGCATGGCCCATCCACCCCGTCAGCGCCGGCTGCGCGCTGTCCCAGTGACGGCGGGCGAGATAGGCGAAGGCCGGCGCACCGGGGCCGCCGTTCAGATATTTATAGCCGCAGCCCACCGCGAAATCGGCACCATCAGCATCCAGAGCGACCACCAAAGCGCCGGCGGCATGCGACAAGTCCCACAGCGTCAGCGCGCCAGCAGCATGAGCGGCGGCGTTCATCGTCGCCATGTCGTGCACCTGCCCGGTCACATAATGCGCGTGGGACAGCAGCAGCAGTGCGGTGTCGTCGTCCAGCGCCGCGACAAGATCAGCGCGGGCGGCGCGTTTGAGCGTGACGCCGGCCAGCTGGCACAGGCCCTGCATCACATAGGCATCGGTGGGGAAATCGTCGGCCTCCATCAGAACCGTGCGGCGGCCGGGGCGCATCGCCAGTGCGGCGCTGGCCAGCTTGAACAGATTGAGGCTGACCGAATCGCAGGCCACCACCGCGCCGGCTTCAGCGCCGACGATCGGGGCGATGGCGGCGCCCAATGTCACCGGCAAATCGATCCAGCCGGCATCGTTCCAGCTGCGGATCAGGCCGCTGCCCCATTCGTGCGCCAGCGTGTGCGCCAGTGATGCAGGCAGGGCAGCAGGCAATGGCCCCAACGAGTTGCCATCAAGATAGACCAGGCCGGGCGGCAACCGGAAACGGGCGCGGGCGGCGCCGAGAGGATCGGCGGCGTCGAGCGCGGCCAGCTGGGCGGGTGAAGGCATCATCGTGCGCCCTTGCGCCACAGCCGCGGCTCCATTACAACCCTCGTCGTCCAGCCGTCCCCCCAGGGGCGGCTGTTTTCATGTTCGCAAAGGAGCCACCACCATGGCCGCCAACCTGCCCCTGATGCCGCACGCCACCGCCGCCTGGCTGGTGGACGACAGCGCACTCACCTTCCCGCAGATCGCCGAATTCTGCGGCCTGCACGTGCTGGAAGTGCAGGCGATCGCCGATGATACCGCCGCCACCAAGCTGAAGGGCCGTGATCCGATCCGCGCCGGCGAACTCACCCGCGAGGAATTGACCGCCGGTGAAGCCAATCCGGACCATGTGGTGAAAATCTCGCGCATGCCCGAACAGGCGCGCCGCACGTCCGGCCCGCGCTACACTCCGGTATCGAAGCGGCAGGACAAGCCGGACGGCATCTTGTGGATCATCAAGAATCACCCGGAAATCACCGACGGCCAGATTTCCAAGCTCATCGGCACCACCAAGACGACGATTGCCGCCATCCGCGACAAGAGCCACTGGAATTATGCCAACCTGCAGCCGCGTGATCCCGTTACGCTGGGCCTGACCAGCCAGCGTGAAATGGATGCGCTGGTGGCTGCGGCTGCGAAGAAGGCCGGCATCGATACCAGCATTGACCCCGAAAAGGTGGAAACCGAACGCGCCGCGCTGATCAATCAGCTGCAGGCCGAACGTTATGCGGCGGCCAACGCGCCGGAAACCCCTGTATCCAACACGCCCGGCACTGCGCTGGAGCAGGGCGAGGCGCTGTTCCGCCGTTGAGAGCCGACTCCCCTCCCGCAAGCGGGAGCGGAGCTATTCTTCGCGCCCGCCCAGCGGCAACGGCAGTTCGCGCGGCGGCTCGCGGTCGAGCAGGCCGGCGGCTTTGAGATCGGCCATGCCGGGCAGATCGCGGCGAGCGGCAAGATTGAAATGCGCCAGAAACGCCGGCGTGGTGGCATATTGCAGGGGCCGGCCTGGCGTTTCGCGTCGGCCGGCGGGGCGAACCCAGCCGGCTTCCATCAACACATCGATGGTGCCGCCCGAGATGGAAACGCCGCGGATTTCTTCGATTTCGGGGCGCGTCACCGGTTCGTGATAGGCGATCACCGCCAGCGTCTCGACGCCGGCGCGGGAGAGTTTCTTCACGGTTTCGCGGCTGGTACGCAGGAAATGGCCCAGATCGGGCGCGGTCTGGAACTGCCAGCGGCCGCCGCGTTCGACGAGGTTGATGCCGCGCGGCGCATAGGATTGCGCCAGCGCCTGCAAGGTGGGCAACAGATCACCGCGTTCGCCCACGTGCCGGGTCATTTCGGTCAGGGTCAGCGGCGCTTCGGCAGCGAACAGGATGGCTTCCAAAGCCCGTGTGAGCGCCAAGTCTTCACTCATGACGGGCCC
Organism: Sandarakinorhabdus sp.; assembly: GCF_041689835.1. Classification (GTDB taxonomy): domain Bacteria; phylum Pseudomonadota; class Alphaproteobacteria; order Sphingomonadales; family Sphingomonadaceae; genus Sandarakinorhabdus. The sequence continues at coordinate 14,162 of NZ_JBDNFM010000188.1, forward strand.
TCAACAAGATGGGGGCAAAGGCGGCGCCTTGCGACAGCGTCGCCTTGCCCTGGCGGGTGAGTTCGAGTGCGGCGACAAAGCTGGAGGCCAGCACGGAGCGGGCATAGGCTTCATCGGCCAGATCGGCGGGCAGGAAACGCACCAGTTCCGTCCAGTCGATACTGCGGCCGAGCAAATGTTCGAGCCGTTCGATGGCTTCATCCAACGCCATCACCGCCCGGCGGCGGACAATATGCACCGAGCGCGTGCGCCGCGCCGTGATCGCGCCATAGGCCGACAGCAGATCATAATAGCTGCACGCGTACGCCGTGCGCTTGTCTTCGGCGAGGCCTTCGGGATTGGGGCGGCGAAACATGTCCCAGCCCAGTTGCGGGCGGGCAAGCAGGCGCTGACCGGCGCCGCGCATGGCTTCCAGCCGTTGCAGCTGGAACTGCAGTTTCAGCGCGAGTTCGGCGGCGTCGGGCTCGGCTTCTGGGTCTTTGGGCAGCAGCAGCAGCGATTTCAGATAGGCCAGCCAGGCCGCCATCACCAGATAATCAGCTGCCAGTTCAAGGCTGAGCGCCTTGGCGTCGCGGATGTAATCCAGATATTGATCGACCAGCGCCAAGATGGAAATCTGCGCCAGATCAACCTTTTGCGCCCGCGCCAGCGTGAGCAGCAGATCGAGCGGGCCTTCCCAGCTGCCGAGTTGCAAGACCAGCGTTCCGGGTTCCGGCGCGGCTCGCACTGGCAGATCGAACTGGTCGTCCGCGATCACGCCAGCGCCAGCAGGGCGTCGCGGGCGGCAGCCCATTCCGCGACCGGGGTGGCGTCGCCTGCGCCCATCAAGTCCATTGCCGCGGCAAGGCGCGCGGCGGCGGCCTCGCTCATCACCGGCGCGGCTTCGGTGATGCACCGCATTTGCGCAAAATCACCCGAACAATGCAGCGCGATATCGCAGCCGGCATCAAGGCTGGCCAGCGCGCGGGCACCAAAGTCTTGCAGCGCATTGCTGCCCGGCGGGTGGCCGCCCGATTGCGGATTGCCCAGCGCGTGCATGCC
>NZ_JBDNFM010000189.1:0-20728 GCF_041689835.1 Sandarakinorhabdus sp.
AATAGCGATCATGATGGTCGATTCCAGCGGCAACAGGCCCTGACGATTGGCGCCCCATTGCTGCAACGTCTGGAATTCCACCGGGTGGGCCGAAATATAGGGCCGATCCAGCTTTGTCAGAATTTCTTCGGCTGCCTTGGCGTCGCTGAACGCCGGGCCGCCGACAAGCGAAAAGCCGGTGAGGTTGATCACGGCATCAACCGTGGCCACGCCGTCCCTCATCATCAGCGTCTCGATGGTCGGGCGCTGATCCAGCCCGCCGGCAAACCCTGGAATCACATTGAGCCCGCGGGCTTCGAGTGCACGGATCACACCATCATAATGATTGGCATCCTTGCCCAGCACATACGACCGCAGCATCAGCAAACCGACAGTGCCCACCGCACCCTGCTGGCGCGGCAAATCGGCCAGATGTTCCGACATGCGTGCCGGCAGATCCGGGTGGTACACGCCGACTTCGGGATATTCCTGCGGCGCTTCCACCTTGGCCTTGCCGCGCAAGCCCTTGCGCGGGCCAGCGGCATAGCGATCGACCAGCGCCTGAATCATCTGGAAGGCGTTGTCGTCGCTGCCGGCCAACCAATATTGCAGGGTGAGGAAATAGGCGCGCACGTCTTGCGCGGTGCCGGGAACGAATTTCAGCAATTTCGGCAGGCGGCGCAACACGGCCAATTGGGCCGCGCCGCTGTTGGGCGCACCGGTTTTGGACGTGCCGCGCAATTTCTTCAGCCAACCGAGCGGGCCCTTGGGCGGCGCGTCCATGCGGTAATCGCCCATCCGCGTCATCTTCACGACGTCGGATTGGCTCATCAGGCACACCATCGCGTCGCATTCCTCGCGGCGCGCTGTCAGCGCGTCCTTGATCATGCGGATCTGTTCATCAAGGAACAGCATCGTGACAATCACGATATCGGCGCGGGCGATGTCAGCGCGGGTGGCCTCGAGGGTGCCCGGCTTGTCCCAATCGGCAGCAGCGTGGAAGCCGATGGACACCGGCAGGCCCGATTTCTGGAAGCGCACGCGGGCGCGGTCGACGGCGCCCGACAAATGGTTGTCGAGCGTGATGATCACGACATGGCAATGATCCGGGCGCTGATCCGGTCTGGCCTGTTTCGACGGCGGAGAATCAGCGCGCATAGTGCGATTTGGCCTCGTACAAAGTCTCACGAGTGATGGTGGTCACGCCATGCTCTGCAGCATAGCGTTCAGTGTTGCGGCGAGCCTTGCCGCGCACAAAGAACGGGATTTTTCCCAATTCTGCAAGCGCTTCCGCAGTCCAGCCGCCTTCTTCTCCACTCTCTTGCAGGGAGGGTGTGCGCCCAGCGTGGGCTGTCACGTCGGCATTGCGCTCATCCGGCGCAGACGAAGAACCCTCCCCCAAGCCTTCCCTGCCAGCAGGAACAGGAGCGGAAGCGTGGCCCCCAAGGTGACTGGGCCCGGCGGCATCGGAAAATTCGAAATCATCGCGGAACATCGTGAGCAGATGTTCTTCGAGGCCCATCACCAGCGGGTGGACCCAGGTATCGAACAGCACGTTGGCGCCTTCGAAGCCCATTTGCGGGCTGTGGCGGGCGGGGAAATCCTGCACATGCACCGGCGCTGAAATCACCGCGCACGGCAGGCGGAGGCGCTTGGCGATGTGGCGCTCCATCTGGGTGCCCAGAACCAGTTCCGGGGCGGCGGCCTCGATGGCTTCCTCGACGCTGAGATAATCGTCGGTGATGAGGGGTTCGACCCCGTATTTTTCAGCAGCGGCACGCAGTTCGCGGGCGAATTCACGGTTGTAGCAGCCAAGGCCGACGACCTTGAATCCCAGTTCCTCGGTTGCCACACGAGCAGCGGCCACGGCGTGCGTGCCGTCGCCGAAGATGAAAACCCGCTTGCCGGTGAGGTAGGTGGAATCGATCGACCTTGACCACCAGCCCATGCGGCCCTGATCGATATCGGCGGGCACCGCGATGCCGGCAGCGGCGCACACTTCGGCAACGAACTCGCGGGTGGCGCCAAGGCCGATCGGCACGGTCTTCACTGTTTTCTGGCGGAAGGTCCGCTCCAGCCAGGTGCACGCTTGCGCGGCGATTTCGGGATACAGGCAGATGTTGAAATCGGCCTCGCCGATGCCGGCAATATCGGCCGGGCTGGCGCCCAGCGGTGCAGTCAGGTTCACATCGATGCCCAGATCGGCCAGCAGCCGGGTGATTTCGGCCACATCATCACGATGGCGGAAGCCGAGCGCGGTGGGCCCCAGCAGGTTGGCGCGCGGCCGGCGCGGGCCGTTTTCACCCACCGCCGGCGGCGGCAGCCTTTCCTTGTCGGCCAGCGTGCGCACGATCTGATAAAAGGTTTCCGACGCCCCCCAATTTTCCTTGCGGCTGTAACTGGGCAATTCCAGCGGGATCACCGGGCACGGCAGGCCCATGGTTTGCGCCAGGCCGGCCGGATCATCCTGAATCAATTCGGCGGTGCAGCTGGCGCCCACGATCATCGCCTGCGGCCGAAAGCGATCATAGGCATCACGCGCCGATTTCTGGAACAGTTCGGCGGTGTCCTTGCCCAGATCGCGGGCCTGGAAGGTGGTGTAGGTCACCGGCGGGCGATGGTCCCGCCGCTCGATCATGGTGAACAGCAGATCGGCATAGGTGTCGCCTTGCGGGGCGTGCAGCACATAATGCAGCTCGCGCATGCCGGTGGCGACGCGCATGGCCCCGACATGGGGCGGGCCTTCATAGGTCCAGACGGTGAGCTGCATCGGTTACACCTTCAGCACGTCACGGCGGTGGAGCGGACGCGCGAACAGCTCAGCGAGATCGCCCGCCTGTTCATAACCATGGATCGGCGAAAAAACGAGCTCGATCGCCCACTTCGTCGTCAGGCCTTCCCGCTCCAGCGGGTTGGCAAGGCCCAGCCCGCAAACCGTGAGATCGGGACGCGCGGCACGGACCCGGTCGAGTTGCTTGTCGACATCCTGGCCTTCGGAAATCATCGTGCCCGGAGGCAGTGCTGCAAGCTCGTCGATCAAATGGCCCTTGTGCAAATACGGCGTCCCGACCTCGACCAGCTCCATGCCGAGCTCTCCGGCCAGGAAACGCGCCAGCGGCACTTCGAGCTGGCTGTCCGGCATGAAGAAGATGCGCTTGCCGGCCAATTTCTCGCGGTAAAGCGACAGGCCCTTGCGGGCGCGTTCGCGCGGGCCGGAAATCACCTGCTCGAAACGGTCTTGCGGCACGGCAAAGGCTTGCGCGGCGGCGTGCAGCCAGGCGGTGGTGCCTTCGGCGCCGAACGGAAATAATGCCGGCAGATGCTCCGCTCCGCGCTTTTCAAGCGCTGTGCCGGTTTCGGCAAGAAAGGGTTGAGCCAACAGATATTTGGTATTGGGGCCGACACCCGGCATCTGCCCCGCCCGGCGCGCCGGCAACGAGACCACGTTGCTGATGCCAAGTTCGCGTAGCAGCCGGGTAAGCTGGTCTTCAACGATGTCGGGCAGGCTGCCGACAAGCATCAACTGGTGATCGTCCGAGGACGGCAGATCGGGTGCCAGTGCGGCAAGGCAGGCGTCTTCGCCTTGCGTGAAGGTCGTTTCGATGCCGCTGCCCGAATAGTTGAGCACGCGCACGTTCGGCCCGAAGTTGCTGTTGAGGCGCTGCGCCGCGCGGCTGAGATCGAGTTTGATCACTTCGGAGGGGCAGGAGCCGACAAGGAACAGTAGCTTGATATCGGGCCGGCGGGCGAGCAGGCGGGTGACAACCCGGTCCAGTTCCTCGTTGGCATCGGCGAGGCCAGCCAGATCCTTTTCCTCGATGATGGCGGTGCCGAAGCGCGGTTCGGCAAACACCATAACCCCGGCTGCCGATTGCAGCAGATGGGCGCAGGTGCGGCTGCCGACAACAAGGAAGAAGGCATCCTGGATTTTGCGGTGCAGCCAGATGATGCCGGTCAGTCCGCAAAACACTTCGCGCTGGCCGCGTTCGCGCAAGATGCCATCAGCACCCAGCGGCGGCGCATCGCATCCCGACGCGGGGGCGGGGCAGGCGGCGCTCATGCCGCTTGCGCCACCAAGGTTTCGGCCGCGCCAACCGTGTCCGTTGCGGCGTAAACAGCCGGCTTGGCGACCGGGGCCGACAGCCTGGCCTGGCGCAGCTTCCAGACGAACTGCCCGGCGTTGATCACATAAGCAAAATAGGCGGCGAGCGCGGTGGCAAACAGCACGCCATCATCGGCGATGCCGGTGAACAGACCGAACACGTAAAGGCTGTGCAGCACGATCACCAACATCGAAAACACATCTTCCCAAAAGAAACTGTCATGAAAAAGATACTGGCCGAAAACGACCTTCTCCCAGATCGCACCAGTGATCATGATCGTGTACAGCGCGATTGTCTTGATAACGACCGACCACACCGCCCAATCATGATTGCGGCCATTGTTCAGATAGTCCAGCACCAGATAGAGGCTCACGCCGAAGATCAGAAATTGCACCGGTGCCAGCAGGCCCTGCACCAGCGTCCACTTGGAGCTGTCCCGCCGAACCCGTTGTTCGGGCGTATACAGCGGCCGCATCTGACCATCTGTCGCTGTAATCGTCAAACCGCCTGACCCCTCAGTCACGTGAAAATAGCTTATCAGCCAAGCCCCTTAAGTCAACCAGATTTCATGACAAACACGTAATGTTGGTTCGGCGGAGCTGGCCGGAAAGCGGTGCCAAGGCAGCGGCGGCGGCCGGAAGCAGCCAGTAACAACAACTTGTGTGTGCATCGCGGGCTGTCGACGTTGACGCCCAATAGCGGTCAAGACTAGTTTGCGGCGCATGGAACAAATCCCCCCGCCTGTGGCCGCTGCGCCGCCGCCGCGCGTTGGCATGCTGCCCAACATGCTGCCCAACATGCTGCCCAACATGCTGCCGCGCGACGTGCTGGAACTGATGAAGCCGGTCACCTGGTTTCCGCCGATGTGGGCTTTCATGTGCGGCGTCGTTTCGTCGGGCGTCCCGATCAGTGGTCGCTGGGGGCTGCTGATTGCCGGCATGATGCTGGCCGGGCCGCTGGTGTGCGGCAACAGCCAGGCCATCAACGACTGGTTCGATCGCCATGTGGACGCCATCAACGAACCACAGCGCCCCATCCCGTCGGGCCGCATCCCGGGACGTTGGGGGCTGTATATCGCCATTATCGGCACGATCATCAGTCTGGCCGTCGGTTTCATCATCGGGCCGGTCGTGGGCGTGGCCACCATTGTGGGCGTCGCCATGGCGTGGGCCTATTCGGCGCCGCCGCTGCGGTTCAAGGCCGATGGCTGGCTGGGGCCGCTGGTGTGCGCCGGCGCCTATGAAGGGGTGAGCTGGTTCACCGGGGCTGCGGTCATGGCCGGCGGCGTGCCCGACAGCCGCATCATGTGGGTGCTGTGCCTGTACGCGCTGGGCGCGCACGGCATCATGGTGCTGAATGATTTCAAGGCGGTGAAGGGTGATGCCCAGTCCGGCGTCAATTCGCTGCCGGTACAATTGGGAATGCGCAACGCCGCCGAGGTCGCCTGCTGGACGATGGCGCTGCCGCAGGTGGCGGTGATCATCCTGCTGGCGCGCTGGGGGCTGCACTGGCCATCGGCGATGGTGGCGTTTTCGCTGGCGATGCAGGCGGTGCTGATGCAGCGCTTGCTGGCAGCGCCCGCGGCCAACGCGCCTTTCTACAACGCCACCGGCACAACCCTGTATGTGCTGGGCATGCTCGCCGCAGCCTTTGGCCTGGCCGAAATCGTATGAGCACGGCGCCGCCGCCGCTGGGCTGGGCCGGCATCGTTCGGCTAGGGCTGGTACAAAGCGCGCTGGGCGCGATTGTCATGCTTGCCTCCAGCCTGCTCAACCGCATCATGGTGGTGGAATATGCCATGGCCGCTGCCTTGCCGGCCGGGTTGGTGGCGTTTCATTATGGCGTGCAGCTCTCGCGCCCCAAATGGGGCCACGGATCGGATAGCGGCTGGCGGCGCACGCCGTGGATTATCGGCGGCATGGCCGTGCTCGGCGGCGGCGGCCTTCTTGCCACGCTGGCCACCACGCAGCTGGCCGGCCCGTTCTGGCCGGTGTTTGCCGCGCTGGTGCTGGCCTATGCAATGATCGGCATCGGGGTCGGCGCGGCCGGCACCTCGCTGCTGGCGCTGCTTGCCGCCCGCACCGCAGAAAACCGGCGCCCGGCTGCGGCCAGCCTGACGTGGATCATGATGATCGTCGGCATCGTCATTTCAGCTGGCGTCGCCGGCGCGCTGCTCGATCCCTTTTCGCCAACGCGGTTGGTGCAGGTCGCGGCCGGCGTGGTGGTGGCGGCCTTCACCGTTACATGCGCGGCGATGTGGGGTGTCGAAGGCGCGCCGCAAGCCGAGGCAAAGCGGGACACTGCCCCGTTTGGCAAAGCGCTACGCGGCATTTGGCAAGACCCCCTCACCCGGCTGTTCAGCATCTTCGTGTTCTTTTCGATGCTGGCATATTCCATGCAGGATCTCATCCTCGAACCGTTTGCGGGCCTCGTGTTCGGCATGACGCCGGGCCAATCCACCAGCCTGTCGGGCGTGCAGCACCAGGGTGTGCTGGCCGGCATGATCCTGGTGGGTGTGGGCGGCCATGCCTTTGGCGGGCCAAAAGGGCCTCGAAATGGATTTGGCGCCGGGATGCGGCTCAAGCGCTGGATTGTGCTGGGGTGTGTGGCGTCGGCGATTGCGCTGGGCCTGCTCGCGCTGGCAGCGCGCGCCGGGCCGGGCTGGCCGCTGACGATCAATGTGGCGGCGCTGGGCTTTGCCAATGGCATGTTTGCCGTGGCAGCCATCGGTTCGATGCTGGAGCTGGCGGGGCGAAGCGGGCCCAATGGCGAATACAGGAACCACGAAGGCATCCGCATGGGGGTGTGGGGGGCAGCGCAGGCGGCCGCCTTTGGCATCGGCGGGTTTGTCGGCGCATTTGCCGTTGATCGGCTGCGCGCTGCCACCGGCGCCGATGGGCCTGCCTTCGAAATTGTTTTTGCCGCAGAATCCGTGCTGTTTCTGCTGGCGGCGGGCATCGCTTTCAGGTTGAATGACCGTATGGTAATTTTGGCGGGAAATCCTGCGGGCAGACAGACAACAGCAGAGGTGGCGGCGTGACCGAGATGTTCGACATGGTGGTGGTTGGCGGTGGGCCGTCGGGGGCGACGGCAGCCAACGATCTGGCGCTGGCCGGGCACAAGGTGATGCTGCTGGACCGCATGGGCCGCATCAAACCGTGCGGCGGTGCGGTGCCGCCGCGCCTGCTCAAGGATTTCGACGTGCCAATCGATCTGTTGTGCACCACCGCCAACAGCGCCCGCATGATCAGCCCGGCAGGCCGCGAAGTGGACATGCCGGTGGGCGAAGGCGGCTGGGTTGGCATGGTCGATCGCGACGTGTTCGACGAATGGCTGCGCGCCCGCGCGGCAACCAATGGCGCCGATCGCCGCGACGGCAGCTTCGAGGGGCTGGAGCGCGAGCCGGATGGCACCGCCGTCGTCCTGTATCGCCCCAAGGGTGCCGATCGCGGTTCGGAGCCGGTGCGGGTTCACACAAAAATGCTGATCGGCTGCGATGGCTGCAATTCGGCCGTGGCGCGCGCCGCCCTGCCCGATGAAAAACTGCCCTTCGTTGCCGCCTATCACGAGGTGGTGGAAAGCCCGCCGGAAGGCTTTGGCGGCTTTGCCGGCAATCGCTGCGACGTGTTTTACCAAGGCAAGCACAGCCCGGATTTTTATGCCTGGGTGTTCCCGCACGGTTCCAAAACCAGCATCGGCACCGGTAGCGCGGTGCAGGGCTTTGAGCTGCGCAAGGCCGTCACCGCCCTTCGCACAGAGCTTGGCCTGACCGAAGACAAGTGCAAGACCGTTCGCGTCGAAGGGGCACCGATCCCGCTGCGCCCACGCAAGAAGTGGGACAATGGCAAGGATGTGGTGGTTGCCGGCGACGCCGCCGGCTGCGTGGCCCCGGCCAGCGGCGAAGGCATTTTTTACGCCATGACCGCCGGGCGTGAAGCCGCCAAGGCTGCCGCCGAAGCGCTGGTCAGCGGCGATGCGTCAAAGCTGGCGCTGGCGCGCAAACGGTTCCTGAAGGCGCACGGCACGGTGTTCCGCGTGCTCGGCATCATGCAATGGTGGTGGTATCGCAGCGACACGATGCGTGAAAAATTCGTCAAGCTGTGCATGGACAAGGACATCCAGCAATTGACCTGGGAAGCCTACATGAACAAGGAACTGGTGCGCAAAAAGCCGCTGGCCCACGTCAAGATCTTCCTGAAAGACAGCGTGCAATTGTTGTCGGGTTTGCTGTCGGGCGGCGGCACGCGTGAAGGTGACAACGCCGGCAAACGAGGCCAGCTCTGATCGGCCGGCAGGCAGGGCGTTCGGGCAAACCCGGGCGAATGGGGCGCATGGCCGAATCGCCGTGGGTGCTGCCCGCCGCAATTGCCGCAGTAGCCGCGACGTTCACCGCGGCGGTGGGCGCCACCATCACCGATATCGGCCCGTGGTATCTGGCACTGAAGCAGCCCGATTGGGCGCCGCCCAACTGGCTGTTCGGCCCCGCCTGGACCATCATCTTCATGCTGTGCACCTTTTCCGGCACCACGGCATGGTTGTCGGCGCGCAGCAGCGCCGCGTTCGAAGCGATCGTCGGTCTGTTCGCGCTCAATGGCTTGCTGAATCTGTTGTGGAGCTTTCTGTTCTTTCGCTTGCATCGCCCGGATCTCGCGGCGCTGGAAGTGGGCGTGCTGTGGAGCAGCATTGCCGCCCTGAACATCGTGCTGTGGCGCATTTCCCGTCCGGCGTCGCTGCTGCTGCTGCCCTATCTGGTGTGGGTGGGCTTTGCCGCCATGCTGAACCGGGCCATCGTCGAATTGAACGGGCCATTCTGAACCAGGCGCAGGCGCCGTGCCAAGGCCGGCGCCGCTTCGGGCGCCGGCCCCCAGCGTTTATGCCTTGGTTTTCAGATAGGCGATCACGTCTGCACGGTCCTGCGCGTTTTTCAGGCCGCCGAACGCCATGCGGGTGCCGGGCATGAACTTTGCCGGGGCTTCGAGATAGGTGAACAGCACGTCTTCGCTCCAGATGACGCCGCTTGCCTTGTTGGCCTTGCTGTAATTGAAGCCGGGGATCATGCCGGCGGTGCGGCCGACCAGGGCCCACAGCGACGGGCCGACACGGTTCTTGCCGGCTTCGGCAACATGGCAAGCCTTGCACTGGGCAAAGACCTTCTCACCCTTGGCTGCATCGCCCGTGAGTGAGGCATAGGTGACGGCCGCGGCCGGTGCAGCTGCGGCAGGGGCGGCGACAGGAGCGGCGACAGGAGCGGCTTCGGCGGTCGGCACAGGTGCTTCTGCAACCGGCGCGGCGGGAGCTTCGACTGCCGGCGACTGGGCGGCAGTGGTTTCCGCCGGCTTGTCAGCGCCGCCGCAAGCAGCAGTGAACAGGGCAGCGAACGTGAGGCCGGAAAGGGTGAGGACGCGCACGAGGCAATGCTCCATTCCAAAATTGCAGGAAGGCAGTGTTTACCACGACGCCGCATTTCCGGCCAATGAACCGCTGCAACCTGGCGCTTATTCGGGGCGGAGCGCCGCCGCTGCTGCAAACGGGCTGACCGCCAGCGCCACCAGGCTGGCCGCCGCCAGCAAACGGAACGCGCCGGCGACATCGCTGCCCACGCCGAAGATCAGCACCGGCAGCGCCAGTGGCAGCACGATCAGCCCGGCCAGCGCGCCGCCGCCCTTGAGCCCCGCTGTCAACGCGGCGGCGACCACGGCCAGGCTGGCCAGTGCCGGGGTGCCCAGCGCCAGGGAAATGGCGATTCGCGCACCGTCATCGGCCGACAGGCCGAGCAGCACGCCGGCCACCGGCAACGCCGCCAGCAGCGGTACGGCAAAGCCAATCCAGTGGGCGACGATGCGCGCCGCGCACGCCAGTTCCAGTGCGATGCCGCGCGCGATCAGTTGATCGATGCTGCCGTCCTCCACGTCAGGGGCGAGCAGGGTTTCCACCGGCAGCAGGCTGGCGAGCAGCGCCGAAACCCAGATGATGCCGGGCGCAATGCGCGCCAGCAGGCGGGCATCGGGGCCGACGGCAAAGGGAAACAGTGCGGCGGCCAGCACGAAAAACATCACCGGCAGCCACAGCGCCGGAGAGCGCGCGATGAGCAACAAATCGCGGCGAAGCAGCAGGAAAAACATCAGCCGAGCCGCAATTGCGCTGCGCCATCAAGGCCGATATCGCCGTGAACAGCTGCCACAATCAAGCCGCCCGTTGCCCGATGGCGGCCCATTGCAGCCGCCAGCAGGCCGGCGGAAGCCGCGTCGAGCCCGGCGGTGGGTTCATCGAGCAGCCAGCAGTCCGCCTTGGCCGCAATTACCCGCGCGATTGCAGCGCGGCGTTTTTGCCCCGACGACAAATACCGGCACGGCACATCCGCCAGCCCGGTCAGGTTCATCGCCGCCAGCGCTGCCGGCAGCCCATCGCGCCCGCCGTCCAGCCGTGCCCAATACGCAAGCTCCGCCCCCAGCGTCTGGCGCGGTTTCAGGGCGACATCATGCCCGGCAAAGGCCCGGCGGCCGCCGCCGCTCACACTGCCGGATTCGGGCCGCAACAAGCCGGCCAGCAGCCGCAGGAGCGAGGATTTTCCGGCGCCGTTCGGCCCGGTCAGCAGCAGCGCACCGCCCGGCTGCACCCGTGCCGAAACAGCGTCAAACAGCAGCCTCGTGCCGCGGCGGCAAGCCAGATTGTCGATCACGAGCGCGTCCACCACAGCTTTGGCTTAATGGCTCTGTGCCGCTTCGTCACCCCCCGGATGCAGCCTGCGGCACAGCGCGTGACGGGCGGTGGGTGACGGGCGGCGCGCAATTGGCTATCACGGCTGCCATGCCGCCTGCACCCGATCGCCCGAAATTGTCTTCCACCGCCCGCATGGCCATAAATTTCGGGCCGCTGCTGCTGTTTTTTGGCGCCAGCAAGCTGGGCAAGGCGCTGTTTGAACGCGGCCAACTGCCAGGTCTTGCCGATGCCGAGGTGGCCAGCGCCGTGGTCGGCACGGCGGTGTTCGTGGTGGCCAGCCTGATCGCCGCGCTGTGGCACTGGGGAAAGACCCGCCACCTGCCGGCCGCAATGGTGTTCACCACGGTGATCGTCGTGCTGTTTGGCGGGCTGACGATCTGGCTGCAAGACAAGGCTTTCATCCAGCTCAAGCCCAGCATCATCTATTGCGTGTTTGCAGCGCTGCTGGTGGGCGGACTGGTCACGGGCCGCCCGACGCTGCAACTGGTGATGGGCGAGGCGCTGCCTGGCCTCACCGACACCGGCTGGCGCCTGCTCACCCGCAACTGGGCGATTTTCTTCCTCACCTTGCTCGCGGCCAACGAAGTAGCGCGGCGCTATCTGAGTTATGATGACTGGCTCAGCTTTAAGGTTTGGGGGGTCACCGCGGCGGTGTTCGTGTTTGCCATCGCGCAGGGGCCATTGCTGGCGCGCCATGGGCTCAAACTGGACTGAACGCCGGTCTGTTCCCAGCGTCTGTTCCCAGAGTCTATTTCCAGAGTCTACTCCCCGAGCAGCCCATGCCGGTTCAGCGCGTGGCGCAGCTGATCATAGCTGAGGTTCAGCGCGGCGGCGGTGCGGCGCTGGTTGTGCCGGTGGCGTTCCAGCGCACACTCCAGAATGTCCTTTTCATAGGCCGAGACCGCGCCGCGCAGATCATTGACGCTGTCGAGTTTGGGCGCGGGCATCGCCGCGGCTTCGTCAACCGGGCTGATGCTGGGCGCGGCACTGATTACTGCGTGCCCGCTGTTGCCGCGCGGCCGCCACGGCGATTCAAACGGGTCGATCACCAATTGCCCGATCGGCCGATCGGCATCGCCCCAGCGATACAGTGCCCGTTCGATCACGTTTTTCAGTTCGCGCACATTGCCAGGCCAGTGCCAGGTGGCCAGTTGTTCCTGTACCCGCGCCGTGAAGCCGGGAAAACGCGGCCAGTTCAGTTCGGCAGCCATGCGGCGAGCAAAATGCTGCGCCAGCACATCGATATCTTCGGCCCGTTCGCGCAGCGGCGGCAGGGTAATGACCTCGAAGCTGAGACGGTCGAGCAAATCGGCACGAAAGCGCCCGCGCGCCACCAGGCCGGGCAGATCCTCGTTGGTGGCACCCACCAGCCGCACATCAACCGTCACTTGCTTGTTTGAACCCAGCCGGGTGAGTTCGCCATATTCCACCACGCGCAGCAGCCGTTCCTGCGCCTGGCTGGACAGCGTGCCGATTTCGTCGAGAAAAAGGGTGCTACCGTCGGCATCCTCGAAACGCCCGGCCCGCGCGCGCTGTGCCCCGGTGAAGGCGCCGGCTTCATAGCCGAACAATTCAGCATCGATCAGATTTTCCGGCAGCGCCGCACAGTTGAGCGACACCATCGGCTGCGACCAGCGCGGCGACAGGCGGTGCAGGCGATCGGCAATCAGTTCCTTGCCGGTGCCGCGCTCACCGATCACCAGCACCGGACGGTTCAAGGCCGCCGCGCTCGACGCCCGCTCGACGGCATCAAGGAAGCTCAACGAGCTGCCGATCATCTGGGCGGGAGAGGCCATGCGACGAGTTGGCACATTATCCCAATACTTGGCAATTCCTGCCGCACAAAATAATTGTGGCGCCAATGTCACCCGTTATTTTTCAGCATGTTACATGGAATCGGTCACTTGGCACGACCCCTGCAGTAGACTTGGCATGAGCGGCACAGCCTGCTGCCAGACAAATCAAGGAGAGACGAAATGAGCACCATGATCCTGAACTTCGGCCGCAACACGATGGCCCTGATGGCCGCGCTGCTGATCGGCACCGCTTTTGTTGCCGCCGCCACTGGCCCTGCCATGGTGACGCCGACCGTGAACAGCGATATTGTTGCGTGACAATCGCGGCGGTGGCCGGGGTCCTGATTCCACTGAATCGCCCCATCAAGCCGGAACCGGCCCCGGCCAATACGCTGCACAGAAACATTTTCGAACGTCTGGAGATACGACCGATGGGCATTTTTTCCCGAACGCGTGACATCATCGCCGCCAACGTGACCGACCTGCTGGAACGGGCGGAAGACCCTGCCAAGATGATCCGCATGATCATCATGGAGATGGAGGAAACGCTAGTTGAAGTCCGCGCGTCCGCAGCCCGCACCATCGCCGACATGAAGGAAATGAAGCGCGCCACGCTCAAGGCGAGCCAGGCTGTGCAGGATTGGCAGGACAAGGCCGAACTGGCGCTGTCGAAAGGCCGCGAAGATCTGGCCAAGGCCGCGCTCGTGGAAAAGAACAAGGCCAAGGGCTTCATCGACACCACCCAGGTGGAGATCGATCTGCTCGGCGAGACGCTGTCACTCAACGAAGCCGACATCGCCAAGCTGGAAGGCAAGCTGCGTGAGGCGCGCAATCGTCAGAACGCACTGATCAACCGCATCGAAAGCGCCACCCAGCGTTCAAAACTGCGCGAAATGATCCGCGGACCGCGCGTCGAAGAAGCGTTCAGCCGCTTTGAAGTGCTCGAACGCCGCGCCGACATGGCCGAGGGCCGCGCCGATGCGCTGAACCTGGCTGATGGCAGCGGTGCCCGCAGCCTGGATGACGAATTCGCTGCCTTGGCTGGCAACGATGAAGTGGACGCCGAAATCGCCGCCATGAAGGCGCGCCTCGGCAAGTCGGAGGGCTGATCATCATGGAAAACCTCGTTCCCGTTGCCGTCGTCGGCATGTTGTTCATCGGCTTGCCCGGGCTCATTCTCCACTATCTGACCAAGTGGAAAAGCCAGACCGGCATCAGCCAACAGGATGAAGCGCTGCTGGATGAACTGCACGATCTCGCTCGCCGGCTGGATCAGCGCATCGACACCGTCGAGCGCATCATCGCCGCCGATAATCCCAATTGGAAGGATAGTCGGCTCGCCGATCTGTCCGAGCAACGCCGCCAGCTGCGCTAAGCCGGTACTTGTCCCCAATATTGTCCTCAAAGGAGGCCGACATCATGAGCCGCCAATTTCTCGTCAACAAGACCCAAGGCAAAGTGTTGGGCGTGTGCGCCGGCATCGCCAATTATTTTGGCTGGGATGCCACGCTGGTCCGCATCGGGTTCGTCGCTGCCGCCGTGTTCGGCTTGGGCTCCCCGGTGATCTTGTACTTGCTGATCGCGCTGATTGCGCCCTCCGCCCCCTGATCGCCTTTGCCCCATCGACCCGCCCAGACCCACCACTCTGGCGCGCTCGTCCGCGCTGGCCAAAAGGGAACCACTGAAATGTCTGAAAGCCGCACTCGTTTTTACCTCGACAAACGCAACGGCAAGATCATGGGCGTTTGCGCCGGCATCGCCGATTATTTCGGCTGGGATGTCACGCTTGTCCGCATCGGCTTTGCAGTTGGCGCCATCATGGGCGGCGGTTCCACCGTCCTGGCCTATCTGGCCATCGGCTGGATCGCCAATGCCAAGCCGAACGTGCTGTACGATCAAAGCCCCGAACGCGTGGAATTCTGGCGCGATGTTCGGGTGCAGCCCAAACGCACTCTGCGCGATGTGAATTCCCAGTTCCGCGACGCCGATCGCCGCCTGCGCGACCTCGAATTTCACCTGACCAGCGACAGCCGCCAGTTGGCTGACGAAATCGAAAAGCTGCGCTGAGGAGAAGCCATCATGAGCTGGAATTACATGGTCCCGATCCTGGTTTTCATGATCCCGATTGTGGCCATCCTGTCGAGTGTGGCCAAACGCTGGATCAAGCTGAAAGAGCGCCAGTTGGACGTGGCAACACAGCACACCGCCGAAAGCGCGGCACAATACGCCAGCAAGATCGCCACGCTGGAGGAGCGCGTCGCCGTGCTCAACCGCATCGTCACCGACCGCAACGAAGGGTTGACCGCGCAGATCGAAGCGCTGCGCGACGAACCCAAGAAATTGAATTGAGGGGCGCATTTCAGATGGCAATCAATCCTGAAAATTTGCAGATCGTCGCAAGCCAGTTCGCGCCGGTCATCGGCGGAGTCGGCTTTGCCGTTGTGGTGGGCTGGGTCATCACCACCTGGCTGAAGATCAAGAACGGTTATCCGCTCGAAAGCAGCTGGGGCAAACCGCTTCACCCGAACGGCGGCGGCGAAGCGATGGAGCGTGTCCGCCTGATCAGCCAGGAAAACGCCCAGCTGCGCGCCGAACTGGGCAGCCTGAAAGACCGGATGGCCGTGCTGGAACGCATCGCCACCGACAAACCCAGCATGCTGGCCGCCGAAATCGACGGCCTGAAAACCAAACAATTGAATTGAACTGCACGAACCACGCCCCCGGCTGGTTTTGAGAGGACGATGATTATGAACCCGTTTGAAATGGTCGTGCTGATCGTCGCGATCGTCGCGATCGTCACGATTGGCAGGGTCCTGTCCAGCCGTTACGGCGGCAAGGATCAGCGCCGCGCCCTGAAAGGCGAAATGCCAGCCGCCGACACCGGCGAGAGCCTGCGCCTGAAATCCGAAGTAGCCCGCCTCAATGATCGCATCCACGTGCTGGAACGCCTGGCCACCGATCCGGCCAAGCGGCTTTCCGACGAAATCGAATCGCTGAAGCACGATTGAAACAACACACCCGAGGAGACGCACCATGCCCCCGGCCCAATCCCTCCTGATCCTGTCTGCCGCCGCCCTGATGGGCCTCGCCATGCTCGGCACGCTTGTTGCCTGGGGCTGGTCCGGCTGGCTGCGCCTCAAAACGCGCGAGCTTGATGCCCGTCCTTCCGGCCCCGAACTGCCGGCGGTCAGCCAGCGTATCGACCTGGCCGACCTGAAGGAACGCATCCGCAAGCTGGAAGCCATCGCTGCGGGTGTGGATCTGTGACGTCACGGGCCTTGACCGCAGCCCACTCACCCCCGCATGGGCTGCGGTCATGGCCATCACCACTTTCGCTGATGTCGAGGCCGAATTTGATGCCTTCGACGATTGGGACGACCGTTATCGGTTGATCATCGCGCTGGGCCAAGCCCTGCCGGCGATGGAACCTGCGCTGAAAACCGACGCCAACAAGGTGCGCGGCTGTGCATCGCAAGTGTGGCTGCACCCGCACCGCGACGGCAACGTGCTGCGCTTTGCCGCCGACAGCGATGCCGCCATCGTCAAAGGGCTGGTGGCGCTGGTGCTGATGCTGGCCGATGGCCGCGCGCCCGCCGATATCGATGCAGCCGCGATCAAGGGGCGGCTGGACGGGCTGGGCCTGTCGAAACATCTGTCATCAAACCGCACGCAAGGGCTGGCTTCGATGATCGGGCGCATCGATGCGTTGGCAAAGGTTTCGGCATGACCAGCGATTTTGCGCAGCAGGTCAGCCAGTTCATGGGGCCGTTTGTGGGCCGCGTGCCGCACAACAAGCAATTGGGCCTGCGTTTCATCCGGGCCGGCGATCGCTGGGTGGAACTGCAATTGCCGTTTGCGCCGCATCTGCTGGTCGATCCCGAACACGGCATCTGGGCTTCCGGCCCGATCATCACCCTGATGGACACATCGGTGGGCATGGCATCGATGCTGGCGCGCGGCGCGTTCGAGCCCCACGCCACGCTGGATTTGCGCACCGATTATGTGCGCAGCCCCAAACCGCAGGCCACCGTGACGGCGCGCGGCGAATGTTACCGGATGACGCGGCAGATCGCTTTCGTGCGCGGCCTCGCCCACGACGGCGACCCCGATGATCCGATCGCGCATGTCGCCGGCACATTTATGTTTGCCGCCTCCAAACTGGCGGGAGGCTGGCAATGACCAGTCCGGCGCTTGCCACCGCGTTGAAACAACAGTCCGGACGGCTTGATATGCTGCCCTATGCCGCGTTCCTCGATCTCTCGTTCGAACGGGTGGACGGCGAACTGCAATTGGTGATGCCGTTTGCGCAAACCTTGATCGGCTCGCCGGGGCGGCTGCACGGCGGCGCGATTGCCGGCCTGCTCGAACTGGCCGGCCTGCTCACGGTGATCGCCGCCCAGCCCGAAGGCGAAGCGCTGCCGCGCGTGCGCCCCGTGACGGTGACGGTGGATTTCATGCGCGAAGGGGCGGCCCACGAAACCCGCGCCAGCGCCAGCATCACCAAATTGGGCCGGCGCGTGGTGAATGTTCAGGCACAGGCGTGGCAGGTGAAAGATGGGCAGGGATCGCGCGACAAGCCCACCGCAGCCGCGCACATCAATTTCGTGCTGGATTGGCCCGATCAGCCGAAGGAGCGGTAGACGCCGGGGGCGCCAGTGCCCTGACCGCCGCCGCTGTGGAATCGCTGAACAGGCCGTCGATTCCGGTGGCCAGATAGGCGCGGATTTCGGCATCCACATCGCCCGGCTCACGCGGATCGCTGCCGGATTTCAGGCATTCGGGCAGGAAATAATTTTCCGGCCGGAATGTGTAGGGGTGCACCTGCAGCCCGGCCGCATGCGCATCGGCAACCAGGCTGGTGGGCGTGCCCAGCCGACCATCGGCGGCGCGCGGGATGATCATCGCCTTGTCCGGCCCAATGCCGGCGGCGTATTGCGACACATTCTTCAAACCCGCAGGCGCGGCCAGCGCGGCATAATCATACCCATCGGCGGATTTGCCCGCGGCCCCCATCAGCTGGATCAGCCGCACGCCAGTCAGGCTTTTAAGCGCCTTGAGATTGTCCACCTCGAAGCTCTGGATGAACACCGGCGCGGCCGCCGTCGTCCAGCCGGCCTGCGCCAGCGCCGCCAGCAGCACCGGCTCCAGCGGCAGGCCCAGTGCACGGAAATAGCCGGGATGCTTGGTTTCGGGATAGATGCCGATGGCGCGCCCGGTGCGCGCCGTGGCGGATTTGGCCAGTGCGATGATTTCCGCCAACGTCGGGATTTCAAACTTGCCGTCGAATGCAGTGTTGCCGGGGCGCAGCTGCGGCAGACGTTCGCGCGCGCGCAGCGTCTTCAGCTCCGCCAGGGTGAAATCTTCGGTGAACCAGCCGGTGAATGTCTCGCCGTCGATGGTCTTGGTGGCCTTGCGCGCAGCAAATTCCGGCCGGCTGGCAATGTCGGTGGTGCCGCTGATCTCGTTTTCGTGGCGGGCAACAAGCTGGTGATCTTTCGTGGCCACCAGATCAGGCTCGATGAAATCCGCCCCCTGTTCAATGGCGCGTTCATAGGCGGCCAGCGTGTGTTCGGGCCGTTCGGCGCTGGCACCCCTGTGCGCGATGATGATCGGCGGGGCCGGCGGGGCCACCGGCAGGCCGGCTGGTTTCAGGGGAGCAGCAGCCATCAGCAGCAACACCATCGGGGCAAGAATGAAGCGGACCATCGATACCGCCTAACCGTACAGCATGACAGGAAAAAGGCAGCTCGGGCCGAAAGCGCCAACAGCCCGCTTTTGCCGCTGCTTCTGCTTGTTGGCTCTGGGCTTTCCCGGCAAGCTGCTGTTGTGCCGATTCCGCCCCACCTGCGCCTGATGCTCGCCATGATGGCGGGCGGCGTCGTGATTGTCGGGGTGGTTGGCGCGCCGTTGATCGGTCAACCCCGCCCCGGCGTGGCCAGTTTTTCGCCCGAAGGCCGCGTGGCCGCACCGCGCCAGATCGTCGTACGCTTTGCCACACCGATGGCAGCGCTGGGCGGCGATGCGCCGGCGCCCATTGTTGGCGCGTGTGCGGCGGGCGCCGCCGGCCGTTGGCTCGATCCGCAGCGATACGCCATTGATCTGCCGGCGCCGCTGCCGGGCGGGCGGGCGTGCAGTTTTGCCCTGGCGCCCGGCCTGCAGGATCTGGCGGGCCGCGCATTGCCGGCCGCCGGCCCTTTCCGTTTCACGACGCCGGGGCCAAGCCTGCGCGCCATCGCGCCCGAATATGAGGAACTCGCCGAAGATCAGGTGTTCCTGATCGCCAGCGAAGCGCCGCCCACCCCGGCCAGCCTCGCCGCGCATGCCGCCTGCCTGATCGACGGCGTCGGCGAAAAAATCCCGCTGGATGCGCTGCCTGACAGAACGCGGGACGCCATCATCAAGGGTTCGCGCGGCAACTGGAACCTGAACTGGTTCCTCGAACAGGCCGGCTGGCGGCCGGCGCAAGACGGCGAACCGCGCACCCGCGCCAGCATCACTGCCGCCAAATGCCGCCGCTCGCTGCCGCCCGGCGGCAAGGTGACAATCTTGTGGGGCGCGCAGATCGCTGCCGCCAACGGTTTGACCGCCGGCGCGGACTGGCAACGCCGCTTCAGCGTGCGCCAGTCCTTCACAGCGCGCATCGAATGCACGCGGGTCAATGCCGGCGCGGCCTGCTCGCCGCTCGATTCGATCCGCATCGCCTTCACAGCGCCCGTGCTGCGCGCGGCGGCGTTGCAGGCCAGGCTGGTGGGCAGCGACGGCCGCGCCATTGCACCTGAAACGCCGAAAGACCGCGCCAACACGCTGCAGGAATTGCGCTTCAAAGGGCCGCTGCCTGCCCGCGCCAGCTTCAAGGTGACGCTGCCCGCCGCGTTGGCAGACGACAGCGGCCGCCGCCTGACCAACGCCGCGCGCTTCCCGCGGGCCATCGCGACCGCGGATTATCCGCCATTGGTCAAGTTTGCCGGCAGCTTCGGAATATTGGAAGCGGCGGAGGGCGGCGTGCTGCCGGTCACCCTGCGCGGCGTCGAAAATCCGTTGCCGGCCAGCGCACTCAATTTACCGGCGCGCACCATCACCTCCACCGACGATGCCGCGATTGCCAGATGGCTGCGCGCGCTCGACGCGGCGGCAGAGCGCAGTTTCCGTAGCGAGCCGCTGGCGGGCGGTGACAGCCGCAGCGTGGAAACCACCGGCAGCCAGCCGCTGATCCCCGCCGCCAGGCCCGCCCGCCGCTTCACCGTAACGCGCAGCCCGGACGGCGCCATGCAGGTGGTGGGCATCCCGCTTGCGACCAAGGGTTTTCATGTTGTTGAAATCGCCTCCCCCCGGCTCGGCGCGGCGTTGTTGGGGTCAGGGCACGTGCGCCATGTCGCGGCCGGCGCGCTGGTCACCGATATGGCGGTGCATTTCCAGTGGGGCGACGGCGCCAGCCTGGCGTGGGTGACGCGGCTGGCCGATGCGGCACCAGTGGCGGGCGCAGCAGTGCGCGTGTCGGACGGCTGTTCGGGCAAATTGCTGTGGCAGGGCAAAACCGACCCGCAGGGCCGCGCCAATATCCTTGCCAGCATCCCCGCCGTTTTGCCGCGCCCGAGCAGTTATACCGACTGCGAACGCGGCGCGGCGTCGCCGTTGTTCATTTCGGCGCGTACGGCCGGCGATTACAGTTTTGCCCTATCGAGCTGGGGCAGCGGCATCCAGGGCTATGATTTCAATATCCCCACCGGCGACGCGCAAAGCGGCGCATTGGCCCACGCCGTGATGGACCGCACGTTGGCGCGGCCGGGCGAACGCATCAATTTCAAGCTGTTCCAGCGTACGGCCAACGATGCCGGGTTTGCCCGCGCCGCCGCGCCCGGCCAGACGCTGGTTGCCCGCCACTGGGCCAGCGATACCAGCCTGCCCGTGGTGCTGGATGCCGGGCGAGACGGGGGCCGCGATGCGGTCGGCCGTGTCGATCTGCCGGCCACCGCCCCTGCCGGCGATTGGGAATTGCAATTGAACAGCACGGGGCAGGAGCAGCGCGCTGTTGGGCGGTTCCAGGTGGAGGAATATCGCCTGCCAACCAGCCGCGCCAGCATCAGCGGGCCAAAGGCCATTCCAGTGGCGCCGCGCGCCCTGCCGCTCGAT
>NZ_JBDNFM010000190.1:0-1578 GCF_041689835.1 Sandarakinorhabdus sp.
CGCAATCTCGTCGAGCGCCTGTTCAGCAAGCTGAAGAACTGGCGCCGCGTCGCCGCCCAATACGACAAAACCCGAGAGTCCACCCTTGGTTTCGCCGCCCTCGCCTCAATCAGGATGAGGATAGCCTTTGTCCATGTGGCCCAAGCCTGAATTATTCGACGGAAAGATGGGAAAGCGCCCTCATCCTGAGCCAACAGCTGTGCTGCACTCGCGCAAGGGCTTCACCAACGTCCCGAGGAATTCAACCAAGCAATCGACGCGGGCATGTTTCTTGCTTTTGGTAGTTTGTTGCTGAGTGCCTCGGCCAGCTCGATATTGTATGGCTTGTCCAACGATGACGTTCCGTTACTCAAAAAAGGGAGAATCGGTCTATCTGGAATACGAGGAACGACACTATGCTCGCACTGACAAAATTGTCGGATCATTGGGGCTTTAGGTTTCAAAGGGTAGCTCAGAGTTTCAATTATACTGACGCCAATAGCTGCGTAGGAAGCCAAATTGCCGCGAAGCCTGCGCGCCACTTATCTAACTTCTCACAGACATTTCCGGTCCGCCTCATATCGCCCCAAGCTTGACCTTAACGTAAACGGCAACTACCCCCGACAGTCATGAGCAATCCGGCTGAGGCTCCCCGCACTGACGAGTCGCAAGCGGCGCTGTTGCATGCTTTTGCCACCGCGCCGGCCCCGCCCGCGGCCGGCGACGCCAGCCATTTTTCGATCACCGAACTGGCGCTGGCGTTTAACATCACGCCGCGTGCCATCCGTTTTTATGAAGATCAGGGCCTGATCACGCCGGAGCGGCAGGGGCAGAATCGCATCTATTCCCGGCGGGATCGCGCCCGGCTGGCGTGGATTCTGCGCGCCAAGAATGTCGGCTTTTCGCTCGCCGAAATCCGCGAAATGATCGATCTGTATGATGTGGGCGATCACCGTCTGACGCAAAAGCGCGTGACGCTGGAAAAATGCCGGGCGCGCGTCGTGCTGCTCGAAGAACAGCGCGCCGATATCGATGCCACCATCCACGAGTTGCAACAATTTTGCGGCATCGTCGAACACTCGATGAAAGCCTGACCGATGCCCACCTATCGCGCTCCGGTGAAAGACACGCTGTTCGTGCTCGATGCCGTTGTTGGCCTTTATGGCCACGGCAATGTGCCTGGCTTTGAAAGCGTGTCGCCCGATCTGGTCGAGGCCGTGCTCAATGAAGGCGGCAAGTTCTGCGGTGAAGTGCTGGCGCCGCTCAATCTGCCGGGGGACCGCCAGGGCTGCACCCGTCATCCCGACGGCAGCGTGACAGCGCCCGACGGGTTCAAGGCGGCATACAAGCAATTTTGCGACGGCGGCTGGGGCGGGTTGATCGCCGATGAACACCACGGCGGCCAGGGGCTGCCCTATGTGATCGGCGCGGTGCTGCAGGAATTCATCGCGGCCAGCAACATGGCATTCGGCATGTATCCCGCCCTTTCGGAAGGCGCGCAGGCGGCGATCGAAGTGGTGGGAAGCCCGGAACAAAAGGCCAAGTGGCTGCCCAATATGGTGCAAGGCCGCTGGACCGGCACCATGAACCTGACCGAGC
>NZ_JBDNFM010000191.1:0-4828 GCF_041689835.1 Sandarakinorhabdus sp.
GCCGAAGCCCACGCCAAGGATCTGCTGGTGCGGCACTGGCTGGGCGCTGCGGTGCCGGCGGCCGGAGTGGGCGTCGCCATCGACCGTGCCATGTTGGGCCGCACCGCCGATGCCCGCAGCGGCGCGCCATTTGATGCCGCCAGCCTGACCGAGGATTATGAATTGGGCCAGCATGTGCACGCGCTGGGAGGAGCCGGTGCACTGGTGTGGGTGATCGCCGATGGCCGCCCAGTGGCGACGCGCGAGCATTTCCCGGCCACATTTTCGGCTGCTGTGCGGCAGAAATCGCGCTGGCTCACCGGGATATCGCTGGCTGGCTGGGATCGGGTTGGCTGGCGCGGCGGGCTGGCCAACCGCTGGATGCTGCTTCGCGACCGCAAGGCGCCGCTGATGGCGTTGCTCAGTCTGGCGGCGTATTTGATTGCCCTGCTGCTGGGCGTCGATGGCCTGCTGCGCATGGCGTCGCCGGTGGCAGCGCGGTTGCCGGCCGTGGCGGGCGACGTGACTTTGGCCCTGCTGTGGCTGAACTGGACGTTGCTGTGCTGGCGGCTGCTGGTGCGGGCGCTGTTCACCCTGCGCTTGCACGGCCTGACCGAAGCGCTGCTGGCCGCACCGCGAGCGCTGGTCGGCAATCTGGTCAATGCCGCGGCGGCGTTGCGGGCGGTGTCACGCTACACGCAGGCCCTGCGCTCCGGCCGCCGGCTGACGTGGGACAAGACGGTCCATCGTTTTCCCAGCCTGCCGCAATGATTGGCAGCAGCGGTCTGATCGGCCGGCCGCTGCGGGCGCTGGCCGGGCTGGGGCTGGTGCTGGCGCTGTGGATCGGTGTGCGCCTGCCGGCAATGCACCGCGAGATGCAGGCGTTGGTGCTGCTGGCGGCGCCGACGGTATTAATGCCGGCGCCGCCGGTGGTATTGCTGGCGCCGCTTGGGCCAATGCTGGCGCCGCCGGCGATGCGCGCCGAGGCCAGCGTGTTGCGGCCGCCGTTGTCTCCGCCGCCGCCGCCGTTTTTACAGGCGATGGCTGGGCCGCCAGACGTGCCGCAGCCTGTTGCTAACCCCGTGCCAGTGGCTCCGTCGGTGCTGCCGCCCGTTGCCGTGCCGCCCGCCGCGCCCGCGTTGTCCGCTGCCGCGGCGCTGCGCGATCCGGCGTTCATCCTGGCCGCCGGCGCCTATGGCCAGCTGCGGGCTGGACAGCGCCGCAATGCCGCCGCGTTGTTTGATGCCGCGCTGGCCGTGCAGCTGGGCAATAAACAGTGGCAGGCCGATCGCGCCGCACTTGGCCGGCGCTGGCAGGTGGGCGGTTTTGCGCTGCTGCGGGATGGCGGCGCGCTGCTCGATCAGCCCGGCAGCGGCTTGCCTGGTTTTGCCGCGTCACCGGTGCTGGGCGGCGGGCAGGTGGGCGGCAGCATCGCCTATCTTTCCGATCCCTACGCCCGCCGCCCGCTGGCGCTGGTGGCGCGCGCCAACGTGGCCGCCGATGTGCGCGGCGTGCGCGGGGAAACCGCGCAACTCGCGATTGGACTGCGCCAGACCCTGCTGCCCGGCGTGTCGTTCTCGGTGGAGCGGCTGGTTCCGCTTGGCGATGCCACGCGCGGCGCCTTCACCGCCCGGCTGGCCGCTGGTGGGCGTATGCTGGGGCAGCGGCTGGAGGGCTATGGCGAAGCCGGCGTGCTAGATACCGGGCAGATCTATGCTGGCGGCCAGGCCCGCGCGCGCCTCGTTCGCATTGGCCCCGTCACGGTGCACGCGGCCGCCTGGGCCAGCATTCAGACTGGAACGCCCGACGCGTGGCGGGTGGAAGCTGGCCCCTCGCTCGCGGCGCAGGTAAAGGGCATCCGCCTCGAAGCCGACTGGCGCCAGCGGGTCGGCGGCAATGCCGCGCCCGGCAGCGGGCCAGTTCTCACCGTGTCGACGGGGTTCTGAGGCTGATCAATTCGCCCCCGCCCGGTCGAACATCGCCTGTAATTGCGCGCTGGTTCGCGGCTGTTGCAGCGCCAGCATCAGCAGGATGCGCGCCTTGGCCGGGGTGAGTTCGCGGCCGGCGATGGTGCCGACGCGGTCGTCGTTGTCCGGCCCGGACTGGGCATCGGATCGCCAAATGTCACCAAAACCTTGCCGGGCGCTGCGGACCACCGGGATGCCGCGTGCGGCGAGTTCGCGAACGGCTTGCCGGGCGCTGGTCGAAAGGCCGCCGGCACCGACGCCAGCCATGATCACACCGGCCGCATCTCTGGCCGTATTGCGAACATCATCAGCGGTGAGGCCGGCATAGACATAAACAACGGCAATCCGGGGCAATTTCGCCTCGCCCAGCGCCAGCAGGTCAGGCTGCGGCTGGATTGGCGCAAAAAAGCGCGGCAGCGGTTGCAGCACCTCGCCGATCGGGCCACGGCCCGGCGCGGCAAATGCCTCGATGCGGTGCACATCTGTTTTGGTGACTGAACGCGGATCAAAAATCGTGTCGTTCATCACCACCATCACCCCGCGGCCCGCCGCCGCCGGCGCGCTCGCCACCCGGATGGCGTCGATCATGTTTTGCGGCCCATCGGCAGAAACCGCCGTGCTGGGGCGCATGGAACCGACCAGCACCACCGGCTTGATGGGCGGCAGCAGCAGACTGAGCAGAAAGGCGGTTTCCTCCAGCGTGTCGGTGCCGTGGGTGATCACGATGCCGGCCACATCGGGGTCGGCAAAGCCCGCCAGCACCCGGGCATGCAGCTTGCGCCAGATGGTTTCATCCATGTCGCCGCTGGGGATGTTGGCAATCTGCTCGCCCGAAACCCGCGCAACCGCGTCGATGCCCGGCAACGCGGCAATCAGGCCGGCCACCGTCACCATGCCTGAACGGTAACTTGCGCTGTTGGCGCTGCCGCTTCCGGCAATGGTGCCGCCGGTCGCCAATACGCGGACATGGCGCAGCGGCGGATTGTCGGTTGCGGTGGTCTGCGCGTGGGCGGGAAGGCCCGGCCCCAGCAGCAGCGCGGCAAGCGCCATCATCGGTGCGAACTGCCTCATTGCCTGTCCCTCAATGGTTGTCGTTGGCGATCCTGCGCCGCTCCGCCAATTTCCTGAGCAGAGCACGGGTGCGCAATTGGCCGAGCAGTTCGTTGATCACCGAAATGCCTTCTTCGGCCATTTCAATCGCCTTGGCTTCGCCCACATGGCCGGCCGTGTGTTGCAAAAAGTGCCTGATTTCCTGCGCCGTGAGCCAATCGATCAGCACATTGTACAGCCGCAGCTGTCCGCCATCAAAGCCGAGCTCGGGCGTGAAGCCGATATCGTCCAACCGTTGCAGGGTGCGCAAAATCGCGGCATCGCGCGCGGCGATAGTGCCGTCTTCGCCCAACGGGATCATCAAATCGTCCAGATGGCCGTGCTGATAACCGGGCAAATCCATATCGGCGAGCAGCACCCGCGCCGGGCCGGCTTCCTCAAGCCGTTGGGCCAGCAGCGCATCCAGCATCGGGAAGGCATCGGGCATCAGCCAGCGATCGCCATCATCCGCTTCCAGCAGGGTGCGGATAACGGCCAGCGGCAGGAAACGCTCTTCCTGCAGGCGCTTAATCGCCTTCAGCCTCGTGACGTGGATTTCGGAATAGCGCGCACTGTTCGGGCTGGTCTTGTCAGGTTCAGGGAGGAGACCTTCGCGGATGTAGAAACGGATGGTTTCCCGCCCGACACCGCTCGCCTTTTCAAGATCGCGCATTCGCATTGAAAATCGCTTTAGCGCAACTTGGGCCGCCATGCTAACCCGGCCGGTGATGGAGGATTTTGCCCGCCTGCTGGACGCGTTGCTTTATACGCGTTCGCGCAATGCCAAGCTGCGCTTGGTGGCCGATTATCTGCAAGCCACGCCCGATCCCGATCGCGGCTGGGCGCTGGCGGCCCTTACCGGCACGCTCGATCTCAAGGCCGTTCAGCCCAGCCTGCTCAAGGCCCTGATGGCGCAGCGGGTCGATCCGGCCTTGTTTGCCATGAGCCATGATTTCGTTGGCGACATGGCAGAAACCATCTCGTTGCTGTGGCCCGATCCGCCCGGCAATCCGGCTTTGGGTGAACGGCCGCCGCCGCCCAGCCTTGATGAGGTTGTGACGCTATTGGCCGGCTTGCCGCGTGCCGAGGCGCCCGCCGTGGTGACAGCGCTGCTGGACCGGCTGGATGTGCAGGGCCGTTATGCCATGATCAAGCTGGCCACCGGCGCGCTGCGGGTTGGCCTGTCGGCGCGGCTGGCGAAAACCGGCCTGGCGCAGGGCTTTGGCCTTGATGTCGAGGCAGTGGAGGAGGTGTGGCACGGCCTGTCACCGCCGTTTGCGCCGCTGTTTGCCTGGGCCACCGGCACCGGCCCGCAGCCCACGGCCGGCGATGTGCCGGTGTTTCGCCCGTTCATGCTGGCTAGCCCGCTGGATGACGGGGTGGAGCTTGATCTGGGCGCGCACGCTGCTGAATGGAAATGGGATGGGATTCGCGTGCAGATCGTTCATGCCGGCGGCAGCACGCGCCTGTTCAGCCGCACCGGCGATGATATTTCCGCCAGCTTTCCCGATGTGGCGCAGGCGCTCGATCAGCCGCTGGCGCTGGACGGCGAATTGCTGGTGCGCGGCGAAGGCCAGGCCGATGCTGTGGCGGCGTCGGGCAGTTTCAACGCGCTGCAACAGCGGCTGGGGCGCAAGGCACCGGCAGCGAAATTGATGGCGCAGCGCCCGGCCTTCATCCGCGTCTATGATGTGCTGTCGGTGGCCGGGGAGGATCTGCGGACGCTGCCGTGGCAGGCCCGCCGCGCCCGGCTGGAAGCGGTGCTGCCCGGCCTTGATCGGGCGCGTTTTGAA
>NZ_JBDNFM010000192.1:0-13941 GCF_041689835.1 Sandarakinorhabdus sp.
TTCTATGGCCTCGCCGGGCTGATTCCGTTCGTGGCGCCGCCGCTGGCCACGCTGGCCTTCCCCGATTTCCGCTGGCAATTCACCGAGGCGCTGCTGTGGTGGGCAGCGGTCATCCTGTCGTTCCTGGGCGGTGCGCGTTGGGGCGCCGCCGTGCAGGCATCGCCGCCCGCCCCCGGCTTGATCGGCCTGACCATGCTGCCCAGCATCATCGGCTGGATCGTGCTGCTGGCACCGGCCAAATACCGATCCGAGCAACTGCTGACGCTGGCCGCCGCGCTGTGTGTCCACTTCATATGGGACTGGCAGGCGCGCAGCTTGCCGGGCTGGTATGGCAGTCTGCGCTTCATCCTCACCGCCGGCGCGGTGGGGGCGCTGGGATGGCAGGCGGCCCTACAGAGCTGACCAGCGCGCGAAGATGGCGGTGGGCAGCAACAGCCCGCGCGCTTCCTCGCGAATCGCCATGTCTCCGGCGTCGATCAAACCGCCGCGCCCGCCCAGCGCTTGATCCAGCAGCGGATGCAGGGCGAGCGCCGACATGCGGATGGCATAAACGGTGAGCACGAAAAAGCGCGCATCGTCGGCCAGCAATTGCCGGGCAAGATCGACCAGTTCGGGCAAATCACGCTCCAGCTGCCACACTTCGCCCTCCGGGCCGCGGCCATATTTGGGCGGATCGAAAATCAGGCCGTGATATTTGGCGCCGCGCCGCACCTCGCGGCGCAGGAATTTCAGCGCATCATCGATCATCCAGCGCACTGGCGCATCGCCCAACCCCGACAGCGCGGCATTTTCGCGGGCGGCGGCAACGCTTTTCTTGCTGGCGTCCACATGCGTCACCTGCGCTCCGGCGCGCGCCGCGACCAGGCTGCCCACCCCGGTGTAGCCGAACATGTTCATCACCCGATCGCCCGGGCGGATATGGCCCGACAGCCAATCCCACTGGGCGCACATGTCGGGAAAGAAACCAAGATGGCGGAACGGGGTGTTGCTGGCCCAGAAATTGACGTCGCCGTTTGATGTTGGCCGCTTCATTTCCCACTGTTCGGGAACGGCCGGCTGTAATTGCCAACGACCGCCACCATCTTCATCACTGCCGCCAATGAATTCGCCATCGGCTTTCCAATCGGGGCTGGCCGGTGCCCACATTGCCTGCGGTTCGGGGCGGATAAAGCGGAAGCGGCCATAGCGTTCGAGTTTGCGGCCGTGGCCTGAATCGACCAGCCCGAAATCCGCCCACGGTTCGGTGATGAGGGTTTTGAGGCTTGTCATGGGGCCGGTCATGCGGCGGCTTTGTGGCGGCCGATCTCGGCGCGGGCCGGGGCGTGGGCGAGGATAGCTGCCCCAGCGCCGCGGGCGGCATCGACAGTGACGGCTTCGATGCGCGCGACAAGTTCAGCGGGCGGCACAAAACGGCGATGCACGGTCAGGCTGCGGCCAAGGTAATCGGCCGCGCCCTGCGGCCCCTCCAGCGCCATCAACAAGCCAGCAACGGCCTGGGCGCGGGCGCGGTTCAATTCGGCCTGTTCAAGGCTCGCCGCTGTTTCATGCAGTACGGTCATGATGAGATCGCGCGCGGCGGCGGCCTGCTTGGGATCGGTGGCGGCGTGGACGCTCATCAGCCCGGCATCGACATAGGGCTGGAGCGAGGCCGAGACGGTGTACGCCAGCCCGCGTTCCTCGCGCACCTGCTGGAACAGCCGGGACGACATCCCACCGCCCGCCGCCAGCGCATAAAGCAGCGCGGCATCCTGCGCCGGGTCATGATGGCCGGGCGCGGCCCAGGCGGCAGTGAGCTGCGCCTGCTCGATTCGGCGGGCATCGTGGTGGCGGCCAGGGTGGAAGCGCACGGCCTGTGCCGGCTGCGTCATGCTGGTGCCTGCTGCTGCGGGAAACGCCGCTTCGGCCATGCGGCACAGCGCATCGTGATCGACCTTGCCGGCGGCGATCAATGTGAGCCGCTGCGGCGCATAATGATCGGCCTGCCACCCCAGCAGATCATCGCGGCTGATGCGGGCCAGACTGGCTTCGTCGCCCAGAATTGATCGGCCCAGCGCCTGACCAGGGAAAGCGGCTTCTTGCAGATGATCGAAAACGATGTCGTCCGGCGTGTCGCGGGCCTCCCCCAGCTCCTGCAGCACGACCTCTTTCTCGCGCACGATGTCGTCCGCATCGAAACGCGCGCCCGTCACCAGATCGGCAATCAGGTCCACACCCAACGCCAGATCACGTGCCAGCAGGCGGGCGTGGAACACGGTGGTGTCACGGCTGGTCCAGGCATTCAATTGCCCGCCAACATCCTCCATCTCCTCGGCGATGGCGCGGGCGGAGCGGCGATGGGTGCCCTTGAACACCATATGCTCGAACAAATGAGCAAGGCCGTTGTGTTCGGCTCGCTCGAACCGCGAGCCGGTTTCGGCGGTGAGCGCCACAGCAGCTGTTTCAAGGCCGGGCAGCGCCCAGCTGGCAACCCGCAGGCCGCTGGCGATGGTGGTGATCTGGGGTTCGGTCATCTGCAGCGTGCTCGCTCGGCAACATAAGCCTCGATGGACTGAAGGTTGGCCGGGGCAATGTCATAACGTTCGGGGCGGCTCATCAGATCGGCAAGCCGCGCCGGCAATTCGGGATGCACCCCGCACGCCGTCTGCACAGCCGCCGGGAACTTGGCGGGATGGGCGGTGGCCAGCGTCACCATCGGCGCGGTGCCCGAATCGCGGCGGGCCGCCGCCAATCCGATCGCAGTATGCGGATCGAGCAATTCTCCGGTGTGTGCCAGCGCCCAACGCATGGTGTCGGCCATTTCGTCGGCTTCAACGCGGGCGGAGGTGAACAGGCCGGCAGCCTTCGCCCGCCAGCTTTCCGGCAGGGTTAGTTTCCTGGTGGCTTCGAATTGCGCCATTGCGGCCGCCAGCGCGGCGCCGTCACGGCCCGACAGGTCAAACAGCAACCGCTCGAAATTGGAGGAGACCATGATATCCATCGACGGCGCGTCGGTGGGGGCAACCGTACCGGCGCTGTAATCGCCGCTGGTCAGCGCCCGGTGCAAGATATCGTTGCAGTTGGTCGCAACCACCAGCCTTTCGATGGGCAAGCCCATCCGGGCGGCAACATAGCCAGCGAAGACGTCGCCGAAATTGCCGGTGGGCACAGCGTACGACACGGCGCGGCGCGGCGCACCAAGCGACAGGGCAGACGTGAAATAATAAACGATCTGGAACATCAGCCGCGCCCAGTTGATGCTGTTGACGGCGGCGAGCGGAAAGCGCGCCGCAAACGCGGCATCGTTGAACATCGCCTTCACGATGGCCTGCGCATCGTCGAAATTGCCATCGATGGCGATATTGTGGATATTCCCGTCCAGCACCGTTGTCATCTGCCGGCGCTGCACTTCGCTCACGCGGCCGTGCGGGTGAAGCATATAAACCTCAACACCCGGTCGCCCGGCGAGCGCGTCGATGGCCGCAGATCCGGTATCGCCCGACGTGGCGCCGATCACGGTAATGTGCTGGCCCGATGCAGCCAGAAACCGCTCGAACACCAGCCCCAACGCCTGCAGGGCGACGTCCTTGAAAGCCAGGGTCGGTCCGTGAAACAGCTCGAGCAGCCAGTGGCGGTGATCCAGCTGCTTCAGCGGCGCCACGGCGACGTGAGCAAAGCGGCCATAAGCGGCCGTGAAGATCGTGCGCAGCGCCTCTTCATCGAGGCTGCGGGCCGTGAAGCGCTGGCACACACGCACCGCGACTTCGGCATAGGAAAGCCCGGCCATGGCAGCGATCTCGGCCTCGCTGAAACGCGGCCAGCTTTCGGGCACATACAGCCCGCCGTCGCTCGCCAGGCCGGCCAGGGTGGCGGCTTCGAAATCGAGGATGGGGGCCTGGCCCCTGGTGGACACGTAACGCATGACTGCTTCCCGTTATTCGGGCTTGGCTGCTGGTGCAACCGGACGTCGTCGCAGCCACAGGCCATAAATTGCAGCCAGTGCGCCAGCGAGGCCGAACCATTGCCCGGCATAGGCAAGGTGATTGTCCGGCAGGTCGGCGGCGCGCGGCTGGCCCGGGCGTCCCAACGGCGCAATCGCTTCATTGGGAATCAGCATGTAGCGCGGCCGATTCGGCTGCTTGCCATACGGGCTTTCAATCAGCACACCCGACATCTGATGATCGAGATTGAGGGTTAGGTTCTTGGCATCGGCGCGCTTGGTCCAGCCTGCCACCGCAACGATATCGGGCGGGCGATTGTTGGGCCGGCACGACACGACGACATAAAAACCCGAAGTGCCGCGCGCCGAACTGCCGGGACGCAGATCATAGGGTTTCTTCGGGCCGGCGCGGCAATCGATGCTGGCGCGGCGATATTGCAGCGAGACATCGCCCATCATCCCGGCGCGGAATTCCTCTGGCGTGACAGCCGGCAGGTTTGGCGCGGCAGCGAGCCGGGTAATCAGATCGTGCTTCCACTCGCGCCGTTCGAGCTGCCAGCGGCCCAAGGCGCACAGGATCAGGATGCCTGCGGCGGTAATGACAGTCGGAATGAACGGAATTCGGCGAATCACGGTTTGCCTTCACCGGCATTGTAACGAAACGCCAGTGCCGCCAGCAGGCCCTTTGACAGGCGCATCAGGCCAAGCGACAGGCCCAGCGTAAGCGGCCCCCACAGCAGCACGTGCACCCACCACGGCGGTGCCAGCTTTGCCTCGGTCACTTGGCTGGCGATGATGATCACGGTGGCAACGATGAAGATCAGGAACGGGGCGGCGCCGTCCCCCACATTGAAACGGCCATAATCAAGGCCGCAGGCGCTGCAGCGCGGCGCCAGCTTGATCAGGCCAACATACAAGGGGCCGCCGCCACAGCGTGGACAGCAGCCCCGAAGTGCAACCTGCACCAGTGTTGGCGCTTGTGTTGGTGCGTCAGCCAAGCGAGCTGGGCGCCACGCCCGCGCCGAAGTTCGAGCCCCACACATAGATGGCGATGAACAGGAACAGCCACACCACGTCGACGAAGTGCCAATACCACGCCGCTGCTTCGAAACCGAAATGCTGGCGGGCGGTGAAGTCACCCTTGTAGGTGCGGGCCAGGCAGACCATCAGGAAGATGGTGCCAACGATAACGTGAAAGCCGTGGAAGCCGGTCGCCATGTAGAACGCGGCACCATAAATGCTGTCGGCCATGCCATATTCAGCGTGATAATATTCATACGCCTGTACGCAGGTGAAGATCAGGCCGAGCCCGATGGTCACCCACAGGCCCTGCTTCAGGCCCTTGCGATCGTCATGGATCAGCGCGTGATGCGCCCAGGTGACAGTGGTGCCCGACAGCAGCAGGATCAGCGTGTTGAGCAGCGGGAAAACAAACGGATCCAACAGTTCGATGCCCTTGGGCGGCCACACGCCGGCTATGCCTTCGTGCATCGAAGGATAAAGCGCTGCGTTGAAATAGGCCCAGAACCACGCGACAAAAAACATCACTTCCGAAGCGATGAACAGGATCATGCCGTAACGATGGTGCAGCTGCACGACCGGCGTGTGATCACCGGTGTTGGCTTCGCGAACGACATCCCTCCACCACAGGAAGAACATCGCGCACACCGCGGCAAAGCCGGCGATGAATGCGGGCATGCCCCAACCGGTTTTGTGCATCCAGCCGATCGCGCCGGCGGCGAGGATCAGCACCGCCGCCGACATCAGCAGCGGCCGCGATGACGGATTGAGAATGTGGTAGTCGTGGGTCTTGCTGCCAGCCATGGCTTTAGCCCCTGTCCTTCAAGCTATTACGAATTGCCGCAGCGCTTACCCTGACCGGCGATGGCTTGTCCAGAGCCGCGACTGCAGCTGCAGGCTTGTCCACCGGATAGAAGGTGTAACTGAGCGTGATTTCGTCGATCTTGCGCGCCACAGGATCATCCATGATGGCCGGATCGATATAATAGGAAACCGGCATGTCCACGGTTTCGCCGGCTTTCAGCGTCTGTTCCGTGAAGCAAAAACAATCGATCTTGATGAAATATCGGCCCGCCACGTCGGGCGAAACATTATAGACCGCGCGCCCCGTGATGGCGGTGCTGCCGGTGTTGCTAGCAGTGTAGAAGCCCAGCCGCTTCTCGCCGATCGGGATGCTCACTTCGTTGACCTTGGGCCGGAAACGCCACGGCAGCCCCGGTGCAATGTTGGAATCGAAGCGCACCTTGATAGTACGGCCGGCGACAGCGACCAGCTGGTCAGCCGTCGGTGCGGCCACAGCCGTTTGGGTCGTGCCGCCAAAGCCGGTGACTTGGCAGAACAAGCGATAGAGCGGCACCGCAGCATAGGCCACACCGATCATGCTCACCGCAACAAGCCCGGCAAGCAAACCAACCCGGCGGTTGGCCCTGGCCGTCGCATTTCTGGCGGAGTCGGCAATCATTTTGCAACCTCGGCTGCGGCCGGCGGGCGCGGTGCTTCGGGCACGGCGGCGGGTTCGGGAAGGGGTTGGCCATTCATCCGCACCACGGTGATGCCGAAAAACAGCGCTACCATCGCGACCAGCAGGATTCCCAATGCCCGGTTGCGGGATTCGCGGCGGGCAAGGAAAGCGGCGCGCTCGTCAGCGCTCCAGTTGGCGGGGTCGATGCTCATGGCAGCAACAAAAGATCGGCGACCAACGCGCCGAACAGGCAGGCCAAATAGAGCAGGCTGAATTTGAACAGCTTCTTCTCCGGGCCCATGCCGTCCGGCGTAGCGGCGGTGTTGCGATAAACGTTCCATGCCAAGCCCAAGAAGATGGCCCCCAGCGTGATGGCGGTGCCGCCATAGACCCAATCGGTAAATCCAAGCAGTGTCGGCGTGACTGTGACAGGCACGAGCACGGCCGAATAGCCGAGGATCTGGCGGCGGGTTTCGGTCAACCCGTGGGTGACAGGGAGCATCGGCACACCGGCCTTGGCGTAATCGGCCTCCATGAACAGCGCCAGCGCCCAGAAGTGCGGCGGCGTCCACAGAAAGATGATGCTGAACAGGATCCACGCCATCAGTGGCGTGTCACCAGACACGGCGGCCCAACCGCAAATCACGGGAAAGGCGCCGGCGGCGCCGCCGATAACGATGTTCTGCGGGGTGCGCCGTTTCAGCCAGACGGTGTAGACGACGACATAAAACAAAATCGAGACCGCCAGCCATCCGGCCGCCACCCAATTGAGCGCAAGCCCCATCACAGCGACCGCGCCAGTACCGAGGATGACACCGAACGCCAGCGCCTCGGGCTTTTCCAGCTTGCCTGCCGGCAGCGGACGCTTGGCGGTGCGCTTCATCACCGCGTCGATGTCGGCTTCATACCATTGGTTGAGCGCGCCTGCGGCGCCGGCGGCAACGGCAATGCACAGGATACCGGTAAAGGCCAGGAACGGGTGCAGGCTGCCCGGGGCGGCCACCATGGCACAGGCTGCAGTGAAGATGACCAGAGTCATCACCCGCGGCTTGAGCAGTGCAAAATAATCGCGCCAATCGGCCAGCAGGGCTGAAGGGACCTGCGCCGGCTCGGCAGTAACGCTGTTGTTCATCACATCTGGCCTGAAGGGGGCAGAGCCACTGGCCCCGCCCCTTCTTTAGCGGGTCATTTGATGACCGGCATTGTGGCGGGGGCGCCGGTCATCACTTGATGACCGGCAGGGTTTCGAACTGGTGGAACGGCGGCGGACTGGACAAGGTCCATTCCAGCGTGGTGGCGCCTTCGCCCCAATAATTGTCTTCCACCTTGCGGCTGGAAAAGAACGACAGCAGCAGATTGAGGAAGAAGAACAACATGCCCACGCCCATGATGGCATAGCCGTAGGAAGCGATCTGGTTCCAGTAGGCAAAGGCATCCGGATAATCCGGGATACGGCGCGGCATGCCGTCCATACCCAGGAAGTGCATCGGGAAGAACAACACGTTCACGCCGATGAAGAACACCCAGAAGTGCAGCTTGCCGAGCAGTTCGTTGTACGGTTTGCCGAACATCTTGCCGAACCAGTAATACCAGGCGGCGAAGATCGCGAAGACGGCGCCCAACGACAGCACGTAGTGGAAGTGCGCGACGACATAATAAGTGTCGTGGAAATAGGTGTCAACGCCGGCGTTGGACAGCAACACGCCGGTAACGCCGCCAACGGTGAACATGAAGATGAAACCGATCGCCCACAGCATCGGGGTGTCGAACCGCAGTGAACCTTGCCACATGGTGGCGATCCAGCTGAATATCTTGATCCCCGTGGGGACCGCGATGATCATCGTAGCGGCGGTGAAATACATCTTGGTATTCACATCAAGGCCAGCGGTGAACATGTGGTGCGCCCACACGATGAAGCCGATCAAGCCGATGGAAACCATGGCATAGGCCATGCCGAGATAACCGAACACCGGCTTCTTGCTGAAGGTGGAGATGACCTGGCTGACGATGCCGAAGCCAGGCAGAATGAGGATATAGACTTCGGGGTGGCCGAAGAACCAGAACAGGTGCTGATACAGCACCGGATCACCGCCGCCATCAGCCGAGAAGAAGTGCGTACCGAAGTTGCGATCGGTCAGCAGCATGGTGATGGCGCCGGCCAGGACCGGCAGCGACAGCAGCAGCAGGAAGGCGGTAACCAGCACCGACCACACGAACAGCGGCATCTTGTGCAGGGTCATCCCCGGTGCGCGCATGTTGAGGATGGTAGTGATGAAGTTGATCGCGCCCAGAATCGAGCTGGCACCAGCGATGTGCAGCGACAGGATCGCCATGTCCACAGCCGGGCCGGGATGGCCGGCAGTGGAAAGTGGCGGATACATCGTCCAGCCGGTACCAGCGCCATTGGCGCCCGCCGGGCCTTCGACAAACATCGAGCCGCACAGCAGCAGGAACGACGGCACCAGCAGCCAGAACGACACGTTGTTCATGCGCGGGAAGGCCATATCGGGCGCGCCGATCATGATCGGCACGAACCAGTTGCCAAAACCGCCGATCATGGCGGGCATGACGGTGAAGAACACCATGATCAGGCCGTGGGCGGTGATGAACACGTTCCACAGATGCCCGGCTTTGTCGACATTGCCCTGGGTCATGAAAGTGAGCCACTGAATGCCGGGCTCAGCCAGTTCGAGACGCATGATGCCCGAAATCGCGCCGCCGATGGTGCCGGCGATGATCGCGAAGATCAGGTAGAGCGTGCCGATATCCTTGTGGTTGGTCGAAAAGAGCCAGCGCTGGACGAAGCCGAGCTTGTGTTCATGAGCGTCGTCATGAGCACCGGCGGTTGCGGCGTGAGCCATGATATGGATCCTCTTCTCGAGACTTACTGGACGGCCGGCGCGGCCGCATCGGCGGCAGCAGCATCGGCGACGGGAATTGGGGCGGGAGCGGCGGCAGGTACAGCGGCATCAACCGGGGCGTCAGCGGCCTGCTTCGGCTCGATACCATTTTCCTTTTGCTTGGCGGCAATCCACGCGTCGTACTGCGCGCGTGGCAGCACTTCGATGGCGATCGGCATGTAACCATGCTTGGTGCCGCACAGTTCGCTGCACTGGCCAAAATACACGCCCGGACGATCGGTCTTGAACCAGGTCTCGTTGATGCGGCCCGGCACGGCATCCATTTTCATGTAGAATGCCGGCATTGCAAAGCTGTGGATCACATCCGCCGAGGTGGTGAGCACCTTCACCGTCGCTCCAACCGGGACCACCAGTCGATTGTCGACATCGAGCAGCTTGGGCGTGCCGCGCTGGGCGGCTTCCTCATTGGTGAGCATCACCGAATCAAAAGTGAAGCCGCCCTGATCAGGATATTCATATTCCCAGTACCACTGATGGCCGGTGGCCTTGATGGTGATGTCGGCCTTGGGCGGATCGTACTGATTGGCCAGCAGGCGGAAACTGGGGAAGGCGATGACCACCAGGATCAGCGCCGGCACCACGGTCCAGATCACTTCGATCGTGGTGTTGTGACTGTTCTTCGACGGCACCGGATTGGCGGCAGCGCGGTAGCGAAACATCGTCCACGCCAGCAGGATCAACACAAAAACGGCAACACCAAACATGACCGGGTTGAGCACGTTGTAGACCATGTTGTTGGCCTCGACGGCATAATCGGTCATCGGCTGTTGCAAATTCCAGCCGCCGCTAGGCTGGCCGATGCCGGGCGTTGGCGCCATCAACGCTGGCACGGCGGCCGGTACGGCGGTGGTGACGACCGGCGCCACTGGCGCTGCCGCCACGGCTTCCTGCGCAGACGTGATTGCTGGGGCGCCCAGCGCCCCAGCAGAGAATATCATCGAAAATAAACGGCGCATATTGCCCCTGGCCTCAAACGGGCGGACTTGGCCGCCAAAACACGTGGTTCCTATGCCGCGCTGCAACGCGGCAGGCAAGCGACAATGGGGCCGCACCCCCGCCCGATCATCAGGCTTTCAGGTTGGCAAAGGCAGCAGATTGGCGCGTCATCTGCGCCTTGACGGCTTCCCGCATGTCGTCGCCCTGCATCATCGCGGCATTCCAGACGGCAACATATTCAAGGCCATCGGCCACACTGTGGTCGCGGCCATAGTTCAGAACCTGCTTGATGCCGGCAATGGCCAGCGGAGATTTGGTGCAGATCTCACGCGCCATCGTCTCGGCGGCGGCCAGCGCATCGGCGTGGCTGTCTTCCACCCTGTTGACAAAGCCATGCTGCGCCGCTTCGGCGGCCGGGAACTTGCGTCCGGTATAGGCCAGTTCTCGCACCAACCCCTGCGGCAACAGGTGCGGAATACGCTGCAGGGTGCCGACATCGGCAACGATGGCAACATTGATTTCCTGAATGGTGAAATAGGCGTCTGCGGCGGCGATGCGCATGTCACATGCCGTCACCAGATCAACGCCGCCGCCAATGCAGCCGCCCTGACACACCGCGATCACCGGTACCCGGCAATTGTCGATGACGTTGAAACTCTCCTGCAATTCCTTGATATGGCGGCGGGACGCTTCGCGCTGGCGGCCCAGATCGACTGTTTCGCCCGAGGCCAGCATGCCCTCGCCAGCCCATTTGAGATCGAGCCCGGCGGTAAAATGCTTGCCGGTCGAAGCGATAATGACGCAGCGCACGGCCGCGTCATGCTCGATGGCGCGGAACACCTGCACCATTTCGGGCCAGAAATCGCCGTTCATGGTGTTGAGCTCGGTCGGCCGACACAAGGTGATGCGGGCGATGCCATCGGCAACGCTGTAATCCAGGGTCTTCAGTTCCATCGCGGCCTCCGAGAGTCTATGGGACTGGAATGACCAAGTTCACCGTCAACGGCAATCCTGTCGAATTTCTGATGCAACCCGATACGCCCCTGTTGTGGGCGTTGCGCGATGCGGCCGGCCTCACCGGCACCAAATATGGCTGCGGCGCCGGCCTTTGCGGGGCCTGCACCGTGCATGTCGATGGCAAGGCAGCGCGCAGCTGCCAGGTGAGCATCGCCGATCTGGAAGGCACGTTCGTCACCACCATCGAAGGCCTGTCCGACAATCGCGACCACCCGCTGCAACAGGCGTGGATTGCCGTGCAAGTGCCGCAATGCGGTTATTGCCAATCCGGCATGATCATGGCGGCGGCGGCGCTGCTGAAGGACAAGCCCAACCCTTCGGACGACGATATCAA
This sequence comes from Sandarakinorhabdus sp., assembly GCF_041689835.1. Classification (GTDB taxonomy): domain Bacteria; phylum Pseudomonadota; class Alphaproteobacteria; order Sphingomonadales; family Sphingomonadaceae; genus Sandarakinorhabdus. Next base: position 11,607 of record NZ_JBDNFM010000192.1, read on the forward strand.
TGCCGCCATCACCAACCTGTGCCGCTGCGGCACCTATCCGCGCATCCGCAAAGCCATCCACATGGCGGCAGCAGGCCGGGTGGATTCAGGCGTGCCGGGGCCAGCGGGCGATGCCGGCGAAGCCGCTGCCCGCGCGCCTAGCCTGAAGGATTAGAACGGGTTGAGCGTGTAACCGCGCTGCTGATAAAGCGCGTGCGCGGTGATCGCCGAAAGCGCCATTTTCACGCCGGGGATGAGATCGGCCTTGCTGATCTTCTGGTTCGCGGCGGTCTGCCCGCAGAGATAAATCTCGACACCCTGGCCCAGCAGCTTCTGTACGGCGGCAAGGCTGCCATTGGTCTTGCCGTCGTTGCGCGCGGCAAAGGCTTCCGGCTTGAGCAGATCCATCGCGGCAGGCCCGTGGGCGATCAGGACGATCTGCACATCCTTTTGCGGCACACCGGCGGCAACGTGCATGTTGAGGGTGCGCGCCGCGGTTTCGATCTGGCGGCTGAGACCACCGGCATCGGCCTTGATGTGCAGATCAAAGGCAATCTTGAATTGGGCGCCCGTGGGGATGGGCAGATCGGATTGCACCGGCGCGATCGGGCCCACATCGGGCAACACCGGGCCGGCGATGAAGCCTTCCCGCGATTGCGCCAGCGTTGGCGCTGCCAGCAACAGTAACGACAAAGCAGCAGCACGCACCATGGTGAGCCTTTCAGAACGGATTGAGCGTGTAGCCCTCAGCTTGCAGGACGGCGTGGGCGCTGCTGGCAGAAATGGCCAGTTCGACGCCGGGCAGCAGATCGGCCTTTTTCACGCCCATGGCGTTGGCGGCTTGCCCGCACACCAAAAAGCGCACGCCCTTGGCGAGCATTTCCTTCACCATGGCTTCGCTGGCGTTGGCGGCGCCCGTGTTGCGGCCGGCATAAATGTCGGGCTTGGTCAGCTCGGCAATGGCCGGCCCGTGCACCACAACCGCCACCGCCACGTCGCGCTCGGACATGCCGTTCGCCACATGGCTGTTGATAAAGCGCGCCGCCGTTTCAAAACCGGGATTGCGTTTGCCGGGGGTCGCAGCGGTGACGTCATAGACATGGCGCAGCACCATGCCCTTGGGGATGGTGACGTCGTGCTCCACCGGCGTGTGCGCGCCGAAACCCTTGAAAACGGGGCCATCTGTGGCCAGCGACGGCGCGGCCAGCAACGGCGCGGCCAGCACAGCCGCAATCAGCAGCGCGCGCATCAGCCGAACCGCCGCATGCCGGCCATGGCGCTTTCGGCTTCGGCCACGGTGCGGCGCACAATCTCGCCGGCGGGAAGGATTTCGGCAATGCCGCCGCCGCCTTGCCCGGCTGCCAGACACTGGGTTTCGGGGATCACCTCGAGCACGCCCGCGATCGGCCCGAGCCGATTGAGCTGCACCGATTCGCTCACCTGCGCGAAGAAGGGCTTGGCGGTGCGGTTGTCGAAATCGCGGTTGCTGTCGTTGACGATGGCGCGCAGCGTTTTGCCGGTGAACACCTTGCTGATCACTGTGTCGCTTTCGCTCATGCTCACGATGGCGTCCTTATAAGCCTGCCCGGCGTGCGCCTCGTGACTGGCGATGAAGCGGGTGCCCATCCACACACCGACACAGCCAAACGCCAGCGCCGCCGCCAGCCCGCGCCCATCATAAAGCCCGCCAGCAGCCACCACCGGTATATCGACCGCGTCCACGCACTGCGGCCACAGCGCCACCGAAGCAACGCTGCCGGTATGGCCGCCGGCTTCGGTGCCGTGGGCAATCACCACGTCGCAGCCGGCTTCGGCGGCCTTCACCGCGTGCTTCACGTTGCCGGCCATGCACATCACCACAATGCCAGCCTGTTTCAGTTCGGTGATGATCGCCACCGGCACGCCCAGCCCGGCAATAAACGCCTTGGCGCCCCCCTTGATGATCACATCGACCGTGGCGGTGAGCGTTTCGGGCTGCGCCGTGAGCAGATCGACGCCGAACGGCTTGTCGGTCAGGTCTTTCACCCGCGCCATCTGATCGGCAATGAACCGCGGCGACAGCCCGGCCATGCCAAGCGAGCCAAAGCCGCCCGCCGCCGAAACGGCCGCGCAAACCTCGGCATAGGAAACGCCGCCCATGCCGGCAAGCAACACGGGATGTTCGACACCAAGCAGGTCACAGATCGGGGTGTGAATGGTCATTTGCATCTCTCCTCCCCCCCCCTTCAGGGGAGGGGTCGGGGGTGGGGAAGTCTGGATTGCAACACCGGGCGGCGCCCCCGAAGCGGCCCTACCTCTAACCCCTCCCCTGACGGGGAGGGGAACATATTCACTCCGCCGCTGCGGCCCCGCCAAA
>NZ_JBDNFM010000193.1:0-12280 GCF_041689835.1 Sandarakinorhabdus sp.
CAGCGGCAACGGCGCCGCCGCCCCGGTGATCGCTGTTGATGCCAGCAGCACCGGCAGGGCGAAAAAGCGCATCAGGCCGGCAGCGCCCCCTTGGCGCGAACTTCGGCATAGCGCGCGGTGGCGGCATCGGCGCTGAAATAGGCTTCCTGCAGTTCGTGGCTCCAGTAACGCAGGCTCGCCAGCGGGATGCGCTGGCTGGTGACGGCGCAGATCACATATTCGCCTGGCTCCAGCACCCGGAAGCTGCCCGATTCGTAGCGCAGGCGGGCGGAACGGCCAAAACGATCGAGCATCAGAACAAACTCCCCTGTGGCGGAACGGGCGCGGTGAACACCGGTGTTTCGCCATCGCCAAAACGGATCGTCAAGCGCGGCCTTGCCGCTGCGGCGCTGGCCGAGGCGACGACGTGGCCATCCGGGCCGATGACAATGGCATAACCCCGGGCCAGCACCTGCTGCGGCCCCAGGCTGTCGAGCATGCGCCCGGCCTGCGCCAGCCGCGCCGAAGCGGCGGCCAGCCGTGTTTCGATCAGGAAGGGGCGCAAGGCCCCGCCGACGCGCGCCAGTTTTTGCGCATCCACATTCAATGGCCGCGCCAGCGCCGGGGCCAGCCGCGCCGCCGCCCCGGCCAGCCGTTCGGCGCTGCGTTCGAGCCGTGCATTCAGCAGCGCCGGCCGCAGGCGCGCGGCGGCGCTGGTCAGGCGCAAGGCCACCTGCGCGGCGCGGGCATTCAAGGCGTTGGGCAGGCGTTCGGCCAGATCATCGATGCGCTGGGCGGCAAGGCCAATCAGATTGCGCGGCTGCGGCAGGCGGCGGGCCAGCGCCTCGCTGCGTTCGCGGCGCAATTTCCAGCCGCGCACCGCGCCGGCATCCAGCCGCCCGGCCAGCATCGCGATGGACGCGGCAAGTTCGGCGCGCACCGGTACGGCGCGTTCGGCGGCAGCGGTGGGTGTAGGGGCGCGCCAATCCGATGCGTAATCAATCAGGGTGGTATCGGTTTCGTGGCCCACCGCACTGATCAGCGGGATGCGGCTGGCGGCGGCGGCGCGTACGACATTTTCTTCGTTGAAGGCGGCCAGATCCTCGATCGAACCGCCGCCGCGCGCCACAATGATCAGATCGGGGCGCGGCACCAACCCGCCGGGCGCAATGGCGTTGAAACCGGCGATGGCGGCGGCAACTTGCGCGGCGGCACCATCACCCTGCACCGATACCGGCCACACCAGCACGCGGCGCGGGAAACGATCGGCCAGCCGGTGCAGGATATCGCGAATCACGGCGCCGGTGGGGCTGGTGACGACGCCGATGACGCCCGGCAGCCACGGCAATTGTTGCTTGCGCGCCGGATCGAACAGACCTTCGGCTTGCAGCTTCAGCCGCCGCGCCTCGATCTGGGCGAGCAGCGCGCCGACGCCGGCGGGTTCCATGCGTTCGATAATCAGCTGATATTTCGAACGGCCGGGATAGGTGGTCAGCTTGCCGGTGACGATCACTTCCATGCCGTCTTCGGGGCGGAAGCTGAGGGCGGCGGCGGGGCCGCGCCACATCGCCAGATCGATCAGGGCGCGTTCGTCCTTGAGGCTGCCATACCAGTGACCGCTGGATTGGCGGCGAAAGCTGGAAAGCTCGCCGCGCACGCGCACGTGGCCAAAGGCGGTTTCCACCGTGCGTTTCAGCGCGCCGGCAATTTCACTCACCGAATATTCGGGCGTGTTGGCCTGGCCGGTGTCTTGCGCATGTTCTGGGCTGTCATTCACCCGCCTTCCTTAAACCGTGGCCGCCGCGCGGGAAACATCCTTGTCGCGTCATCCTTGCATGATAGGGAGGGGGCATGAGTGTATGCCCCGATTCCGTTGCGATCCTTGTGCTTGGCGGCGGCGGCCGCGAACACGCCCTGTGCTGGCGGCTGCGCCAGTCGCCGCGCTGCGCCCGCATCGTGTGCGCGCCGGGCAATGCCGGCATCGCCGATGTGGCGGAATGTGCGGCGCTGGACATCACCAACCGCCAAGCCGTGGTTGATTTTGTGGCGCGCGAAGGCATCGCGCTGGTCGTGGTTGGCCCGGAAGCGCCGCTGGTGGCCGGCGTTGCCGATGCGCTGCGAAATGCGGGCGTGGCGGTGGTTGGCCCATCGGCGGCAGCGGCGGAACTGGAAGCCTCCAAGGGCTTCACCAAGGATTTGTGCGCTGAATACGATATCCCCACAGCGCGGTTCCGGCGCTTTGCCAGTGCTGCCGATGCCCATCATTATGTTGCCGTGCACCCGCTGCCGGTGGTGGTGAAGGCCGATGGCCTGGCTGGCGGCAAGGGCGTGACGGTGGCGGAAAGCAACGAGGAAGGCCTGGCGGCGCTGGCCGAAATCCATGGCCCGGTGGTGGTGGAACAATGCCTGGAAGGGCCGGAAGCCAGCCTGTTCATCCTCACCGACGGGCAAACCGTGCGGGTGCTGCCATCGGCGCAGGATCACAAGCGGCTGCGCGACGGCGACCAGGGCCCCAACACCGGCGGCATGGGGGCATTCTCCCCGTCGCTGCAGTTGACCCCGGCCCTGCAGCAACAGGCGATGGACGAGATTGTGCTGCCGACGCTGGCGGCGATGCAGGCGCGCGGCACGCCGTTTCAGGGCTTTTTGTATGCCGGGCTGATGTTGACGGCCGATGGCCCGATGCTGATCGAATATAACGTGCGGCTGGGCGACCCCGAAGCGCAGGCATTGTTGATGCGGCTGGAATCGGATGCGGTGGAACTGATGTGGGCTGCGGCAACCGGCACGCTGGCCAGCGTCGATCCGGTGTTCAGCCAGGATGCCGCTGTCACCATCGTGATGGCTGCCAGTGGCTATCCGTGGAAGCCGGTGGCCGGCACGGTGATCGAGGGCATTGGCGCCGCCGAAGCGCTGGGGGTGCGTGTGTTCCACGCCGGCACCGGGCGCAGCGACGATGGCCGGCTGGTGGCGGCCGGCGGGCGGGTCTTGGCTGTGACGGCGCTGGGCCATGATATTTCCGAGGCGCGCGCGCTCGCCTATGCGGCTATTCGCAAGATCAAGTGGCATGGCGGCCATTTCCGGCGGGATATCGGCAAGACCGCCTGAGGGGGACAAGCGCATGAGCGATCGGCAAGAGCAATTTTCGGGCACCAGTGCGGTGCGCGCCGGACAGGAGATCGACGCCGGGCGGCTGGCGGATTGGATGCATGCCAATGTGGCAGGCTATGCCGGGCCGCTGGGCATCGAACAGTTCAAGGGCGGGCAATCGAACCCAACCTACAAATTGATCACGCCGGGGCAGAATTATGTGCTGCGCCGCAAGCCGCCGGGCCAGCTGCTACCGTCGGCCCACGCCGTTGACCGCGAATACAAGGTGATCACGGCGCTGCACGCGCAAGGTTTTCCGGCGGCGCGCACGTTTGGCCTGTGCCAGGACAATGACGTGATCGGCACGTGGTTTTACATCATGGACTGTGTTGATGGCCGGGTGATCTGGGACACGACCTTTCCCAGCGTGCCGCGCGAAGAACGCCGTGCCTATTTCGACGCCATGAACAAGACGATGGCCGATCTGCACATGATCGATCCGGTCGCCGCGGGGCTGGGTGATTTCGGCAAGCCGGGCAATTATTTCGCGCGGCAAATCGGGCGCTGGTCCAGGCAGTATCTGGAGGATGTCGACGCCGGCCGCTATCCGGCGATGGACAAGTTGGTCGAATGGCTGCCCGCCAACATCCCGCCCGGCGACGAAGTGAGCATCGTTCACGGCGATTATCGCTGTGACAACATGATTTTCCATCCAACCGAGCCGCGCGTTCTGGCGGTGCTTGATTGGGAGCTTTCGACGCTGGGCCATCCGCTGGCGGATTTTTCCTACCACCTGATGATGTACCGCATGCCGCCCAGCACCACGACCGGGCTGATCGGCAACGATCTCGATGCGTTGGGCCTGCCGAGCGAGCAGGAATATGTCGACGCCTATTGCCGCCGCACCGGGCGCACGGGCATTCCGGACATTGATTTTTATGTCGCCTACAACATGTTCCGGTTGGCGGGCATCATCCACGGCATCAAGGGGCGGGTGATCCGCGGCACCGCGACATCGGAACATGCGCGCAAGTCTGCCGAAGGTTTCGAAGCGCTGGCCGATCTGGCGTGGGCGCAGGCGCAGAAGCTGGGAGCGCAGTAAAAGCGTGAACCGCTGGCCGCTGTTCCTTGTCACGCTTGCTGCCGGGCTGCTGCTGGGCTGGTGGAGCGTGCAGACGCCCGCGCCGGTAGATGCCAGCGCCCCGGCCGATCAGTTCAGCGCCGGGCGCGCCATGGCCGATGTGCGGATACTGGCGCGCGAACCCCACCCCACCGGGACGGCCGCCAGCGCGGCGGTGATCGCGCATCTGGAAGGGCGGCTGGCCGGGCTTGGATTTGCAACCCGCCGGGTGGTGACGCCGCTGCCCGATCGGGCAGCACAACTGCTGGCGAAACGGGGCGGCAACCCGAATGCGCCGGCGATCAGCATCGTTGCGGTGCGCCCCGGCCTGGATCGGCAAGCGCCGGCCATCGCGCTGCTGGCGCACCACGATTCGGTGTGGGCATCGCCGGGGGCAGCCGACGATATTGCCGGGGTTGCGGCCGCGCTGGAAACGGCGCGCGCCATCCCCGCCGCCAGCCAGAGCCGCGATCTGGTGCTGATCTTCACCGATGCCGAAGAATTGGGGCTGGTGGGTGCGCGTGCGATATTCGCGCCAGGCGCGGCTGCCGATCCGATCGCCAGCCGTATTGGCGTGCTCATCAACCTTGAAGCGCGCGGCGGCGGCGGCCGGGCGATGATGTTCCAGACGGGGCCGCAAAACGGTGATCTCGTGCGCCGGCTTGCGGCCGCTGCACCGGGTGCTTCGGCGAGCAGCCTTGCCGTTACCTTGTATGAAAGCCTGCCCAACGACACCGATTTCACTCCTGCGAAAAACCGCGGCATGGCCGGGCTCAACTTTGCCTTCATCGGCGATGCGTGGGGCTATCACAGCCCGTTGATGACGCCCGACCGGCTTGATCAAGGCGCGTTGCAGCATCTGGGTGATAGCGCGCTGGGCATTACCCGCGATCTGGTCACGGCGGCTGCATTGCCAGCACGCACTGGCAATGCCGTGTTTGCTTCGGCGCCGCTGGTCGGCATCATCGTCTATGCGCCGGCCACTGGCTGGGCGCTGCTTGGGGTCACTGCCGCGCTGATCGTGCTCGCAACGGTGTGGCGCCGCCGTGAATGGTCGCTGGGCGGCGCGCTGCTGGCGCTGGGGCAGGCGGTGCTCGCCGTTGTTATCGCCGGGCTGCTGATGTTCGGCCTCAATCTGTTGTCGGGCAGCGTCGGGGCGGAATATTATGACCGGCTGGCGGCACTGCCGCGGCTGGAAGTGGCGGCGGCATTGGCGGCTCTGGCGCTGGTCGCATTCCTTGCTGCCGCCCCGGCTGGCAGCCTGTGGGATCGCTGGTTGATGTGGGCCGCATTGTGCTTTGCTGGTGCGCTGGCGGCGCAAATCCTGCTGCCGGGCGCTGGGCCGGTGCTGGCGTGGCCGGCGCTGCTCGCGGCCATCGGCGCGGCGCTGGGGGCACGGCCGGGCGGATCGGGGGTAATGCAGGTGGCCCCGGCGGCGCTGCTCGCCATTCCCGGCGTGGCGCTGGGCGCGGAACTGTTTCACTTCGCTTTTCTCGGCGTCGGCGCGGCCCTGCCGTATGCCACGGCGCCGCTGCTGTTTCCGGTGCTGGCGCTGTTGGCGCCGCTCATGCCTGATGGCCCCACCCCCTTCAATCAACGGCGGCCGGTCGTGTTGCTCGGCGTGCTGGCCATCGTGCTGGCGGCCGGCATGGCATTGTGGGTCAATCTCGATGCCCGCGCGCCGTCGGTGCCGCCTTATGCCGGCACCGAAAAGCAGCAGGGCTGATTTACAGGAAAACGCAAATCGTCTCGTTACTGGGCGGCGGGCAGCGCCGCGAGATGCGAAAGGCGATGGCATAGGTGACGCGGCCCGGCACGTTCTGGCCGGCAGCGCCGCGCGCCGGCAGGAAACGCCAATTGGCCTTGGCCAGCGCGCAGGTGCCGGCCGCCAATTCCGATGGCAGCTCCGCGCCCTTGGTCACATCGCAGCCGGTGACAACGCCCTTGCCATCGATCTGCAGTTCGATGGCGATATCGCCTTCCACCCCGGCATTGCGTGCGGTTTCGGGATAGGCATCCGGGCCAAGATCGACCTTCTTGGGCAGTGGCGGTGTGGGCGCGGCGGGTGCAGCAGGCGCCGCGCCAAGCAGCAAGGGCGCCATCAGCAGCAACCCCGCGCGGCGCATCATGGCGCGCCGTTTGCCGCGCGGCTGGCCAGCAACTTGTCGATCTTGCGGCCATCCATGTCGATGATTTCGAATTGCCATTGCCCCACGCGAAAACGCTCGCCGGTTTGCGGCAGGTGGCGCAGCTGTTCCAGCGCCAGGCCGGCCACGGTTTCGTAATCGCGCTCAAGCGGCAGCGGCACCCCCAGCCGGTGCGCCAGTTCATCCACCGGCAGCGCGCCCGATATCAGCCAGCTGCCATCGTCGCGTTCGACGGCGGGCGGATCGTTCATGTCGTCAACATCGCTGCGGAACGCCCCGGCAATCGCCGACAACAGATCGGACGGGGTCACGATGCCTTCGAAATGGCCATATTCATCGTGCACCAGCGCCATCGGGATATCGGAATCGCGCAGCGCATTCAGGGCTTCGACGGCATCCACCACATCGGGCAGCACCGGCGCCTGCCGTGCCAGCGCCGCCAGATCAAGGCGGCGGCCTTCGATCAACGCCTGCACCACATCGCGCGATTGCAGCACGCCGATGATATCGTCCACCCCGCCGCGCGCCACCAGGATACGGCTGTGCGGGGTGGCGGCCAGCCGGGCGCGCACTACGTCTTCGGGGGCATCGGCATCGATCCATTCCACTTCGCCGCGCGGGGTCATCACACCGCGCACCCGGCGATCAGCCAGCCGCATGATGCCCGATATCATGTCGCTTTCTTCGGCGTCGATCACGCCGGCGGTGGCGGCTTCGGCCACGACCGAGCGCAATTCCTCTTCGGTGACGGATTGATCGGCATAACGGCTCTGGCCGAGCAGGCGGAACACCAGCCGGCTGCTGTGATCAAGCGCCCACACGAACGGCGTGGTGAAACGGGCAAACACCGCCATGATCGGTGCGACTTTCACGGCGATGGCTTCGGGGCTGCGCAGCGCAAACTGTTTGGGCACCAGTTCTCCGACGATCAGCGACAGATAGGTGGCGACTACGATCACCACGGCAAAACCGGTTTCTTCGGCCGCATGCGCCGGCAGGCCGAACCACAGTGCCAGCCGGTCGCCCACCGGCTTGGCCAGCGTGGCACCCGAATAGGCGCCGTTGATGATGCCCACCAGCGTGATGCCGATTTGCACGCCCGACAGAAAGCGGCCGGAATTTTCAGCGAGTTTCAGGGCTGTTCTGGCACCCGATGATCCGCGTTCGGCCAGCCCACGCAGCCGCGGGCGACGTGCCGAGACGATCGCCAGCTCCGACATGGCGAAAAAGCCGTTGAGCAGGATCAAGGCAGCGATGGTTGCAGCATCCAGCCAGGGAAAGGGGGCCATACGCTCCGAAACGGCAACGCGGGGCCAAGGTGCCCGCTCAATGCCTTCATACGGGAAGCAGGGCGGTGCTGCAAAGCCCGTTCATCATACGGCCACCATGCGTCTGTCATGTGCCGCCCACCAACAGGAGAAAACAGCAATGAAGCATCTTATCACCATCGGCATGGTTGCCAGCGCAGTGGCGCTGGGCGGCTGTGTCACCGATCCTGAAACCGGCGGCAGGCGCATTTCGCGCCCCGCAGGCACGGCTGCGGCTGGCGCGGGTGCCGGCGCGTTGCTGGGTGCCTTGCTCGGCGGGCGCAACAACCGCGCCGAAGTGCTGATCGGGGCAGGCGTTGGCGCCATCGCCGGCGGCGCCGTGGGCAGTTACATGGACAAGCAGGCGCGCGAACTGAAGCAGCGCACGGCGGGCACCGGCATCGAAGTGGAACAGCGCGGCGACGAAATCGCCATCAAGCTGCCTTCTGGCATCGCGTTTGACACCAATCAGGCCAGTGTGCGGCCCGACATGCGCCCGGCGCTCGATCAGGTCGCGAAAACGCTGGCCAGCTATCAATCGACCTTCATCGATGTGACCGGCCACACCGATTCAACCGGCGGCGACGCGATCAACCAGCCGCTTTCGGAACGCCGCGCCAGCGCGGTGGCGGATTACCTGCAATATCAGGGTGTGCAGCGGGCGCGCATGGCGACGCGCGGATATAGCGCGCAAATGCCGGTGGGCAGCAACGACAGCGATGCCGGCCGCAGCCAGAACCGCCGCGTCGAAATCCGCCTGTCACCCGTCACCCAGCAGGATCTGCCGGCCCCGCGCGGGAATTAATTGCGCAGGGTCGCGCCCAGCTTGGCGGCTGCCGCGACCACCTTGGCACTCACCGCTTCGATCTCGGCTTCGGTCAGGGTCGCGGCGGTGGGTTGCAAGGCCACGGCGACCGCCAGGCTGAGTTTTCCGGGTGCCACGCCCGGCCCGCTGTAGCGATCGAACAGGCTGACGCCGGCGATCAGCACCTTGTCGGCCCCGGCCACGGCACGCAGCAGGCTGTCGGCGGGCAGGTTTTCATCCACCACGAAGGCGAAATCGCGGCTGAGCGGCAGCAGCGGGTTGGGTGCATAGGCACCGGGCTTGCGGCTGCGCGGCGGCAGCGCATCAAGGTAGAGTTCCACGGCGGCCACCGGGCCTTTGACGCCCATCCGGGCGCTAATGCGCGGGTGGATGATGCCGAAATCCGCTAGTACTGCCTTGCCCAACACCAGCCGGCCAGCGCGGCCAGGGTGCCACCAGCCGTGCGCCGTCGGGGCGACCTGAAGGCGCTGCACCGGCGCGCCCAGCGCGGCCAATGCCGCCAGCGCTTCGGCCTTGGCGTCATAGGCATCGGGTTTCGTCGCCGGGCCGCTGCGCCAGTCACGCCCGCGCGCCTCGCCGGCGAGCAGGATGGCGGCGGTGGGGCGTTCGCCGTCGGCAAGATAGCGCTGGCCCAGTTCGAACAGGCGCACGCTGGCCGTGCCGCGGTCCATGGTGCGCGCGGCGGCCGACAGCAGGCCGGGCAGCAGGCTGGGGCGCATGGCGGCCATGTCGGCGGAAATCGGATTGGCGAGGCTGAAGGCCGCGCCGCCGAACGCATCCGCATCGGCGGGCGGCAGGAAGCTCCAAGTGATGGCTTCGTCGTGGCCGCGGGCTGCGAGCACGCGGCGAAGGCGGCGCTGGCTGCGTTGCAGCGGGGTGGCGGTGGGCGCGGCGACACCTGCGGCGCGCGAAAGCGGCGTGGCCGGCACCTTGTCTAGGCCGTGGATGCGCACAACCTCCTCGACCAGATCGGCCTCGCCATCGACATCGCGGCGCCATGACGGCACCGAAACTTGCCACGGTTGGCCGCCAGTTCCCGTGTGTGTCACTCCGAAACCCAGACGGGTGAGGATGGCTTCCTGTTCATTCGCCGCCACATCCAGCCCGGCGAGGCCGAGCACACGGGCGGGGCGATAAGCGACGCTGCGCGCAGTGTCGGGAATTGTGCCGGCGACGACCATTTCCGATGCTTGCCCGCCGCACAAATCGAGCACCATGCGGGTGGCGAGTTCGAGGCCGGGCACCACGAACAGCGGATCGACGCCGCGCTCGAACCGGGCGCGGGCGTCGGAATTGATGCCGAGGGCGCGGCCTGTGGTGCCGATGCGTTCGGGGGTGAAATACGCCGCCTCGATCAGCACGTCGGTGGTGGTTTCGCTGCAGCCGCTGTGTTCGCCGCCCATGATGCCGCCGATGTCGTGGACTTGGGCATCGTCGGCGATCACGGTCATGCTGTCATCAAGCGCATAGGTCTTGCCGTTGAGCGCCAGCACAGTTTCGCCGGTGCGGGCGCGGCGTGCGGTGAGGCCGCCTGTCAACTTGGCGACGTCGTAGACGTGCAGCGGGCGGCCGCTGTCGATCGACAGGAAATTGGTGATGTCGACCAGCGCCGAAATCGGGCGCAGGCCGACAGCGCGCAGGCGGCGTTGCAGCCATTCCGGCGACACGCCATTGCTGACGCCGCGCACGATGCGGGCGGCGAAGGCGGGGCAGCCAGCTGCGTCTTCGATGGTGATCGGGCGCGGCATCGGGAAGGCGCCAGCCACGGGCGCAATTGTGCGCGTTTTAAGCGTGCCGATGCCGGCGGCCGCCAGATCGCGCGCGATGCCGAGCACACCCAGGCATTCCTGCCGGTTGGGGGTGATGGCGATATCGAACACCGGATCGTTCATCCCGGCCCAATCGACATAACGCGCGCCCACCGGCGCATCGTCCGCAAGTGCGATGATGCCGTCATGCTCGTCCGACAGTTCAAGCTCGCGCATCGAACACATCATGCCGGACGATTCGACGCCGCGGATCGCCGCCACCTTCAGCGTGATGCCGCTGCCCGGAACGAAGGTGCCGGGCGCGCCGAACACGCCCTTCATGCCGGCACGTGCATTGGGCGCGCCGCACACCACCTGTACGGGCGCACCGGTGCCGATATCGACGCTGAGCACCTGCAATTTGTCAGCCTGCGGGTGACGCTCCGCCGACAACACATGGGCGACGGTGAACGCGCCCAGCGCCTCAGCCGGGTTTTCGATGGCTTCCACCTCAAGCCCGCAATTGGTCAGCGCGGCAGCAATCTCGTCGACGCTGGCAGCGGTGCCCAGATGGTCCTTGAGCCAAGTCAGGGTGAACTTCACGAGGTGGCTCCGGCAGAGATGGAGGGCAGATCAAAGGCCGAGAAGCCGTGGTGTTTGAGCCACTTGCTGTCGCCATCGAAAAAGGCGCGCAGATCGGTGAGGCCGTATTTGAGCATGGCCAGCCGATCGACGCCGGTGCCGAAGGCAAAGCCCTGCCATTCATCGGGATCGAGCCCGCAGGCGGCGATCACGCGCGGGTGGACCATGCCGCTGCCCAGCACTTCAAGCCATTTGTCGACCTGGCCGGCGCCGGCGGGTTTGCCGGTTTTGGACGAATAACCAACGTCCACCTCCACCGACGGCTCGGTGAACGGGAAGTAGGACGGGCGGAAGCGGAGCACGACGTCGTCCACTTCGAAAAAGGCCTTGATGAAGGTTTCAAGGGTCCAGCGCAGGTGCGCCAGCGTGATGCCCTTGTCGATCACCAGGCCTTCGATCTGGTGGAACATCGGTGTGTGGGTGGCATCGGAATCGCTGCGATACACGCGGCCCGGCGCGATGATGCGGATGGGGGGCTTCTGGCTCATCATCGTGCGGATCTGCACCGGCGATGTGTGCGTGCGCAGCACCATATTGGGCTGGCCGTCGATGTAGAACGTATCGTGCATGGCGCGCGCCGGGTGGCTTTCCGGGATGTTGAGCGCGGAAAAATTGTGCCAGTCGTCCTCGATCTCCGGGCCATCGGCGACGGCGAAACCCAGATCGGCAAAAATTTCGGCGAGTTCGTCCATCACCTGGCTCACTGGGTGGATGGAGCCCGACGGCGCCAGAGCGACGGGCAGGGTCATGTCCTGCTGTTCCGCGGCCAGCTTGGCGTTCAGTGCCGCCTCATCGAGCGCGGCCTTTTTTTCCGCCAGCGCAGCCGTCACGGTTTCGCGCAGGCCGTTGAAGGCCGGGCCGGCAACGGTGCGCGCGTCCGGGCTCATGCCGCCCAGCGTTTTCAGCAGCGCGGTGATGCTGCCCTGTTTGCCCATGGCGGCCACGCGCACCGCCTCCAGCGCGTCTGGCGCGGCGGCGGCGGCGATGGCGGCCAAGGTATCGGCCTGCAAGTGGCTGGTATCGGTGCTCATGGGATGGCCTGTAAACCGGGGACTGAAAACGAAAAAGGGGCGCAGCGCCTGTGAAGGCGCGCGCCCCTTTCAGCATTACGGGCTGCGTAAGCTTACGCGGCCTTCGCCTCAAGAGCGGCCTTCACCTGGCCGATGATGGTGGTAAAGCTTTCGGGCTGGTTCATGGCCAGATCGGCCATGACCTTGCGATCGATGGTCAGGCCCACGATCTTCACGCCGTTCATGAACTGGCTGTAGGTGAGGCCTTCCGCGCGGACGGCGGCGTTGATGCGCTGGATCCACAACGCGCGGAAATTGCGCTTGTTGACCTTGCGATCGCGGTAGGCATATTGCCCAGCCTTTTCAACCGCTTGGCGGGCGATGCGGATGGTGTTCTTGCGACGGCCATAA
>NZ_JBDNFM010000194.1:0-24437 GCF_041689835.1 Sandarakinorhabdus sp.
ACGGCCATTTCACCGTGCCGGCGCGGGCTTGCAGCAGCAGATTGGCACCGGCATTGAGGGCAACGGCCGCCGCGCCGGTGCCGATTGCCACGTGGGGATCGGTGATGCCCACGGCATACAGCAGCCACGGGGTGGCCAGCACCGATCCGCCGCCGCCGAACAGGCCGAGCAACAAGGCAATGATGGCGCCGCCCAAGGCGGCCAGCAGGCTTTCGATCATGGCATCAAGCCCAATAGTTCAGGCGCTTGGTTCAGGCTGGGCGCCGGTTCCACGGCATCACGGCCAGCAATTGCGCCATGCCGCACCAGCCGGTGATGCCGGCAAAGCTGAGCCCGGCGCCGACAAAGCCGGCCAGCGCGATCCATGGCGGTGCCACAAAGATGCTGAGCATCACGCCGGCCAGCACCAGCAGCCCGGCCGCGATCTGCACCTGCCGCATGATCGGCAGCGGGATAGCGGCTTCCCGGCCGGCGATCGGCAGGCCGGCGCGGGCCCAGGCATCCACGCCGCCTTCCAGCATCCAGGCGCTGCCGCCCGGCACCCGGGCCAGCAGCCGGCCACTGCTGGCGCTTGTGCGCCGACCGGTCTGGCAGGTGAAGATCACGCTGCTGTTCATTCCGCAGGCCAGCGGGCCGGTATCGGGCAGGCTGAGCGGTAGCGACAGCGCGCCGGGAATGTGGCGAGAAGCGAATTCATCGGCTTCGCGTACATCCACCAGCGCGGCGTGGCCGGCAGCGACCAGCGACGCTGCTTCAGAAGGGGACAAGGTTTTCAACAAGATCTGTCTCCGCATGTTCGGCCGGCACATTGGATGGCGGGCAATAGATGCTGGCAAGCGTGGTGATCACGGCCTTCACCGCTGGATTGGCCAGGCGATAGACAATCGCCTGGCCTTCGCGGCGGGTGACAACCAATCCCTCGGCGCGCAGCACCGCCAGATGCTGCGACAGCGCCGATTGCGACAACCGGCTGGCGAACTGGCCAGCCTGCAATTCGCCATCGACCAACTGGCACAGCACCAGCAGGCGGGAATCGTGCGCCATGGCTTTCAACAGCCGGGCGGCTGCGGCAGCGGATTTTTCAAATTCGGCAAGGTCGGCAGGTATCATGCAGCCAAATATATCAGTTGATTCTAATTTAGCAAGTGATAATATAAAGCAACAGGAGAACATAGATGACCACTGCTGCCAATCACCCCGATGTCACCCCCTTCTTCGATCCGGCCACCAACACTTGGACCTATCTGGTTGCCGATCCGGCCACGGGCGACGCCGTGATCATCGATGCCGTGCTGGATTATGAACCCAAGGGCGCAGTGGTATCGCATGCCGGGCTGGAGCGGCTGCTGGCCGCCGCGCAGCAGCGCCAGTTGCAGTTGAAATATGTCATGGAATCCCACGTTCATGCCGATCATCTGGCTGGCGGCCACTGGCTGCGCGACAAGACCGGCGCGCCCCTGGTGATCGGTGCCCGCATCAGCGAGGTACAGCGCGAATTCGCACCGCGATTCGGCATGGATGATCTGGCCGCCGATGGCCGCCAGTTCGACATGCTGTTGGACGACGGCGCCGCTCTGCGGCTTGGCAATCTCACCATCCGGGTGCTGCACACACCCGGCCATACGCCGGCCTGTGTCACCTATCTGATCGGCGATGCCGCTTTTGTGGGCGATACGATGTTCATGCCGGATTATGGCACTGCGCGCTGTGATTTCCCGGGCGGCGATGCAGCGACCCTGCATGCCTCGATCGCCAAGATCCTGGCGCTGCCGCCCGAAACCCGCATTTTTGTTGGTCATGATTATCTGCCGGCCGGGCGCAGCGAATTTGCCTGCGAAACAACGGTGGCGGCGCAGAAGGCAGGCAACATTCATGTGCATGACGGCGTCGCCGCAGCGGATTTCATCGCCATGCGGCGCGCGCGCGATGCCACGCTGACGCCGCCGCAGCTGATTCTTCCCAGTTTGCAGGTGAACATCGCAGCCGGCGAGCTGCCGCCAGCCGACAGCAAGGGCCGCCGTTTCCTGCGATTGCCGTTGCAGGTGATTTGATCAGGATCAACGCCGTTTTCCCGGTTTGCAGCTGCTGGTCGCCGGGTTGGTAGGTGGGAACACCTGTAGCGAATGCGTGCGGCAAGGCTATGATATGGTCATGATTCGCCGCACCCTTCTCGCCGCTGTCCTGTTGGGGCTTTCCATTCCAGTGATGGCGCAGGACGTTCCGGCCGCGCTGCCGTCACCGGCGACCGAACCCGCGCCCGAACCGGCGACCGTGAAAGTGGTGCTGACCACCGAACTGGGCCCGATCACCATCGCGCTGGAAACGCAACGTGCGCCGATCACCGCCGGCTACATTCTGCGCCATGTCGATGAAAGGCGGTTGGACGGCGCGGCCTTTTATCGGGCCTACAAGATCACGCCCGATGGCAGCATCGGCCTGGTGCAGGGCGGCATCCAGGATGGGCGCAAGTTGCTGCCGCCCGTGGCGCACGAGCCAACCACTGCCACCGGCCTCACCCATGATGAAGGCGCCATCAGCCTCGCCCGCGGGGCACCCGGCACAGCGCAGGCGCAGTTCTTCTTTGTTCTGGGCAATCTCAAGGCGCTGGATGCCAATCCTGCCGGGCCGGGCGACAATCTGGGCTATGCCGTGTTTGGCCGGGTAACCGATGGCATGGACGTGGTGCGCAAGATCCTGGCCGTGCCGATTTCCGTTACCAAGGGCGAAGGCGCCATGAAGGGCCAGATGATCGAAGCGCCGGTGAAGATACTGACGGTGAACAGATTGATTCCGCTACCCAAACCCGTGATCAAACCCGTAGCGAAAAAGCCGCGGCCGAAGCGTCGCTGATCAAGCGCCAATCAACAGGAATACGGCGGCGCCAGCCAACCCTTGGGCGAAGACGTGAAAATCTCAGCGCCGGTTTCGGTGATCCCGATGCTGTGTTCGAACTGGGCCGACAACGACCGGTCGCGCGTTACCGCCGTCCAGCCATCATCGAGGATTTTCACTGCCGGGCCGCCGGCATTGATCATGGGTTCGATGGTGAAGAACATGCCCGGCCGCAGCACGACGCCGCGCCCCGGCTTGCCGATGTGAACGACGTTGGGCGCCGTGTGGAATTCCTGGCCCAGCCCATGCCCGCAGAAATCGCGCACCACGCTGAAACGGTTGCGTTCGGCGTGGGTCTGGATGGCGTGGCCGACATCGCCCAGCGTCTTGCCGGGCTTGGCCTGTTCGATGCCCAGCATCAGGCATTCATAGGTGACGTCCACCAGCTTGCGCGCCTTGATCGGCACATCGCCCACCAGAAACATGCGGCTGGTGTCGCCATACCAGCCGTCCATCACCACGGTCACATCGATGTTGATGATATCGCCGCTTTTCAGCTTTTTCGGCCCGGGAATGCCGTGGCACACGACATGGTTCACCGATGTGCACAACGAATGGGAATAGCCGCGATAGAACACCGTGGCCGAACTGGCACCGGCTGCACGCACGAATTCCCAAGCCATCGTGTCGAGATCGATGGTCGCCGCTTCCGGCAGCACATGCGGTGTCAGGTGGTCCAGCACCTCGGCAGCCAGCCGCCCAGCAGTCCGCATGCCTTCGAAGGCTGCCGGGCCGTGCAGGCGCAGTTGGCCTTCGTGCGGGTCCATTACCGTGGTGTAGAGCGCTTGCGTCATGCTCACGCACTTACGGGTTTGCGCTGCCCAAGTCCATCATTGGGCATGGCCAGCCGCACAGCCATGCGCTAAACCGCCATTCATGAGTGACTTGAGCCCCAACGACCTTGGCCCCAGCGACCCCGGCCCCAGCGACCCCGGCCGCATCTACACCGCCGCCCTGGTCATCATCGGCGATGAAATCCTGTCGGGCCGCACGCAGGATGCCAATGCCGCCTATCTGGCCAAGTGGCTGGGCGTGCAGGGTATCCGCCTCAAGGAAGTGCGCGTGGTCTCTGACGAGATGGACGCCATTGCCGACGCGGTGAATGCGCTGCGGATCAGCCATGATTATCTGTTCACCACCGGCGGCATCGGCCCCACCCACGACGATATCACCGTTGATGCCATCGCTGCGGCGCTTGGCCGCGAGGTGATCGTGCACCCTGATGCCCGCGCCATCCTCGCCGATCATTATGGCGATCAACTTACGCAAGCCCGGCTGCGAATGGCGCGCACGCCCGCTGGTGCCAGCCTGATCGAAAATCCGCGCACCAAGGCACCGGGCATCAAGGTGGACAATATCTTCATCATGGCCGGTGTGCCGATGATCACCCAAGGCATGCTGGCGGCGCTGGATGGCAAATTGCCCGGCGGCGCCCCGGTGTTGGCGCGCACCGTGGCGGCCTGGACACAGGAAAGCCGCGTTGCCGACATCCTGAAGCGCACCGAAAAGGACAACCCCGGCGTGCAGATCGGATCCTACCCGTTCTGGCGCGAAGGCAAGACCGGCGCAAATTTCGTCATGCGCAGCGTGAGCGAGGCGCAGTTGGCTGATGTGGCACACAAGCTGATGGCGGCGCTGGCCGAAGCTGGCATCCCCCCGGTTGACGGAGAGTTGTGAGGGCACATGGCTATGCGACCTTGGGCGATTTTCCGCTGGGTATTTCTGGCTGCGATGGCCGCAGTCTTCATCTTGCTGGCCGCGTCCAACTGGACATTGGTTGATTTCATCCTGCCCGATGGCACGGCCAAGGCGTTGCCGCTGCCGCTGCTGCTTGGCGGTGCCTTTCTGGCCGGCGTGATCCCCACCTGGATCTGGCATGTGCTGCTGCGTCCGCTGGCGTCAGGCCGCAGCGCCCGCCCGCCGCGCGTTGAACATACGCAAACCAGCGCCCCCACCAGCGGAGCCTGACAATCATGGCCAACCCGGTGTTCGTGGCGATCGATACGCCCGATGTGGCTGCTGCGCGCGCGCTGGTGGCGGCTGTTGCCCCGCATGTTGGCGGTGTGAAGCTGGGGCTGGAGTTTTTCTGCGCACACGGCCCGGCCGGCATTGCCGCAGTAATGCAGGGCTTGGCGTTGCCGCTGTTCCTCGATCTGAAATTGCACGACATTCCCAACACGGTGGCCGGCGCAGTGCACAGCCTTGCAGCGCTGGCACCGGCCATAATCACCGTTCATGCCGCCGGCGGCCGCGCCATGCTGGTCGCGGCGCGTGCTGCTGCGCCGGCAAGCACCCGCGTGGTTGCCGTTACCGTGCTCACCAGCCTTGATGCTGCGGATCTGCTTGATGCCGGGGTGCCCGATGGCGCCGCGGCTCAGGCTGTGCGGCTGGCGCTGCTGGTGCGCGCTGCGGGGCTGGACGGGATCGTGTGTTCGCCGCACGAAGTTGCCGCCATCAAAGCGCAATGGGCCGATGGCCTGTTCGTTGTCCCCGGCGTGCGCCCGGCCGGCAGCGATGTGGGGGATCAGAAACGCGTGATGACACCGTCACAGGCGCTTGCGGCCGGGGCGGGGGTGCTCGTCATCGGCCGCCCGATCACGTCCGCGCCCGATCCGGCTGCGGCTGCCGCGCAAATCGCTGCCAGCCTGTGAGCGCCACGCCGTTCAAGATTTGCGGGCTTTCAACCCCCGAAACGGTGGACGCCGCGATTGCCGCCGGCGCTGCGCATTTGGGATTTGTGTTTTTCCCGCCCAGCCCGCGCCACCTCGATCCGGCCGGCGCCGCGCCGTTGATCGCTCGTGTGCCGGCGGGCATTGGCCGGGTGGCAGTGCTGGTCAACCCCGATGACGCGCTGGTCGCTGCCGTGATTACAGCTGGCATCACAATATTGCAACTGCACGACACTGGGCCAGACCGCGTGGCGCAATTGCAATCGCGCCACAATCTGCCGGTGTGGCTGGCGGCGGGCGTGAAAACCCGCGCCGATATTCAGGCCGCGCAAATCGCAGCCGGCCCGGCCGACCTGTTGCTCCTCGATGCCAAAGCGCCTAACGACGCGCCGTTGCCCGGCGGCAACGGGCTGTCCTTTGATTGGCGGCTGTTGGCCCAAACCCGGCCGGCGCGGCGCTTTGGTCTGGCCGGCGGGCTGGGTATCGCCAATGTTGCCGAAGCGGTGCGGGTGGTTCAGCCAGCGCTGGTTGATGTATCATCGGGCGTCGAGGCAGGGGCTGGGGTGAAATCGGTGGACAAGATCATGGCCTTTGCCAGCGAAGTGAGATCAGCATGAACGCCCCCATCACGTCCTTGCGATCCGGCCCCGACGCCAACGGCCATTTCGGTGAATTCGGTGGGCGTTACGTCGCCGAAACGCTGATGCCGCTGATCCTTGAACTGGAACAGGCGTATATCACCGCCAAGGCCGATCCGGCGTTCCATGCCGAGCTTGAAGACCTGCTCAAGCATTATGTCGGCCGCCCCAGCCCGCTTTATTTTGCCGAGCGGCTGACCGACGAATTGGGGGGCGCAAAGATTTACCTCAAGCGTGACGAGCTTAATCACACCGGCGCCCACAAGATCAACAATTGCATCGGGCAGATCTTGCTCGCCCGCCGCATGGGCAAGACGCGGATCATCGCCGAAACCGGCGCTGGCCAGCACGGCGTAGCGACGGCGACTGTGGCGGCGCGTTTTGGCCTGCCGTGCACCATCTTCATGGGCGCCCGCGATATCGAGCGCCAAGCCCCCAACGTGTTCCGCATGAAGCTGCTTGGCGCTGAAGTGAAGCCGGTCGAAAGCGGCAGCCGCACCCTGAAAGACGCGATGAACGAAGCCCTGCGCGATTGGGTGACCAACGTGCACGATACCTTCTACATTATCGGCACCGCCGCCGGCCCGCACCCTTATCCCGAAAT
Source organism: Sandarakinorhabdus sp. (assembly GCF_041689835.1). Lineage (GTDB taxonomy): Bacteria > Pseudomonadota > Alphaproteobacteria > Sphingomonadales > Sphingomonadaceae > Sandarakinorhabdus. The sequence goes on from NZ_JBDNFM010000194.1 coordinate 6,804, forward strand.
GGTTCGCGATTTTCAGACGGTGATCGGCAAGGAAGCCCGCGCCCAAATTCTCGAACGCGAAGGCCGCTTGCCTGATATGCTGGTCGCATCGATCGGCGGCGGCTCCAACGCCATCGGGCTGTTCCACCCGTTTCTTGATGATGCCGGCGTGCAGATTGTCGGCATCGAAGCGTCGGGCAAGGGCCTCGAAAGCCATGAACACGCCGCCAGTCTCGCCGGCGGCCGCGCCGGTGTGCTGCATGGCAACAAGACCATGCTGCTGCAGGACGAAGACGGCCAGATCAGCGAGGCACACAGCATTTCGGCTGGTCTGGATTATCCCGGCATCGGCCCCGAACACGCCTGGCTGCACGCCATTGGCCGGGTGGAATATCAAAGCGCAACGGACACCGAAGCGCTGCAAGGCTTCCAATTGCTGTGCCGCACCGAAGGCATCATCCCGGCGCTGGAACCGGCCCACGCCATCGCCGCTGTTGCCCGCATCGCGCCGACGATGAGCAAAGACCAGATCATCATCGTCAACCTGTGCGGACGCGGTGACAAGGATATCTTCACCGTCGCCGCCGCGCTGGGAGTGACGATGTGAGCGGCGACCGTCTCTCCACCCGGTTTGCCGCCTGTGCCGCGCAGGGCCGCGCCGCGCTCGTCACCTTCGTCACTGCGGGCGACCCCGATTTGGCGACGTCGGCCGACATTCTGGCTGCGTTGCCGGGAGCAGGGGCCGACGTGATCGAGATCGGCATGCCGTTTACCGATCCGATGGCCGATGGCCCGGCGATTCAGCGCGGCAATCTGCGCAGCCTGGCCGGCGGCACCACGCTGCGCGCTGTGCTGGCGATGGTGAAAGCATTCCGCGCCAACGACAATGCCACGCCGATCGTGCTGATGGGCTATTTCAATCCGATCCTCAGCTTTGGCCCCCAACAGTTTGCTGTCGAAGCATGGGCGGCCGGAATTGACGGCTGCATCGTCGTCGATCTGCCGCCCGAAGAAGGCGGCGAACTGGCGCCGGCACTGTCTGCCCACGGCTTGCACCTTGTGCGCCTCGCCACGCCCACAACCGACGCGCGCCGCCTGCCGGCCGTGCTCAACGGCGCGTCGGGTTTCCTTTATTATGTCGCTGTGGCCGGCGTCACCGGTGCAGGCAGCGCGGCGGCGTCTGATGTAGCCCAAGCAGTGGCCCGCCTGAAAGCCGCCACCAACTTGCCGATCGCGGTGGGTTTCGGCGTGCGCACCCCCGAACAGGCTGCCGCCATTGCCGTTCATGCCGATGCCGTGGTGGTGGGCAGCGCCATCGTTGATGCCATTGGCGCGGCTGCCGAGGCCCGCGCCAATGATATTCCCGCCCGCGTCGCCGCCCAGGTGGCAGCGCTGGCCCACGCCGTTCGAACGGCTCGTCAGGTGAAAGCCGCCAAGGAGATGGCAATATGAGCTGGATCACCCGCACCCGCCAGCAGTTGACGGGCTTCCTGGCGCGCCGCGACACGCCAGACAATCTGTGGACCAAGTGCAAGAATTGCGGCGCCATGGTGTACACCAAGGAATGGGAAGACAACGCCAGCGTGTGTCCGCGCTGTGATCACCATGATCGCATCGGCCCCAAGGCGCGGTTCAGCCAGTTGTTTGACGGCGATTTTCGCGTGTTGCCGGCTGCCAAGGTGGCCGAAGACCCGTTGAAATTCAAGGATCAGAAGAAATACACCGATCGCCTGAAAGCCGCGCGCACCGCCACCGGTGAACCCGAAGCCATGATGATCGGCGATGGCCAGATCATGGGCCAGCGCGCAATCGTGGGTGTGCAGGATTTCGCTTTCATGGGCGGATCGATGGGCATGGGTGTGGGCGAGGCGTTCCTGGCCGGGGTCGATGCCGCGCTCGCTGCCAGCGCGCCCTACATCGTCTTCACAGCGGCCGGCGGCGCACGCATGCAGGAAGGCATCCTGTCGCTGATGCAGATGCCGCGCAGCACCGTGGGCATCCAGCAGCTGAACGAGGCCGGGCTGCCCTATATCGTCGTTCTCACCGATCCGACGACCGGCGGAGTGACGGCGAGCTATGCCATGCTGGGTGACATCCAGCTTGCCGAGCCGAACGCGCTCATCGGTTTTGCCGGCCAGCGCGTGATCGAACAGACCATTCGCGAGAAACTGCCCGAAGGCTTCCAGCGCGCCGAATATCTGCTCGAGCATGGCATGCTCGACATGGTGGTTCACCGCCGCGATTTGAAGGAAACGCTTGGCCGGCTGATCGGCCTGCTCATGGCGCGCCGGCCAAAAGACAGCGCGGCGGCGTGAGCCTGCCCCCGCAACTACCAACACCTCCGATTGGTGCGCGCATGCCGCCAGCGCGGTCCGACAATCCGCGCCTCGATGCGCTGCTGCGCAAGGCCCATGCCCTGCACCCGGCCGAGATCGATCTCACGCTTGGGCGGCTGGAACGGCTGCTGGGCGCATTGGGCAATCCGCACCACCGGTTGCCGCCGGTGTTCCATGTTGCTGGCACCAATGGCAAGGGCAGCACCTGCGCCATGCTGCGCGCCTGCCTCGAAGCCGAAGGGCGGCGCGTGCATGTTTACACCAGCCCTCACTTGATCCGTTTTAACGAGCGCATTCGCCTTGCAGGCAAATTGATCGACGATGATGCGCTGATCGTGCTGCTGAACGATGTGATCAGCCGCAACGGCGAAGCGCCGATCACCTTCTTCGAGCTCACCACCGCTGCCGCCTTCCTAGCCTTTGCCACCATCGAGGCCGATGCCTGCATCGTCGAAGTGGGTCTTGGTGGGCGCATGGACGCCACCAATGTCATCCCCAATGCGCTGGTGACCGGGATCGCCCAGTTGGGGCTGGACCACACCCAGTGGCTGGGCCCGAACATCCTTGATATTGCGCGCGAAAAATCGGGCATTGCCCGTAAGGGGGTACCGCTGGTCACCGGCCGCCATCCCGCCGCCGTCACCGCCCGCATTGCCGAAGTGGCCGGGCTGGCCGGCGCGAAGGTGATGATTCGCGGCCAGGATTGGGATGCGGCGGTGTATGAAGGCCAGCTGCATTACCGTGACGAAGCCGGCAAGCTGGCCGTTCCGTTGCCGCGCTTGGCCGGCGCCCACCAGCACGACAATGCTGCGCTGGCCATCGCAATGCTGCGCGCGCAATCGGCGCTGCCGGTAAAGGATGCTGCCTTTCGCGCCGGCATGGGCTGGGTGGAATGGCCCGCCCGATTGCAGAAACTGGAAAGCGGGCCGCTGTGGGCGATGCTGCCGGCGGGCAGCAGCCTGTGGGTGGACGGTGGCCACAACCCGGCGGCCGGCCGGGCGCTCGCCGAAAGCGTGCGGCCGCTGCTGCAACCCGGCCAGCGCCTGCTGCTGGTGACCGGCATGCTCGCTGCAAAGGATGCCGAGGGCTTTCTCAAAAGCTTCGCCGGCATGGCCAGCGCGCTTTATGCCGTGCCCGTGCCCGGCCACGCCGCCCAGGATCCGGTGCGCCTGGCCGCAGCCGCATCCGCCATGGGCATGGCCGCCGTAACCGCGCCTGATCTGCCCAAGGCGCTGAAGGCTATCGCCCGAGGCAGCGACACGCCGCCGCTGGTGCTGATCACAGGATCATTGCACCTTGCCGGCCGAGCGCTGGAACTGAACGGCAATTTCCCGAACTGAGGCGTTCAAGGCCGCCGCACCAGCATCGTCACCATTGCGAGCCACGGTACATCGGCCAGCACCTGTTGGCGCGCGCCCGGCGTGGTGGGCAGCAACTGGATGCGGCTGCCTTCCACCGCAATCAGTCGGCCAAAGGCAAAGCGGCCTGCCGGGCGGGGGGCGAGCACGTCGCGGTTGATGGCGCGGACAAATTGGCCGGGCGGCAGGCGCTGCGCCCAAAGCTCGTCGCCCTGGCGGTAATCACCCTGCGCCACGTCCACCACCAAGCCGATCAGATCACCCTGCGGCAGCGGCGGCAGCAGTGTGCGCGGCCGTTCCGGTGCATCGGCGCCGCCACTGCCGATCAGGGCGGCAACTGGCACATCGGCACGGTCGGGCAGGGTGACCAGCGTTGAAACCGGCACGGCCATCGCGCCGGCGATGCGTTCCAGCCAATCGATGGAAACGGTGCGCATGCCGGTTTCCAGTCGTCCGACGGTTTGCGGCGTGGTCGGCGGATCGCAGGCAGCGGCGACATCGGCCAGCGTGAGGCCGCGCGCCTTTCGCACTTCACGGATACGGGTGAGCATTTGGTCTCCTAAATATAACCTGTGTGGTTAATCCTGTCCTACAAACCTTGGATTATGCAAGGAGTTTTCCAGCATCAACGTGCCGCAACGGAGAAAATGCCATGCCCCGCCGCGCTTCCGAAACTGTTCCCGATGTCGTTCCGCCCACCGAAAACCGTTTGCTTGCCACCCGCATCCTGGCCGCCCCGGATATCGTCGATCGCGCCCGGGTGACCGTTAACCTGGCCGAATCGCCGTTGGCCTGGCTGGCGCGGCGCGGCCATGTATCGCCGGTGCAACTGCTGGCCAGCGAACGCTTGCGCGCTGATTTTTACCACGCCCAACTGGGCCCGCGCGTGACGATGCGCTGGGATCAATTGCCGGCGGTGCGCGGGCAGGGCGGCCCGCCCGATCTTTCTGGCGGGCAAATCTCTGCCAAGCGGCGGTTCGAGGCAGCGGTGGCGGCCTGCGGCCCCGGCCTATCCGACATTGCCTGGCGCGTGATCTGTCAGGGCGAGGGGCTGGAGACCGCCGAACGCGCGCTGGGCTGGCCGGTGCGCGCGGGAAAAATCGTTCTGCAACTGGCGCTTGATCGCCTGGTCAGCCATTATGGTTTCAGCCCATCAAAGGAGTGACCCCCATGCACCGTGCTGCCTTGCTATTGCCGCTTCTCGTGCTAACGGCCTGCGGCCCCAAGACGGAATCGCTGGGCCGGGTGGGCGGCGCGGCGCTGTCGCTGATGCTGTCCACGCGGCTTTTGACCGCTGATGGCAATTCACTGGGCGAGGTGGAATTGCTGCAGATGGCCGAAGGCGTGCAGATCATTGCCAGCGTGAGGGGGTTGCCGGCGGGCAGCTATGCCATGCACTTGCACAGCGTCGGGCGCTGCATTGGCCCGGATTTTGCCAGCGCTGGGCCGCATTTCAATCCGGCCGCCAAACAACACGGCCGCGACAATTCGATGGGCGCCCATGCGGGTGATCTGCCCAATCTGGACGTGAGCGAAAAGGGCGTGGGCACTGTGAACCTGATGTTGCCCGGCCTGCGCCTGATCGGCGGGGATGCGCCGCTGCTGGATGATGATGGCGCAGCGGTGTTGCTCCACGCGAAGCCTGATGATTATCGCACCGATCCCGCCGGCAATGCCGGATCACGCATCGCCTGCGGTGAGGTAAAACGGCAATGACGTGGGGCGTCGTGGAGGGGTGGGGCGACTGACGGGTCTTGAACCCGCGACCTCTGGTACCACAAACCAGCGCTCTAACCAACTGAGCTACAGTCGCCACGATGACGCCATCGGGACGCGCCGATTAGACGAGGCTGGGCATACTTGGCAAGCTAGAATCGCGGTGCCCGGCAATGTGAATGAGCGTTGCGTGCCCGAGAAATATAATTACAATGTCCGGCAATGAAATCCTGCCTACTGGAGTTGCTTCGATGACCGCTGCCGCCACCGATTCCCGTTTGCAAACCGTGCAACTGGCCGTGATCGATGCTGGCGCTGCCTCCGGTTATGATGCGCATGAACGCGTGGCGCTGGTGAAGGATGCCGCAACCGGCCTGCACGCCATCGTTGCCATTCATTCCACTCACCTTGGCCCGGCCGCTGGCGGTGTGCGGCGCTGGGCCTATGCCAGCGAGTCTGCGGCATTGACCGATGCGCTGCGCTTGTCACGCGGGATGAGTTACAAGAACGCGCTGGCCGGCTTGAAGGCTGGCGGCGGCAAGGCGGTGGTGATTGCCGATTCGCCCAAAACGAGCGCGCTGCTGGAAGCCTTTGGCGAGGCAGTTGCCGCGCTGGGCGGCCGTTATGTTACCGCCGAGGATGTGGGGATGAGCGACGCCGACATGGTGGTGGTTTCCCGCCGCTCCGCGCACGTGGCGGGCCTGCCGGTTGCCGCTGGCGAAGTGGGCGGCAACCCCGGGCCCTTCACGGCGCGGGGCACGCTGGCGGGCCTGAAGGCCGCCGTGCAGCACAAGCTGGGCACCGACCGTGTGGCGGGCCTGCATGTTGCCATTCAGGGTGTTGGCAGTGTCGGCGGCGCGCTGGCCCGGGCGCTGGCCGCCAAGGGCGCACGGCTGACCGTGGCCGATGTCGATGCCGCCCGCGCCGCCGCGCTGGCCGCCGAACTGGGCGCCGTTCAGGTGGGCGTGGACGACATCATGGCGGTAAAAGCCGACGTGTTCAGCCCCAATGCGCTGGGCGCGGCCCTGACCCAAGCCAGCATTGCTGCGCTGGATGTCGCGGTGGTGGCCGGCGCCGCCAACAACCAGCTGGCAACCCCTGCCGACGGGGCCCGCCTTTTGGCGCGAGGCATTCTGTACGTGCCCGATTATGTGATCAACGCTGGCGGCATCATCTCGGTGATGGCCGAATATCTGGCCAAGACCCAAGGCCACAAGGTGACGCTGGTTGAGGTCAACGCGGCGGTGGACGCCATCGGTCCGCGCCTCGCTGCCCTGTTCAGCGAGGCCGATGCCGCCGGCTTGCCGACAGATGTGGTGGCGGACCGGACGGCGCAGCGGTTGATCGGGCGGTAACCGGCTGAAGACTGGGCTTCAATAATCCTTCTTCCACCGCACACCGACCGATGTTCCGCCCAGCGTTGCGACCTGGCTGAGCACCGAAAGCGTGCGGGTCAGGCCGATCTCGATACTGGTGGCGGTGTAGCCCTGCGCGTCGGTGGCGAGTTCGACATAGACATTGCGGCCGACATATTGCCCGGCGGCGAACGTTGTCCTGCGCCCCGTTGCCACGTCGGCGGGCAGGATGCGCAGCCGGTCGATGCCCAGCCCCTTGCTCACCGCGCCGATCGGATTGAAGCCGCCGCCGCGCAAACTGGAGAGTGCGCCAGCCAATTGAATGGCCTCGGGAGCGGACAAATCGGTGACGCGGCTGCCGAACAGCACGCGTGACAGCACTTCGTCTTCGGGCAGGGACGGCACGGAACTGAATTTGATCTGCGGCCGCTGCGCCGTGCCATCGACATTGAGGAAAGCGGTGAAACCGTTGCCGGTGTTTTCGGCTGTGACGTTGATGATCGGATCGGGCGGGTAGCCGCCAACGAAGCGGATATCGCCGCGGGTAAGCTGAAAGCGCTTGCCGGCAAAATCATAATCGCCGCGCACCAGTTGCACCCGGCCAAACAGTTCGGGCGTGGTGGCGCCGCCGCGCAGCCGCACATCGGCCTGCCATTCCGATTTGATGCCCATGCCGATGACCATCAGCCCGCGATCGGCCTTGATGGCGAGGTTGAGCAGCCAGCGCGGTGGCGCCACGTATCGCAGGGTGCGCCGGCCCAGCACGCGGCTGTTTCGTTCGGTGACCTGAAGCACCGGCACATCGGCCACGGACGTGCGGCCAACCCGGTAATCGGCACGCGAAAGCGCCAGCGTGCCTGAAACCACGCCGCCATATTCGTCCGTCGCGACCCGGATCGTGCCGCTGCCGGTGGCCGAAAGGTCGTCGCGGCCCAGGATGGCGGCATCCTTCACGGCCATGCGGATATCCATCGGGAAGCCGCGTTCGTAGCTGAGGTCGATCGCGCCCGAGCCGCTGATGCTGCCCTGGCCGGATTTGCCGGAAAAACGCGTGAGTTCCAGTTTCGAGGCGGTAAAACGCGCATCGAGCGTAACATCGGTGGCGACCGCGCCCAGCAGCGGCGCCTCCACACGGCCGCCGGTGCCGCGCACCACACCGGCCACCTTTGGATCGCCCAGCGTGCCCGACACATCGGCTGCCAGCTGTACCTGGCCGCGTACATCCAGCGCGGTCAGGCCTGACAGACCCCAAAGATCCTGCGCTGGGCCGGTATAACGCAATTGGCCGGTGACGCTGGCGCCGAACAGGCGGTTGACGAAATTGGCATCGCCAAGCGCGATCGGGCCCAGCCGGGCCTGCGCGCGGCCTTCCACCTTGCCGGCGCGCACGATCACGGCGCGCAGCACCGTGCCGCCGCTGCCCAGCGCGGCATTAAGGCCAACGTCGATCGGCGTCGATGTGGAGGTGATGTTGCTGCGCGACAAGCCGTTCAGCCGCAAGGCGGCCGTGCCGGTGGGGGCGGCATCCCCCAGCTGCGTGAACGCGATGGTGCCCGATACCCGCCCTGCCAGATTGAGCGACGGATAGGCGAATGTCACCATCTGCAGCGACATCTTGTCGAGCCGGGCGTTCAATCGCTTGCTGTTGCCCCAGTCACCCGAGAGTTCGGCATTGCCGAGCGCGCTGGTCACCGTGAAGGGTGCGAGATGCCAGCCAGCCGCATCCCGGGTGATCACTGCGGGCGCAGCGAATTTGGCTGCGCGGCCATCATAATCGCCGCCGCCCGCGATTTGCCAGCGGCCCGGCGCGATATCGCCGGTGAAGGCGAGACGGAAAGCTTCACCGCTGTTGCCGTTCAGCGTCAGGCTGGCGGTACCGCGCCCGCCGGTAATCTGCAATTTGCCCTTGGCCTGTTCGATCACCAAAGTGCCGCGTTCCACCCCGGCCATATCGAGTTCGGCGTTGATGTCTGGGCCGATTTCGGGCAGCCGCACCCGCGCTGTCAGCCGCAGGCGTTCGGCGGTGATCGGCGCGGCAAAGGGCAGGGTGAGTGTGTCGCCGGTTAACGTCACATCGGCCTGTTGCACGCCCCCGGCCGCCGATAGCAGGGCACTGCCGGTGAGGCCCTTGCCGGCCAGATCGAGCGTGCCGGCGAACGGCCCCGCCGCCGACTGGTCGAGCCGGCCCGACGCCGAAAATCCCGCCACTTCCAGCCGCCCGACATCAAGGCGCAGCACGGGCGACAGGCTGATGCCGGCGGCGAGAGACACTGGCCCAAGCGCGGACTGGGCATCGCCGGTCACCTGCCAGCCGCTCGCCACCGGATCGATCTGGGCGCTCACGGCAGTCAGGCCATAGCCCGGGTTTGCCAGCCGGGCGATGAAGTGCGGCGCTGTCAGCGTGCCATTGCCGTCGAGCTGGAAGCTGCCCCAATCGCTGCTCGTGCCGGTGGCGGCCAAGGCGAAGCGGCCGCCGGCCCAACTGGCCCGCCCGCCTGCCGCAAGTTTCGGGGAGGACAGCGCCAGATCGGAAAGGGTGACGGCCAAGCTCGGCAGCAACGCGAAGCGGCCCGACAAGGCCAGGCCGCCGCCGCTCAAGCGGGTGAGGCCGCTGGCTGGCGGGCGCGGCGCGCTCAGGCGGAAGTCGCCGCTGCCGGTCATGCCCTGGTTGCTTGCGGGTTTCAGGCTGGCGCGAAACGTCCCATCGGCAAGGCCCAGTTGCGGCAATTCCCAGCCGCGCAGCTCGCCCGCCGCCGTAAGGCCCCAGGCGCGGCGGGCTGGCACGGCGGCAATGCCGATGCGGGCAGTCAGGGGCCCACTGGCGAGTTCCAGATTGTTGCCCTTCAGTTCGCCGTTCACAAACACCAACCGGCCTTCGCCGCGCCAGGCGCCGGCCAGCGGTTGCAGGTTATCGGGCAGGCCGGAAAGGTTGGTGGCGGTAGCGACCAGCGGTACCGACAGGCCGATGTCGCCCAGATCGGCAATCCCCGCCACCGACAGGCCGCTCAGCGCCAGCCCGCCGGGCAGGGCAAGGCGTTTCGCCGTCAGCCGCGCATCGATCAGCGGCGCCAGCAACGGCCCCGCCAGCCGGGCGGTCATCACGCCGCCATCAACACCCCAGTCTTTGGCCAGCGCGCTGCCATCCGCAAGGGTCAGGCGGGCATCGGCTTGGTTCCAGCGTTCCTCTGCGCGGTCGATGCGGCCGGCGAGGCGCCCCGACACTTGCCGGCCTGCAATCGTGAGGGTGATGCGGGTGAGATCGCCGTCGGGCGCGGCTTCGGCGGCCAGCGCCAGCCCGCCGGCCAGCGCTTCACGGGCCACGACAGGCAACAGCGCCGCCGGATCGATGCGGCCAGTGGCCGTGAGGCGGCCTGCCTTGCCGGCCAGCGCCAGATTGGCCAGAGGCGCCGCGCCCAGCCGGGCTGCCAGCGTGCCGCGCCAATCACGCCAGCGGCCGGTGCCGGTGGCTGTGGCGGTGAGCGGCTGCTTCAGGCCGACCAGCGCTGTAACAAACCCGCCGGCCGGTGCATTCAGCTTGGCATCAAGGGAAAAACGGTCACGGTCCGGTTCGGCATTCAGATGCAGGATAAGCGCATCGCCGGCTGCCAGCGCGCGGGCATCAAGATCGACCAGCGCGCGCCCGGCTTTCAGATCGATGCGGCCGCTGGCGGTCACCAGCCGCTGCGGCCCGGCGATACCTTTGGCGACCACCAGCCGGCCCAGTTGCGCCTTGGCGATGCTGATATCGATATCGGGCAGGATGCGCGGATCGGCAACCGGCTTCAGGCGCGGCAGGCGTTCCAGCGCGGCGACGGGGATGATCAGTTCAGCCGCTTCGAACCGGTTGTTGATCAGCGCACGCGGCGTCCAATCCAGTAGTACCTGCGGCGCGCTGGCAAATCGCCCATCCTTGTCGTGCAGTTCGACGCCTTCCAGCACGGCGCGTCCCCACAGATTGCCGCTGATCCGCGACACATGCAGTGACAGGCCATTGGCCAGGCCGAAGCCGGCCAGCCGGCGCGCCGCCCAGTCACGGCCGGGTTGGCTGTCGATGGCAAACGGCAGGGCGACGATCACCGCCAGCAGCGCCAGCAACGCGATCAGCACGAAGCGCAGGCGGCTCGTCATCAGCCGGGGGCGCAGCCTTCCCATCAAAACGCCTGTCCGATGGAGACGTAGAACACCAGGCGCGGATCGCCGCGCTGCCGGTTTACCGGAGTCGCGATATCGACGCGCACAGGACCAAAGCCGGTGTAGAAGCGCGCACCGATGCCGGCACCCAGCGACAGCCGGTCAAAGGCCGGGCTGACCCCGGTTGAAACTTCGCCGGCATCGACAAAGGCGACGATTCCCAGATCCTGGCCAAAGGCCTGAAAGCGATAGCGCGCTTCGAATGCCAGTTCGGTCAGGCTGTTGCCGCCGGTTGGCACATTGTTGGCATTGCGCGGGCCGACGCCCTGAAACACATAACCGCGCACCGAACCGCCGCCGCCGGCATAAAAGCGCCTGTCGGGCGCGATCACGCCGCGGTTGGCACCAACAATGCTGCCAATATGAAAACGCCCGGCCAGCACCAGATGGTCGCCCAGTGGTTTGTAGGCGGTGGCTTCGATCTGGGCCTTGAGATAGTTGAAATTGCTGCGTTCCCTGAGGGTGAATTCGGGGCTGAAGCGGGTGGTCAAGCGGAACCCGCGCGACGGGTTGAGCAGATCATCCGATTTGTCCCACGTCACGCTGGCAGGCATCGCGAGCACGGTGAACGTGCGGCGCGGATCGCCGGCCACGGATCGGTCGCGCTGGCGCGTCACCAATGCTTGCGCGCCGATGCTCCACGTCCAGTCCTTTTGCCAGATAATGTTGGATTCGCGCGCCAGCGATGCCGAAATCCCGACGGTTTCGGCGGCAAAGGCAAACTGCTGGCTGGCTGTCAAACCGCCCGTCACCAGCAGCTGGCGGTCGCGCTGGCCGAAATTTCGCATGCGCAATTCAGCTTGCGCCACCTGTTCGCGCTGAGCGGCGACGACACGGGCGGTGAAGCCGCCTTCGGGCGGCAGCAAGTTGCGGTGGGTCCAGGTGCCTTCGGCGCGCACGCCCTGGCCGGTGGAGAAACCGCCGGCCAGGGCGATGGTGCGGGTTGGCGCCGGATCGCTGCTGATATCGAGGTTGATCTGCTGGGTGCCGTCCTCCCGCAGAGCGCCTTCGGTCGGTTTGATCGCCACCGCGCCGAACAGGCCGGTTTGCACCAGCGCGCGGCGCAGATCCTCGCGGCCGGCGTTGCTGTAGCGGTCACCGGGCTTGAAGCGGGCGAGAAGGGCGACATGGTTGTCGTTCATGCCCTTGACCGCATTATCAATACGGATGGCACCGAACACGCCGCGCCGGCCCAGATCGACGCTTTGCGACAAGATCGCGTCGCGGCCGGCATGATCGATCACGATATCGGGCGGCGCGATGCGGGCAAAGGGATAGCCGGCATCGGCCAGGCGGATGGGCAGGGCATCCTGCGCCGATAGCACGCGCGCCGCCTCTACTGCATCGCCCACGCGGATCGGCAGCAGGCGGGTAACGATGCGCGCCGGATCGGCCGGGCCCAACGCCCCGGGCGGTGCCGTGATGGTAATTTCACGGAAATTATAAACCGGCCCCGGCTGGGCGGCGACACGCACGATTGTGGCCGGCTGGTCGGCGCTGCCCGGCACGATGGTGATCCGTGCCTGGCTGCCATAATAGCCGATCGATCGCAGCAGCAGCTCGACGAGATCGCGATCCTCTGCAATGCGGCGGCCCAGCTGGGCCAGGTTGGTTTCCTCGCTGCGGCGCTGCCAAAGCGAGGACAGGCCGCGAAATTCATCGTCCAGCCCCAGCACGTCCAGCCCGGTTACCTCAACGCGGTAACGGATGGCGGCATCGGGGGCAGCCGCTTCGCCAGCGGTCGTGGATTCGACGTCGGGCCAGGCCACGGCGTCGCCGCCAGGCAAATCGGGAAGCGGGTCCTGCGGGCCGGGGATTGCGCCGGGGATTGCGCCGGGGATTGCGCCGGGGATGGCCTGAGCGGCTGAAGAGCCTGGCGGCGCCGGCGCAGCTTGGGGCTGCGCAGTTTGAGCCTGCGCAGTTTGAGCCTGCGCGGCACTGGCCGCAGCGGCGATCATGATGGGCAAGATGAGGTGCACCAGCCAAGGTTTAACGGAAGGGCAAGACAGCGCAAGGCGCGGCAACCACTGGCGCCTGTCGCCGGTCTGGTGCAAGGAATAGTCTATGGTTTTATCTGACTCCCCCGTTCCGCGACCGCCTTCCACCCGTCCCCCGCCCAACCGTCCTCCACAACGGGGCGGCGGCATTCTCATTGCTTTTGGCGTTGTGGCCGGCGTCGTTGGCGGCGCGCTGATGGGGCAGCCATCAGGCGGGCTGCTGGTGGGGCTGGGCGTGGGCATTGGCGCGGCCATCCTGCTGGCTGTGCGCGACCGCCGCTGAACAACGCATTGCGCGGGCTGGTGGCCGCGATATCAAGCACCAACGATCTTGAGGGACGTGCGCATGGCTAGCGGCTTGTTTGCTCTTCTGGACGACGTGGCAGCCATCGCCAAGGTGGCGGCTGCCAGTATCGATGATATCGGCACCATGGCGGTCTCCAGTCTGGATGATACAGCCGCCGCCGCGGTCAAGGCTTCGGCCAAGGCTGCTGGAGTGGTGGTTGATGATGCTGCCGTGACGCCGCGTTATGTCGTTGGTTTTTCGGCCGATCGCGAGATCCCTATCGTTGCCAAGATCGCGCGCGGCAGCCTGAAAAACAAGCTGCTCATCCTGCTGCCGGGCGCGCTGGCGCTATCGTATTTCCTGCCGGTGGTGATCACTCCGCTGCTGATGGCCGGCGGCGCCTTTTTGTGTTTCGAAGGCGCGGAAAGACTGTGGGAAAAACTTACCCCCCACGATGAATCGGCTGATGACGACACGACGCTGGACCCGGCGACACGCGAACGCACCATGGTGGCCGGCGCCATCCGGACCGACATGATCCTTTCGGCCGAGATCATGGCCATCGCGCTGGGCACAGTTGAACAGGAACCCATTGCCGAACAGGCCGCCGCGCTGATCGTGGTGGCGCTGGGCATCACTGCAATCGTTTATGGCGCGGTGGCGTTGATCGTGAAAGCCGACGATCTGGGCGTGCACCTGGCGCGAGGGCGCAACGGTGCCGTGGCGGCGCTGGGGCGCGGGCTTGTTGTTGGCATGCCGCCGTTTCTGGTGCTGATCGGTTGGGTGGGCCTGTTTGCGATGCTGTGGGTGGGCGGTCATATCGTGATCGACGGCCTTTATAAATTTGGCATCGATGCGCCGTACAATCTGCTCCACGCCGGCATGCACGCAGTTGAAGGCGCGGGCGGCCTTGCGGTCTGGCTGGCCGAAGCCGGCGGCGCTGGCCTGCTGGGCATCGCGCTGGGCGGGACCATCGTGGCAGCTCTGCACACCATCCCGCGCAAGGGTCATTGATCAGCAACGTCGATTTCTGTATTGTTACGGCAACACACTGGAGCGTCAATCAATGAGGAATGCCCTGATCGCCATCCTGCTGTGCGGTGTAGCCGTCGCTGCCTGCAACGCCCAGCGCGAGGCGAAAGTGGAAGCTGATAAAAACGCCCAATTCACCCTGGGTGCCAGCGACGATGCCGTAAATGTTGACGGCAAGGATGATGGCGGCGTGAACATCAAGGTCGATACGGATTCAGGCGAAGTCGAACTCAAGTTGCCCGGCGGCCTGGAAGGCAAGGTGAAGTTCCCCGAAGGCCTCGATGCCGGTGCCAGGTTCGATCTGGACGGCCTGGGCCGTTATCCGGGCGCCAAGCTGATCAGTGTCAATGTGCAGGCCAGCGGCAAGGATGGCGACGGGCGCGGCTTGGCCGTGCTGGGCTTCAGCGCGCCCGGCACGGCGGGTCAGGTGGCCAACTGGTATGAGAATGCCTTGATCCAAAAGGGCCGCAAACCCAGCCGCAACGGTAACACGCTCACCGGCACCACCGATGACGGTGACCTTATGGTGATTGCCGTCGAGGACGGCGAGACTGGTGTCGCCCGCGGCCGCATCAGCATCACCGACCGCAAGGGCTGAGGCGTTACAGGCTGCGCGCCGCAAACGTGTCGCACGCCTGCATCTCGCCGGATTGCAGGCCCGCCTGCAGCCAGCGCATGCGCTGCGCCGACGTGCCGTGGGTGAAATTTTCCGGGTTGATGCGGGCGCCGGCCTTTTTCTGCAGCGTATCGTCGCCGATGGCCTGCGCGGCGCGCAGCCCTTCCTCGATGTCGCCGGCTTCGAGAAGGTCGCGATTGTGGAACGCCCACACGCCGGCGAAACAATCGGCCTGCAGTTCCTGGCGCACCGACAGCGCGTTGCCTTGCGCTTCGCCGCCGCTTCGCCGGGCCTTCTGCACCTGATCGGAAATGCCCAGCACCGTCTGGATATGATGGCCCACTTCATGGGCAATCACATAGGCGGCGGCGAAATCGCCGGGTGCGCCAAAACGGCGGGACAGATCATCGAAGAAGCTGGCATCCAGATAGACGTTGCGATCTGCCGGGCAGTAAAATGGCCCCATGCCGCTGTCGGCCTGACCGCAACCGCTGTTGACGCCGCCTTCGAACAGCACAAGTTTCGGCTGCGGATAGGCCTGCCCCACCTGCTGCGGAAACAGTTTGCCCCAGGTGCGTTCGGTGCTGCCCAGCACGCGGGCGATGAAGCGGTCGTGCTCACCGCTAAGCTTGGCCGGTGCTGTTTCCTGCGGTTGGCCAATTTGCGGCCCGCCAACACCGCTGCCATTAACCGCGCCGATCAGTTCAAGCGGGTTTTGCCCCAGCAGCAGTGCAATGCCGCCCACCACGATCATGCCGACGATGCCCAGCCTGCCTCCGCCGATGCCGCCCAGGCTTCTGGGCCCGCCGCCGCTGTCACCGCGGCGATCGACGATGTTGCTGCTCTCGTTCTCGTCGTCCAGGTTCATGGCAGCCGGCTCCTTGCGAAGCTGATGTTACCGGGCGGCTGGGCGAGTTGCCAGTGCTTCGTTAACCAGCAGGGCAATGCGGGTGCCGGCCCTGGTAACCTGATCGCGCACGGCCGGCGTCGCCTTGGCAACATAGTCGGGTGTCACCATGCCGCGCGGCAGCGCACGGAGCGCTTCTGCCGAAAACGAGCAGCTGTCGGGATAATCTTGCAGTTCGGGGTAGGCGGTGGTGCGCGAAATTTCCCATGCCGCGCGCGCCCACTCGGCCACCCGCGCGGCCGTATTGGCCGGGCCGGCGGTGAAGGCCCGGCGCTGCGTCCGGGTGATGCGCTGCGGCGCGATCGCCGGCGGCTCGGTGAGCGCGCGTTCGGCCAGCTCGCTATCCCAGATCCGGTGCAGGTTCATCCGGTCCGGCGCCTTGAAGCCGTAGGCGGCGCGGACGTTGTTGCCGCCCAGATCGGCCTTGTCTCCCAGATGTAGCGGCTGATGCATGTCGCCAATGAAATGCACCAGAAACGAAAAAGCCTGCAACCGTTCGTGCGCTGGCCGGCTGCGATCGGCCAGTATCGCCTGCTGGCGCGGGATCTGCGCTGTCACGCAGTCGCCGTTCGGGCATTTGGCGTTGATGTCGAACGCCGCGCACACGCTGATATTCTGGTAATGCCAGGGGGCCGAAAAAGCGAAGCGATCGCGATACTGGCCGCGCACGCAATCCGGCCACACGCTGGCGTCTTCGATGCTCGCCAGTTTGCAATCGGGCGTTTCCAGCTGCCGCTCGCTGCGCAGCAGGCGCTGCACCTCGGCGCGGGCGGCCGGGCTCAGCTGGCTCCAGGCGATGCTGCCGGTCAGCCGGTGGGCATAATCCCCCCACGCCAGTGCCGGCTGCGCAGCCAGAAGCGCAAGCGGCGCGAACAATCGAATCAGGCGATGCATCATGCTGCCGTCAATGACGCAGGGCGGCGGTGCTGGCCAGCCCGGCGCAGTGCAGCTATGGTATTGCAAAGCCGGCCCGCGCTGCGCATTTGCAGGCTGCCCAAACCACGGAAGAACGATGCGAGATCCCTACAGCGTTTTGGGCGTGCCGCGATCGGCAACAGAAGCCGACATCAAGAAGGCGTTCCGCAAGCTCGCCAAGGATAATCATCCGGATCGCAACGCCGACGATCCCAAGGCGCTGGAACGCTTCAAGGAAGCCAATCTGGCCTATGAGCTGCTGTCCGACGCCGCCAAGCGCGCGCAGTTCGATCGCGGCGAAATCGGCCCCGATGGCCAGCCGGCGAGTCCCTTTGCGGGCGGCGGCTATGGCGGGGGCGGGGGCTTCAATCCGCGTGATTTCGGCACCGCCGGCCGATCCGGCGCTGGAGCAGGGTCTGATTTCGCTGGCGCCGCCGATGATCTGTTTGCCGATATCTTCGGCGGCCGCAGTCCGTTTGGCGGCAGCGGCGCCAGAGGCGGCGGGGAGCGGGGTTTCCGAACTCAGGTGCGCGGGCCCGATGTCGCCTATCGTCTTACTGTGCCGTTCGTCGATGCGGTGCAGCTCAATCCGCAGCGCGTTACCCTGCGTTCGGGCCAGGCCATCGATATCAAGCTGCCGGCTGGCCTTGAATCCGGCAAGCAGATGCGGCTGGCGGGCAAGGGTGAACCCGGCCCCGGCGGCAGTGGTGATGCCATCGTCACCATCGAAATTGCCCCCCACCGCGCCTTTACCCGCGAAGGCGATGATGTGCGCCTGACCCTGCCCATCAAACTGGACGAAGCCGTTCTGGGCGCGAAAGTGCGCACGCCCACGGCCGAAGGCATGGTCTCGCTTTCAATCCCGCCCGGCACCTCGTCTGGCCGCATGTTCCGGCTGAAGGGCAGGGGCTTCCGCACGTTGAACGGCACGCGGGGTGATCAGCTG
>NZ_JBDNFM010000195.1:0-5894 GCF_041689835.1 Sandarakinorhabdus sp.
CGCCAGCGCGGGGCTGTTCATGCCGGTATCGCCCAGCGCCGTGATGGCGCTGGCCACGTCCACACTTCGCACGGTGCGGGTGGGCTGTTCGATAATGCCGTCCATCGCCGCCACATCGCCGGCCAGGCTGTCCATCACGGCGTCGGGCAGATCGTCGGGTTCGGCAAAGCGGCTGGAGACGGTGAAGGGCAGGCCGCGCTGGCGGGAATCGAGCACGTCGAAGCCGATGTTGAGCAAATCCTGCACGTTGCCGTCGCGCCCCAGTCGGCTGGGGCCGCCCAGCACCACGGCGATCAGGCGGCGAGTGCCGCGCACGGCCGATGCAGCCAGTGTGAAGCCGGCGGCGTTGGTGAAGCCGGTCTTGATACCGTCAACGCCCGGCATGGTGCGCAGCAGGTGATTGTGATTTGCTACGGCCATGCCGCGATATTGATACTGCGCCTTGGAAAACAGCGGATATTGATCGGGGAAATCACGCAGCATCGCGCGCGACAGGGTGGCGATATCGCGCGCCGTGGTGGTGTGATCCGCGTGGGGCAGGCCCGATGCGTTGTAGAATCGGGTGTTTGCCATGCCGATCCGGCGGGCGGTTGCGGTCATCCGATCGGCAAAGGCGGCTTCGCTGCCGCTGATGTGTTCGGCCAGCGCCACGGCGATATCGTTGGCGCTTTTGGTGGCGATCACGCCGAAGGCATCGCGCACGCTGATGGTGGCACCCACGCGCAAGCCGAGTTTGGATGGCGCCTGGCCCCACGCGCGGCGTGAAATGCGGAGCTCGTCGTCCAGCCGCAGCCGGCCGGCCGCGACCTCTTCAAAGGCCACATAAAGCGTCATCACCTTGGTGATGGAGGCCGGAAAGCGCGTTTCGTCGGACCGGCGAGCATAAAGCACTTCGCCGGTGGCATGATCGATCAGAATGGCGGCATAACGCGGCGCCGAATAAAGGCTGGCTGCAAAGGCAGATGGCGCCAGCACTGCCAGCAGCACCGCAACACATCGTGCCAGGACCTTGATCAGCAAAGCTTCCGTCCCTTTTCTGCCTAGTGCGAAGAGTAACCTGCCAGGCACGCCATTGGAAAGAGGCGAATGACAGTGGCGGCGCGCCCGTGCCCCGGCCTGTCTCCCGAATGCAACAGATGGCCGCTGCTCTTGCCCTTTGCGGCCGGGCATGCGATGCGCCGCGCGCCCAATCGCTGCCGGCGACAACCTTGATGAACGCACCATTTGCCCTGTCGCCGAACCCGGTCCGCAACCGGCGCACCTTTGCGATCATTTCGCACCCCGATGCCGGCAAGACGACGTTGACCGAGAAATTGCTGCTGTTCGGCGGTGCCATTCATGCCGCCGGCCAAGTGCGCGCCCGCGGCCAGAACCGCCGCGCCCGGTCGGATTGGATGAAGATCGAGCAGGCGCGCGGCATTTCCGTCACCTCCAGCGTGATGACCTTCGAGCGCGGCGGCGTGACGTTCAACCTGCTCGATACGCCGGGCCACGAGGATTTTTCCGAAGACACCTACCGCACCCTTACCGCCGTCGACAGCGCGGTGATGGTGATCGACGCCGCCAAGGGCATCGAGGCGCAAACGCGCAAATTGTTTGAAGTTTGCCGGCTGCGCGATGTGCCGATCATCACCTTCATCAACAAGGTGGACCGCGAAGGCCGCAATCCGTTCGATCTGCTCGATGAAGTGGCCGACATGCTGGCGCTGGATGTGGCGCCGATGAACTGGCCGGCCGGCATGGGCGGCGAGTTCGAGGGCCTGTACGATCTGAAACGTCGCCGCTTCCACAAGCCCGACGGCACCCCCACCGGCCTGGCCGGCGAGGTGGTACAGGTTGATGGCCTGGATGATCCGCGCATCGACACGCTGGCCGGGCCGATGGCGGGCCGCCTGCGCGAACAGGCCGAACTGGCCGAGGGCGGTTATTCCGATCTGGATATCGAAAAATATCGCGCCGGTGCGCTGACGCCGGTGATTTTCGGTTCGGCGCTGAAAGATTTCGGCGTGCTGGACCTGATCGAGGCGATTGCCGCGATGGCGCCGTCCCCGCGTCCGCAGCCGGCGCTGCCGGCGGCGGTGGACCCCGATGGCGCGCAGGTGTCGGGCTTTGTGTTCAAGGTGCAGGCCAACATGAACCCGCAGCACCGTGACCGTATCGCGTTTTTGCGGTTGGCCAGCGGGCGATTCCGCCGCGGCATGAAGCTGAAGCAGGTGGCAACCGGCAAGCTGATCGCCATCAATTCGCCGATCTTCTTTTTCGCAGCTGACCGCGAGATCGTCGATGAAGCCTTCCCCGGCGACATTATCGGCATCCCCAACCACGGCGTGCTGCGGGTTGGGGATTCGCTCGTGGAAAAAGACGATGTCACCTTCACTGGCATCCCCAATTTCGCGCCCGAAATCCTGCGCCGGGTGCGGCTGGACGACCCGACCAAATCCAAGCAGCTGAAAACCGCGCTCACGGATATGGCGGAAGAAGGCGTGACTCAGTTGTTCAAGCCGGCGATCGGCAGCCAGTGGATTGTCGGGGTGGTGGGCCAGTTGCAGTTGGAAGTGCTGATCAGCCGGCTGGAGGCGGAATACCGGGTTGCTGCCAGTTTCGAGGCATCGCCCTACGAAACCGCGCGCTGGATTTCCGGCGCGCCGGCAGCCATGAAGGCCTTCGTGGACGAACATCGCAGCGCCATCGCCGAAGATCGTGACGCAGCGCCGGTTTTTCTGGCGCGCGATAATTGGGAATTGAATTTCGTCACCGACCGGTTCCCCGATATCCGCTTTTCCGCCATCAAGGAACGCGCCTGATGGCCAGCCTGCCCGTCCGCTTCCCGATGACGTGGGTGAGTATTCGCCCGTATCGCTGGTGGATCGCGGGCGGCATTGTGGGCCTGCTGGGCCTGCTGCTGGCGTGGCTGGTGGTGACGGCGCCGCTGGGCCGTGCGCTGGAGCCGGCCAAGCAGCCCAGCCTGATCATCACCGACATGAACGGCAAGGCAATCGCCCGGCGCGGTGATTACAAGGAAGAGCCGGTGAAGATCGCGTTGTTGCCCGCCCATGTGCCGGCCGCCTTCATCGCCATCGAGGACCGCCGCTTCCACGACCATCTGGGCATCGATCCCATCGGCATTTTCCGGGCACTGGTGACCAACGCGCAGGCCGGCGGCGTGCGCCAGGGCGGATCGACGCTTACGCAGCAACTGGCCAAAACCAGCTTCCTGTCGTCGGAACGCAGCATCAAGCGCAAGCTGCAGGAAATCATCATCGCGCTCTATCTGGAAGCCCGGCTGTCCAAGGACGAGATCCTGCAGAATTATCTCAGCTCGGTGTACTTCGGCGACGGGGCTTATGGCATCCGCGCGGCGGCGCGCACCTATTTCAACAAGGCGCCCGAACAATTGGCGCTGGGCGAGGCTGCGCTGCTGGCTGGCTTGGTGCAGGCGCCGTCGCGGCTGGCGCCGTCGCGGCACTTGAAACAAGCGCGGCAGCGCGGCGCGCAGGTGCTCGCGGCCATGGTGGAAACCGGCGTCATCACGGCCGCGCAGGCCAAGGCGGCGCGGCCCGCCGTCTATCGTCCCGGGCGCAAGCAACTGCCCACCGGCAGCTATTTTGCCGATTGGGTGTTGCCGCAGGCGCGCGAAGCCAACGAAGCGGCGTATGGCGAAATTGTCGTGCGCACCACACTCGATCCCAAATTGCAGCGGATCGCCGAGGATGTCGTCACCGATGGCCTTACCCGTGCCGGCGGCCTGAATGTGGGCCAGGCGGCGCTGGTGGCGATGCGGCTGGATGGCCGGGTGGTCGCCATGGTGGGCGGCACCGATTACAAGGCCAGCAGCTTCAACCGCGCCACCCAGGCGCAGCGCCAGCCCGGTTCCTCGTTCAAGCTGTTCGTGTATCTGGCGGCGCTGGAAGCCGGCAAGAAGCCGGGCGACACCATCGTCGATGAGCCGATCCAGATCGGCGATTATGCCCCCAAGAACGACGATCTGCGCTTTCGCGGCGAGATCAGCCTTGCCACCGCCTTTGCTGCCAGTTCCAACATTGCGGCGGTGAAACTGGCGCAGGAAGTCGGCATTTCGGCCGTGGCCAAGCAGGTGAAAAAACTGGGCATCGAAGGCGGCGTAAGCATTTATCCGGCGATGGCGCTGGGCACGACGCCGATCCCGCTGATCGACATGACCCGCGCCTTTGCGGCCGTGGCGCTGGGCAAATATCCGGTGAAGGCCACTGGGCTGTGGAGCAACCAGCCGTGGCCGGAAAAAGTGACTGCGACCGACGAAACCAAGGCCAGTTGGCCAGTGCGCGGCGACATCTTGCAATTGCTTGAAACTGCCGTGCGCAACGGCACCGGCAACAAGGCCCGGCTGCCGATGAAGACCTGGGGCAAGACCGGCACCACCCAGAACCACCGCGACGCGCTGTTCATCGGCTTTGCCGGCGATCTGGTGGTGGGCGTTTGGGTGGGCAATGACGACAATTCGCCAATGGGCGCCAGCATCGTCGGCGGCAGCCTGCCGGCGCGGCTGTGGAAGGGTTTCATGCAACGCGCCCTGCAGGCCGAAGGCCGGCTGGAAGTGGAGCGGGAAGCTGCCCCGGTGCAGGTGGATATGGATGCGCTGGCTGCCGACATGGAAGCCATGACCATCGATCTGAGCGGCGAACCCACCGCGCCGGCGCTGATCGACATTCCCGACGAAACGGTGATGGAGCCGCCGCCGCCCGAACCGCTGCCACCGCAGACGGGGCCGCCTCAATCCTTGTAAAGCTTGTCCAGCCGCGCGCCATAGACCTGCTTGAGCACGTGGCGGCGGATCTTCAGTGACGGGGTGAGCTGCTGGTTGTCGGTGGTGAAGGCTTCATCGGCGATGATCACGCGGCGCACCTTCTCGGTCACGCTCAGCTTCTGGTTGATCCGGTCCACTGCGGCTTGCAGGGCGCGCACATATTCGGGCTCGTCCTTCAGCTTGTGCAGATCGGCGGGCAGGCCCTTGTCGCGGGCAAAACCCAGCGCCCATTCGGCTTCCGGCACCACGACACCCACCAGATAGGGCCGGCGGTCACCATAAACCATCGCCTGCGCAATCTCGTCCTGCAGGGTCAGCATGCCTTCAACTCGCTGGGGAGCAACATTATCGCCCTTGTCGTTGACGATGATGTCCTTCTTGCGATCGGTGATCACCAGATGGCCATCCTTGTCGAGATGGCCGATGTCGCCCGTATAAAGCCAGCCGTCTTTCAGGGCCTTGTGGCTTTCGGCGTCGTTCATCCAGTAACCGTCCATCACCAGTTCGCCGCGAACCAATATTTCGCCATCGGCGGCGATCTTCACTTCCACCTGATCAAGCGGCGGGCCAACCGTGTGCATCTTGAGGATGGCACGCGGGCGATTGCAGCTGACCACCGGGCCGGATTCGGTCTGGCCATAGCCTTGCAGGATCGGGATGCCGATGGCGGTGAAGAACAGGCCGACCTCCGGATTGAGCGGCGCGCCGCCGGCCACCATGGCGCGCAGGCGGCCGCCGAATTTGGCGCGGATGGATTTGCGAATGGTGCGCTCCAGCGCCTGATCGATCAGCTTTTCGGCAAGGCCCAGCTTTTCGCCGCGGGCTTCCTTGCGGGCGATGGCCATTGCCTGGTTGAGCAGCGTGATGGCGAGGCCGCCCTGCTTTTCGATCTGCTTGGCGATGCGCATGCGCAGCACTTCAAACAGGCGCGGCACCACCACCATGAAGGTGGGGCGGGCTTCCTCGATGTTGGCAGCCAGCTTTTCAAGGCCTTCTGCATACCAGATCTGCCCACCCATGCCGATCGGCATGTACTGGCCTGCGGTGTGTTCATAGGCGTGGCTAAGCGGCAGGAACGACAGGAACAATTCACCGGGCACATCGCCGGGGA
>NZ_JBDNFM010000196.1:0-6946 GCF_041689835.1 Sandarakinorhabdus sp.
AAACTAGGGATTGAACCTATGAACATCACCATGAAAAGGGCCACAGCGGCCAGTTTTCTGGCCTTGGTCGCCGCAGCGCCGTTGGCCGCACAAGACGTACCCACCATGCCGCCCGCTGCCGCTACCCAGCCGGGGCAGCAGACGGTGACGGGCCTGCGCCCCCAGCCGGGGCCGGAGATCAAGGGCATCATCACGGCCCGCAGTGGTGACCGGATGCAGGTGACCACCGAAGACGGCGCCAAGACCATCATCACCATCGACGACGCCACCCAAGTGAAGGGCAAGAGCGGCCTGTTCGGAGGGCGCGGCAATTTCTCGGTCAGCTCACTGCTCAACGGCCTGCCGGTAACGGTGAAGACACTGCAAGCCGGCGACGCACTGGTGGCCAGCCAGATCATTTTCCGCAGCAACGATTTCAAGACCGCGAACATGATCCGCACCGGCACGGCGCAAGGCTTCGAAGAACAAAGCGCAGCAACCCAGGCGCTGCGCAGCCGGGTTGCCGATATCGACAATTACAATGTGAAAGGCACGACCAACGTCTATTTCGATACCGGTAAATGGCTGATTTCGGATCAGGCCAAGGCCGAACTGTGCAATGCCGCCGCCACGGCGGAAAAGACCCCCAATGCTCTGTTGCTGGTGGTTGGCTATACCGATTCGGTGGGCGACGACGATTTTAATCAGGAACTCAGCGAAAAGCGCGCGAGCCGGGTGATGGCGCATCTGCAACAGGTGTGCCGCTGGAAACCGTTCCGCACGCTCACGCCCAGCGGCATGGCCGAATTTGATCCGGCGGCAGACAATGGCACCGAAGAAGGCAAGGCGCAGAATCGCCGCGTGGCCGTGAACGTGCTGGTCAGCAAGGCGGTAGACGGATTTTGATCGGATCCGCCTCCCCCGCCGCGCGGCGGGGGAGGCGGCATCTCGGCTATTCGAACGTCAGGTCGCCGGTCTCGGGCACTTCGAAATGTCGTGCGACATCGTCATCGCTGATAGCGTCCAGCGTGGCGGGCTGCCATTTGGGGTTGCGATCCTTGTCGATCAACTGGGCACGAATGCCCTCGAAAAAATCGTGGCCATTGCGGATTTCGCAGACGATCCGATATTCATTGATCAGCGCGTCTTCGATCTCCACACCGCGCGCGGCGCGCAGGCCGGCTAGGCTGAGCTTGCAGCTGATTGGTGACATGCGGCGGATTGTGGCCGCTTGGGCCTGTGCCCAGTCGTCGCCGGCATCAAGGCTGGCCATGATATCTTCCATCCGGTCATGCCCGAAATGATAATCGATGGCGTCGCGGTAGGCAGCCATCGGGGCCTCGCCGGCATCCTCGTCGAACGTCGCCAGCACGTCGGGCAGCGGCTCGTGGCTGGCGGCGAGCAAGTCACACAGCGTCGGCAGGTGGGCAGACTGCACATAATGCGTGGCGATGCCGCAATAGCGCAAATCCGCCGCCTTCAACCGCGCGCCCGTAAGGGCCAGCCAGGCACCAATTTCGCCCTGAAGTTTCGCCAGCGCATGGGTGCCGCCGACATCGGGGATGAGGCCGATGCCGGTTTCGGGCATGGCAAACAATGTGCGTTCGGTGGCGATGCTGTAGGGGCCGTGGATGGAAAGGCCGACACCGCCGCCCATGGTGATGCCGTCGATCAGCGCCACCCACGGCTTGCCGCAGCGGGCGATGGCCTGGTTCATGCGATATTCGTCGTGGAAGAATGTTTCCCACAGCGTTCGGTCTTCCCGGCCCTCGCGGCCCAGCAGCGCGACATCGCCGCCGGCGCAAAAGGCGCGATCGCCGGCACCTTCGATCACGATATGCTGCACGCCCGTGTCGCCCATCGCGTCGATCACAGCGCGGTGGATGGTCACTGCCATCGGATGGTTGAGCGCGTTGAGCGCGGCCACGCGGTTGAGCGTGATCCACAGCGCGTGTCCGCGGCGTTCGATCAGCACCTCAGGTTCAGTGGTCATGCGCTTCTCTCTGGTTCTCTGGCTACCAAGTTGCTGGAATCCGGAAGTTCCACCGGAATTGCCGATGTGGTGAGCCGTGCCAGCAGCGTGCCGGCTTCGTCGAACAGATCGGCTTCCATGAAGGCAACACGCTTGCCGAGCTTGATGCAGCGGCCTTCGGCAAACAGCGGCACGCCGGCACGGGCGGGGGCGAAAAAGCTGGTTTTCAGTTCGATGGTGGGGATACCGATACGCTTGCCTGATTTCACGATGGCGGCAAATGCAGCAGCGTCATCAAGCATGGCAACCACGATGCCGCCCTGAATGTTCCCCATCGGGTTGCGGCAGGCGTCGATGGGCTGGAACTTCATCTTCACCCGGCCGGCAGCGCTGTCGATTTCCAATATCTCCTGGCCCAGAATCGCAGCCGTCGGCGGCACGAAGCGGTTCATCCGGGCTTTCAGGTCTTCGTCGTTCAGGGCCATTGCCGCCTCATCTACCGATTTTCAGACCATAGCGGTGCAGCGCCGCAGCGAGGGCGTCAACCTGTTCGTCCTGCCGTGTGAACAGCGCGCGGCCCAAGCCCTGGCCCTCAAGCCCGCGTGCGCCCAGCAAAGTGGCCACCCGCCGGGCAATGCCGGGACCGCCATCGACGAAACCCGTCCCTGCCGGCGCGGCCGCCTGCAACTGGGGTAGCAGCAAGGGGAAATGCGTGCAGGCCAGCACGACCTGATCGATACGTTTGCCGCCCGGCTGGCCGATCAGCCCGGCCAGTTCGGGGGCGACATCGGCAGCAGTCACCGCCAGCCCGTGCACGTGCGCTTCCGCCAGTTCCACCAGCCGCGCCGAGCCGTGCAGCAGCACTGTGCAATCGGCGGCATGATCGGCAGACAACCGCGCCACATAGGGCTGGCGCACAGTGGCCTGCGTGCCGAGCACGCCGATCACCCGGCTGCGCGAGCGTTCGGCGGCAGGCTTGATCGCCGGCACCGTGCCCACCACCGGCACATCCAGCACGGCGCGGGCGTGGGCCAAAGCGATGGTCGATGCGGTGTTGCAGGCGATGACCAGCAGATCGGGTTTTAGCCGCTCCGTCAGCCGGCCGAGCAGCGCACACACCCGTGTGGCGACCTCCATCTCGGTCTTGGTGCCGTAAGGAAAGCCTGCATTATCCGCGATATAACTGATATCGACGGCGGGCAGGCGCTCACGCACATCATCAAGCACCGAAAGGCCGCCCACGCCGGAATCAAGCATCAAGATATGAGTGATGGCGGCCTCCATCCTTGCCCAATTTGGCTCATGTCATGGCCGGCGGCAAAAGGCAAAGCGCCCGCCAGCCGCTATTCGTCCTCAACAAACGATGAAGTGGCGACTGATGCCTGCAATTTTCCGGGACATGGCCGTCAACAGGGTGGCTGGCTCACGGATTTTCCATTCCGGCGGGCGGAACACAAGGGATCACACGCGATGTTCAGGCATGTCATCATTGGCGCTGCTGCCGTTTTCGGCTTGGCCAGCGCCGCGCAGGCCACGGTAGAGATTTCCACCACGGGCCGCGGCCTGTTCAGCAACGTGCGCGTGGTCGGCCAGCCGCTCACCCTGGTCGGGCCGATCGCCAGCGTCACCGGGCGCACCGCGCCGGGCTACACCCTGAATGGCAACGCGGCATCATTGGCGGCCAGCGTCGGGCTGGGCACCGTGTCGGGCGTCACCGCCACGCTCGATCTGAACAGCGGCGCCATCGCCACGGCAGCCAGCGCCAACGGCACCACCCCTCTCGACACCACCAGCGGCAGCGCCAGTTCGCAGCTCAGCAATCTGGCCATCAGCCTGTTCACCAGCAATGGCGGGCCGGTCACCAGCGTGCTCGATCTCACGGCCAGCCAGGTGCAGTCGCTCACCAGCGTCAGCAAGGTGGGCCTGGCCACCACCCTTTCGGGCCAGTCGATCTTTTCGGGCCTCGATCTCAGCGTGCTTGGCGCGCCTGTCCTGTCGCTGGGCAGCAACGCCCAGGTCGCGGCCAATTTCGTCGTCTACAATCAGAACGGACTGAAGGTGACGCTCAATCAGCAATTCGCCAGCAATTTCGACAATACGCGCGTGTTGATCACCAACGCCATCGGCATCAATTTCACCAACTATCTCCTCGATGGCCGCAGTCTGTCCGGCACCATCACCGTTGGCCAGTCGCTGACCGAGTTCATGAGCGGTGAAGCAGTGCCCGAACCGGCAAGCTGGGCCCAGATGCTGGCCGGTTTTGCACTTGCCGGCGCTGCCGCCCGCCGCCGCCGGATGCGCAAAAGCCGCCGCATCGGGGCTTGACCTTTCGGCCGCAGCCTGCGGCTATGCAGCTTGCATGGCACAAACCAATCCAACCGAACACTGGCCGCCGCCGCTGCCGGATTCCAGCGCATTCGTCGCCCCGCGGGTGCCGGGGCTGATCGCGGCGCTGGCCGGCGGCGCGCGCGCGGTGGCGGCAGATGCTGGTGGCGGACGGCGGGTGGCGGCACGCTGCATCTGGCTTTTGGCTATCACGGCCATCTGTGCGCCGCTGCACCTGGCCTGCCGGCGGCTTGGCCTGGCCTCGCCGTGGGCCCACCGCTTCATGGCCTGGAGCGCGCGCGCCTGCGGCATAAAAGTGCGCAGTATCGGCCAGCCAGTGGGCCGAGACGTGTTTTTCATTGCCAACCACCTGAGCTGGACCGACGCACTGATTCTGGGCGGGCAGACCGGCACGACATTCGTCGCGCAAGACGGCATCGCCATCTGGCCTGGCCTGGCCTTCCTGTGCCGCATCAACGACACGATCTTCGTCAACCGCGCCGACCGCATGGGCGTGGGCCGCCAGATCGCCGCCATGCGCACCCAGTTCGCCGCCCGCTCCCGCCTCGCGCTGTTCCCCGAAGGCAGTTGCGGTGACGGCCGCCGCCTGCTGCCGTTCAAGGCGCCGTTGTTTGCCATGCTGGTTCCGCCCCCGCCCGGCGCCGCCATCCAGCCAGTGGTGATCGACCCTGACGAAGCCGGCCGCAATCTGGCGTGGGTTGGCATGGAAACCGGCGCTGCCAACGCCTGGCGGCTGCTGGCGCGGCGCGGCACCTGGGAAGCCCGCGTGCATTTCCTCGAACCGTTCAGCCCCGCTGAAACACCGGACCGCAAGGCGCTTTCGGCGCGGGCACGAGCAGCGATCGCGGCGAAATTGTCGGAAACGCTGGGCGGACGTCCAGTGGCGTGATCAATCGCGCTGCCGTCAATGGCCGGGCGCTCTCCCCGCGTGACAGGTGCTGGCCGGCGCGGTAATCCACGATCATGACACACGCTGCATACCCCGCCGCCCGCCTCCGCCGCTCGCGCATGACTGCATGGAGCCGCGATCTGCACCGCGAAACGTCGCTCAGCCCGGCCAATCTGATCTGGCCGCTGTTCCCCACCGAAGGCCATGATGTGGAAACGCCGGTGCGCACCATGCCCGGCGTGTCGCGGCTCAGCGTTGACCGGTTGGCCAAGGCCGCCAAGGAAGCCGCAAGACTGGGGATACCCGCGGTCGCACTGTTCCCGCACACCAGCCCGGACAAGCGCAGCGATGATGCGCACGAAGCGCTCAACCCCGACAACCTGATTTGCCGTGCCATCCGCGCCATCAAGGATGCAGCGCCCGAAATCGGCGTGCTCACCGATGTCGCGCTCGATCTGTACACCAGTCACGGCCACGACGGCCTGATGTCGGACGCTGGTGAGATTTTGAACGATGCCACGGTGGAGATGCTGGTTGGCCAGTCGCTCAACCAGGCGCGCGCTGGCTGCGATATCATCGCCCCGTCCGACATGATGGATGGGCGGGTGGCGGCGATCCGCGCGGGGCTGGAAGGCGATGGGTTCCACAACACTCAGATCATGGCGTATTCGGCCAAATACGCCTCCGCTTTCTATGGCCCGTACCGCGATGCGGTTGGCAGCGGCGGCGTGCTCAAGGGCGACAAGAAAACCTATCAGATGGACCCGGCCAACGCCCGCGAAGCCATCCGCGAAGTCGCGATGGACATTGCCGAAGGTGCGGATTCGGTAATGGTGAAGCCCGGGATGCCGTATCTGGACATCATTCGCGCCATCCGCGACGCCTTCGATGTGCCGGTGTTTGCCTACCAGGTGAGCGGCGAATATGCGATGCTCGAAGCCGCGATTGCCGCCGGCGTGCTGGACCGCGATCGCGGCGTGCTCGAAGCGCTGATGAGCTTCCGCCGTGCGGGGTGTTCAGGCGTTTTGACCTATCACGCGCCATTGGCGGCGCGGCTGCTGGGGGCGTGAAATGTCGGAATGGGTTCGATGTGTTTTTGACGCGTACAAATTATCAACTTAAAATCACTGTAACAATAGACCTGCTCTTAGGGCGAAATTTTTATGTCAATCGATATCAATATTTTGGAGTAAACAATGTAAATAATGAATTATATCCATTTTCATTTTCGTCAGTCAATTCTGAATTGGATTATGGAAGAGATTGCGGAACTCCTTCATCTTCTGAAACGAGAGGGAATTTTTACATTTTTGATGAAGAATTAAAGGCTGGCGTTGATTACATATTGCGTGATAGCAGCGGCGAAAGACGTATGCGACTTGATTCAATGCAGAAGTTGACCTGATCTCAATCAGCGCATCTTGATCATTGGAAGTGCGCCAAACGCGTCAATGATCACAATTGCCCTAACCGAAGACACCAGGCCCATACTTCGCCGTCTTCGTGGTCGATCACGGTGCCGAGCAGGCTGAAGCCGTTGCGGCGCAAAACCGTGGCCGAGGCATTATCGGGCAGCAGGGTATGGGCGGTTACTGCCAGCGCGCCGTGACGGGCAGCAATCTCGATCAGCCCTGCGGCCATGGCGGTGGCGACGCCGCGCCCTTCCAGCCGCGGGAAGCTGCCATAGGCGATTTCGGCGGCGCCAGCGGCATCGGGTGCCGCCTTGAAACCGCATAGGCCGACGGTGGCGCCGGTGCCCG
>NZ_JBDNFM010000197.1:0-6017 GCF_041689835.1 Sandarakinorhabdus sp.
AGGCTGCTTGCATTCCCCGCTGGCGCCGCATTCGCTGCCCGCCATGAGCAGACTTGGGCCGGGCGTCGGCTGCGAGACGATCGATCCCGGTGCCCTGCCGGTGCGTCGCAGCGTGTTGTTGCTGCAGGGCCTGATGGGGCCATTGTTCCGCCGCCTGGGCCAAGGCCTGATCCGCGCGGGCCACCGCGTTCACAAGGTGAATTTCAACGGCGGCGATCGCGCTTTCTGGCGGCTGCCGGGCGGCATCGATTATCGCGGCACAAAAGCCGATTGGCCGGCCGCGCTGCAAGGCCTGATCCGCCAGCAGCAAGTGACCGATGTCATGCTGTTTGGCGATTGCCGGGATTACCACCTCGCCGCCACCGGCGTGTGCCGCGACATGGGTGTGCGGGTGCACGTGTTCGAAGAAGGCTATGTGCGCCCGGACTGGGTGACGATGGAAGAAGGCGGTGTGAATGGCCACAGCAGCCTGCCGCGCGACCCTGATTATTACCGCCGCACCGCCGCCACATTGCCGCCGGTGCCGCCGCACAGCCGGGTGCTGTCGTCGTTCCGCCGCCGCGCTGCCGAAGGACTGGCGTACAACGCCGCCGACGTGCTGACGCGCTTTCATTATCCGCACTGGAACAACCATCGGCCTTGGCACCCGCTAGTGGAAGCCATGGGCTGGATAGGGAAATTATGGCGCAAGAATGAGCGGGAGAATGCTGGCGCGGCGCTGATTAACCGGCTCGAACAGTCTGGCGCGCCTTATTTCCTGTTTCCGCTGCAACTCGACAGTGACGCCCAGATACGCATCCATTCGCCCTTTGTGGGCATTGCCGACGCGCTGAAAACCGTGATCCGGTCATTTGCGGCGCACGCGATCGGTTCCGGCTTGGCCGATGTACGATTGGTGGTGAAGGAGCATCCGCTGGACAACGGCGTGCGCGACTGGGAGCAGGAAACCGCCGATATCGCCGCCAAGTTCGGCGTGGCCGGGCGCGTCGATTATCTGGCCGGCGGCGATATCGAAAGCATCGGCGGCGGCGCGCGCGGCATGGTGACGATCAACAGCACCAGCGGCACGCTGGGCCTGGCCCTGGGCGTGCCGGTGGTAGTGCTGGGCGATGCCATCTACGACGTGCCCGACATCACGTTCCAGGACGGTCTGGATGCGTTCTGGCAACGCCCGACCCCGCCCGATGCTGAAACCTTTGCAGCCTTCCGCCGCGTGCTGATCGATCACTGCCTCATTCCAGGCGGTTTCTTTTCGGAAGCGGCGCTGGACAAGGTCGTGCAGCACGCCATCGCGCGTTTCGAAGGCCGCCCGCTGGCGCCGGAGTGAGCCGGTTAATGAACAGGTTCAGGCCGGGTCCTGATACAGCAAGGTCACGCTTATGCGGCGGTTGCGCGGATCGTTTGGTTTGGCCTTCACATAGGGATCGGTATCGGCCACGCCTTCGATGCGGCGAAAGCGGTCGCCCGGGATGCCGGCGCCCATCAACAGGCGGCGGGTGGCATCGGCGCGGGCGGTGGACAGGCTCCAGTTCGACGTACCGCCCAAAGTCTCCCTGCGCCGGGTGAACCCCAGCGCATCGGTGTGGCCGCGCACGGTAAGTGCGTTGGGCATGTCTTCAATGGCGTGGGCAACCGTTTGCACCAGTTCGCCGGCGCCCGCTGTCGGGGCCGACGTGCCAAGGCTGAACATCGAAAAATCGGCGCGCTCCACGATGTCAATGCGCAGCCCGTCGCGGGTTTTGACGAATTTCACCTGGCCTTTGAGCCCCTTCAGCGTGGGATCGGCTGCAAGCTTGGCCATGATCCGCTGCGCGGCCTTGTTGAGCGCGGCGTCATCGCGTGCCCGCGCTTCGGCGGCAGTCTTTGCAGCGGCTTGCGCCGCACCGGGCCGCCCTTGCCGCCCGCTGTTGCCGCTGGCTTGGCCCTGCGCGCCGCTGGCATTTTCACTGCCTTCGCCGTTGCCGGACCGGTTGGCGGCCGCGTCGCTGCCTGCTGCGGTGACCGGCCGTTTGCCGGTGGTTTCCGGGCGAGCGGCGCTGCCTTCCGGGGCAGCAACCGATCGCCCGCCAAACAGGCCGCCCGAACCACCGCTGCTCTGCATCTGGATGACGGTGGGGGTGAAATAATCGGCGATGCCCTTGCGCTGATCCTCGTTGGTCGCACCCAAAATCCACAGCAGCATGAAAAACGCCATCATTGCGGTGACGAAATCGGCATAAGCGATCTTCCACGCGCCGCCGTGGTGGGCATGGCCATGAGATTTCGCCTTTTTGTAAATGACTTCGGGTTCGATATGAAGTTCGGGCTTCACTTTGCCGACCTCATCCCATCAAATATCTCGCTGAAACTGGGCTGGTGGGCGGGGCTGATGGCCGTACGCGCGGCTTCGATCACCAGCGGCTGCGGCTGGCCCTTCATCGTGGCGATGATCACCCGGCGCACCACCAGATAGATCTCGCTGTCCTCGTCGATCACCGATTTCAGCCGCGCCGAAAGCGGTCCCACGACGCCATAGCTGAGCAGCACCCCCAGAAACGTGCCGACCAGCGCCGAGCCGACCATCGCACCCAGGATGGCCGGAGGCTGATCGATGCTGCCCATGGTTTTGATGACGCCCAGCACGGCCGCGACAATGCCCAGCGCCGGCAGCGCGTCCGACATCGTTTGCAGGCGCTCGACTGGTTTGAGGGCGTGGTGGTGGTGGGTGTCGATATGGGTCTCGATCACTTCATCCACAGCGTTGGGCGACAAGGTGCCGGTGGACACAACCAGCAGCCGGATTGAATCCGTCACCAGGCTGATGAAGAAATCATCGCCGGAAAATTGCGGATATTCGGCAAAGATGCTCGAAGATTTGGGGTCTTCGATGTGGGGCTCCACCGCCGTTGGCCCCTCGCTGCGGAACAGCCGCATCAGCCGCGCTGTCAGGAAAATCGCCGCGCCATAATCGGCTTTCCTGTATCGCGGGCCTTTCACCACCTTGGCAAGGCCGCCGCCCATCTGCTTGATGCCTTTGATGTCGGTGGCAACCAGCGTGGCGCCCACCGCTGCGCCGCCGATGATCAGGAACTCGTGGGGCAGGGCGTGCAGAACCGGCCCCAGGCTGCCGCCGGTGATGGCAAAGCCGCCGAAGACCATGACGATGAGCACGACAAGGCCAATGATGGACAACATGGAGGGCGTCGGCTCCGGGTCAGGGGTTCCCTCAGGTTACGACCCCTTCATTCCGGACTTAATTGCTGCCGCCTTGGATTTGCTAGCGAATGTCATCCCACAGGCTCAATCGCGACACCCGTGCAAAACTGGCCTGCGCCGCTTCCAGCACCACCGAAAGCCGGTCGAGCCGGGCAATCGCCTCGGTCATGTCGGTGTCTTCAAGCCGGGACAAGCTGGATTGCAGGGCGAGCTGGCTATTGTCGAGCCGATTGGTTTCTGCCTCCAGCCGCGCCGCGCGGGCCCCCAGCAGTGCTTGCGCTCCGGCCAGCCGGTCCACGTGGTCGTCAACCGCGGCAATCGACTCGTCCATCGCGGCATCGACGAAGACCGGCCGTGTTTCCATAAGGCTCGCTGCCAGATGGGCAAGGCTGTCGAACAGATTGCGCTGGCGCGGCGGTGGCGGCATTTCGGGATCGGGCAGCGGCGCCAGCGGATCAAGCGGTGCTGTCACGCCAAAGGCTTCTGGTCCGGTGATGCCGACGGGGATGCTGCGGCCGATGACGGCAATTTGCGGCGGCGTGCCCAGCCCGGCCCAGGCGGCCAACCCTTCGGCATCGTCGGTATATGCCGCCCCGGCGCCGACCCCGGCAAACAGCGCCTCGCCGTCGGGCCCGCGGGTTTCGGCCAGCCCGCGTGCGGCAGCCAGCAGCTCGCGCACTTCCAGCGCCAGCACGCTGCGATCGCCGGCATTCAGCGTGCCGTTGCGGCCGGCCAGCGCCAGTTCCTTGGCGCGCACCGCCAATTCGGCGATGCCAGCCAGCGCCACTTCGCTCGCGACAAGCCGCGCGCTGGCGCTGTCCATCGCAAGCCGCTGCACATCGCTGCCCCGATCAGCGCGGCGCAGCGCGGCGATGCGGGCAAAGGCGATGGCATCGTCGCCGGGCTTTTGCAGGCGCTTGCCGGTGCTGATCTGCTCCTGCACCACGGCCAATTGTTCGGAAAGCCCCTTGAGGCGGCGAACGGCGGCATCATGGCCAACCCGGGCGGAAAGCGGCGGGATCACCGGGTGAGGCCCAATATCTGATCGAACAGATCGCGCGCCACGCCGATCACCTGGGCATTGGCGCGGTAGGCGGCCTGCAGGCGGGTGAGCTCGGCGGCTTCATTTTCCAGATCGACCGCTGAAACCGCGTCATTGGCGCGCGCCGCATCTTCTTTCAGGCTTGCAGCTGCGGCTTCCAACCGTCTGGTATTGCAAACATTTGCGCCAACGCCGGCCAGATCGGCATCCAGCACAGCCTCGATGGTGCCATTCGGGCCGGGCTGGGCGCGCAGCCGGCCGAGTTCGAGCATGTTGCGATTGTCCTGACTGCCCGGCGGGGTGGGTGCGATGCGGAACAGGTCGCCCGTCGCGGCATCGGCGGGGATGCGGAAGCGGATGCCCGGCCCTTCGATCAGGCTGCCATCGGCTGGCACGGTGGCCAGCAGGTTGACCCCGGTGGGATCGCGGATTTCAGCCAGGCCGCCGGCAATGACGGTAATGCGCCACGGGGGCGGCGTCGTGTCGCCGCCGGGCAGGGTGAGCGCGCTGGCATCGCCATACACATCGGGCAGCCTGCGCGCGCCATTGTTGGGCGGGCCATCGACCTGCCAGCGTACTGCTGCCGCCACGCCGGCCGGCACCAGCGGCCGCAGTGACAGGCCTTGGGCGCCGCCAAGTGGCTCGATGGTCCATTGATCGCCGCTTACCCAGCCGCTGCCGATGCTCACAGTGAGGCCATCGAGCAGTAGCGGTGAAGGGCCGGTGATGCTGGCGCTGGCGTCGCTGCGGGCCAAGGTGAAGTCGCCAGCTTCCGTAATCAGGCGGTAACCGCCGGCAAACGGCGTCGCGCCATCGGCGAGCACCACATCCACCGGCGCCTGGCCGGCGTTGGCCTTGCCCACAGTGGTGCGGGTGGCAGCGGCGGCAAACAGCGCCTGGCCGGGTTGGCCTGCCGCATCAATGCCCTGCTGGTGCCAGTTGTTGACCAATGTGGCGAAACTGCCGGCGCTGCCATCCAATGCGGCGCGGGCGCGGATGATGTGGCCGGTGGCCTCCAGCAACCCCGCCAGCCGGCCCGAAGCCGGCAGCCGCAGCGGCACCGGTGCATGATCGGGATCGAGCAGCACTGATTGGCCATCGGGCGCCACCCCAATGCGGCTGCTGTTGCCGGCGCGCGGCACCAGCAGCACCGCCGACGCGCCGGAGCCGAGCTTGACCTCGACCACGCCGCGCTCCCCCTCGCTCACGCTGATCCGCACTTCGTTCGCCAGATCGGCGAGCAGCCGGTCGCGATTGTCGAGCAGGCCGGCCGCCGCCACATCACCATCATCGCCGCGACGGAGCTGGTCGTTCACATTTCCCAGCGCGGCGGCGAGATTATTTACCTTGCGGGCCGAAAGCGTGGATTGCGCCCTCGCATCGCCTTCCAGCTGTTCCAGATCGCGGCCGTGGCTGGAGAATGCGGCGGCGGCATCCCCGGCCGCATCGAGGAACACGGTGCGCGCGGCGGGCTGGGTGGGCGCGGCGGCAAGGCGGGTCGCGGCATCGAAGAACGCCCCGACGCGCCCCACCACATCGGCAGTGGTGGCCAGCGATTCCAGCCGTTGCAGCCAATCCAGCCGGGCGCCCAGCCGGGATTGATCGCCGCTGGCGATGCGGGCGGCATTGGCCTTCAATGGATCGACATCGCGAACCAGCCTTGCCGCGTGCACGCCGACTCCGCTCAGGGCAGCACGCTGAAACGGCCCGCCGCTGCCGGCTGGCTGCGCGGCCAGCACGATGCGGCGGCGCACGAAGCCCGGCGTATCGGCGTTGGCGA
>NZ_JBDNFM010000198.1:0-8793 GCF_041689835.1 Sandarakinorhabdus sp.
GCGGATGGTGTTCTTGCGACGGCCATAAAAGCCCTTCGCAGCGTCGAGAATGCGCTTGTGCCGAGCGCGGGTGGTCACACCACGTTTGATACGCATCTATGTCCTCCCTTACTTCAGGCCGTACGGCGCCCAGGCGTGCACCCGGGCTGTATCGGCGGTGGCCAGCACGGACGTGCCGCGATTCTGACGGATATATTTGGCGGTATGGTGGATCAGGCGGTGGCGCTTGCCGGCCACACCGTGCTTCACCTTGCCGGTGGCGGTGAACTTGAAGCGCTTCTTGACCCCGCTCTTGGTCTTCATCTTGGGCATTTCGGTCTCCTTATAAAGACGCATCGAAAACGGCCGTGGCAGCCCTTGTCGCCAGGCAGTTCGGTTCATGCGGAACGGGCGCTATAACGAAGCGCCGGCCGCGGGGCAACCCCCACGGCCGGCGCCATTCACTTGAAGCGGGTTCAGGCGGCGAAGCAGCCTTGCGGCGGCGCTGGATTGCGCCAACCAGGCCGAAGCCGGCGATCAGCATGGCCCAGCTGGCCGGTTCCGGAACGGCACCGCCGGCGGGATCGCGGACGACCCAGGTTTCATGGCAGCATTCGCCTGGGCGCGCCGTGACAGGCATGTTCCACACTTCGCCGGAGACACCATCACTAAAATCGCAATGGCTGTAGCTGTTTGAAAACCACGGCGTGGCGCAAGCGGTGGCCACCGAGTTTTCGCCAAAGAACGTCGCGCCCGAGACAGGATCGCTGCCGTTCGCTGGCACGTTGGCGCCGGCAAACTGGAATTTGGTGTAGTTCATGCCGCTGGCGAAATCGGCCGCAACGGCAACGCGCCAGCCCTGAGTGGACTGAAAGGAAAGATCGATTGGGCCACAGCTGTTCGGGCCTGACGCATCGCACGGGCTGGCCCACGCCCAATCAAGACCGCCAAAGGTGACATAGGCGTTGGCCGCCACCGGTGCATTGATGATGGCGGCAGCCGGGCTGGCGGCGGCGATGGCGACGGCAGCAGCAAATAACACACGCATTTCAATATTCCCCAATTAAGCAAAGCAGATCGCTGATGAATTGGGGTGCAAATACCGTGCCAAAGGAAAAATCCACGGAAAACAGCGGGTTGAAAAATGCTTTCCGTCAATAGTGTAAAGATTTCCGACAGTTTCCTCACCCACAAGCCGCGCTTGCGACTCGATTTCGTTCTTGATATGTTCGAACTGCTGAAAAACAGCAGGTCTATGATCGGTTATGTCACCGTGGGGACGAACGACATGCCGCGCGCGGCGCGGTTCTACGATGCGATCGCCGCGGAAATGGGCACGGCGCGCATGATGGAGTTTGAAAGCTTCATCGCCTGGGGAACCGCCAACGGCCCGGCCGGCATCGCCGTTACCAAGCCGTTCGATGGCGGCCCGGCAAGCGTGGGCAACGGCGTGATGGTGGCACTGGAAGCCAGGGACCGGGACCAGGTGGACCGCATCCATGCGCTGGCGCTGGCCAATGGCGGCAGCGATGAAGGCGTGCCAGGCCCGCGCGGCGATCAGGGCTTTTATGCCGGCTATTTCCGCGATCCGGATGGCAACAAGCTCAACGCCTTCGTGATGGGGTGAATTGCGTTACGCCCGTCCCGGGGTCGCTGACAGGTTCGCCACTGCGACGCCGGTGAGGGCAAAGGCGCGTTCCCAGCGTTTTTCGAGCGGCGTGTCCCACACGGTGGCGGCGTCGCCGGGCGCAAGGTGCCAGCCATGCTGGCGCATTTCCATGTCGAGCTGGCCGGCGCCCCAGCCGGCATAGCCCAGCACCATGTGCCAGCGTTTGGGCCCGTCACCGCGCGCGATCGCCCGCAACACATCCAGCGTGGAGGTGAAGGCCCAGGAATTCCCCACCCTGATCGTTCCAGATGCCGCATAATCGGCTTCGTGCAGCACAAAGCCGTGGCCGGATTCCACCGGGCCGCCTTCCAGCACCGGGCCATCGGGCAATTGGCCGGGATCGACATCAAGCTGGGCCAGCAGTGCATGCAGCCGCAGGTCGGGGTGCGCCCGGTTGATCACCAGGCCAAGCGCGCCGCCTTCATCGTGCAGGCACATGGCGATGGCCGTGCGATCGAAGCGGTCGTCACCGATGCCGGGCATCGACAGCAGCAGCTGGCCGGAAAGAAAAGGCGGGGTTTCCACGCCGGCCACCATAGGCCCGCGCTGGACGCCAGCCAAGGCCAAGGCTAGGAACGTTCGGGTAATTTGCACTTGGGAGAATGAGCATGTCGATCAAAGTTGGTGATTCGATTCCGGCGATGACCCTGGTGAAGGCCACTGCCGATGGTCCGGCGCCGGTGACGACGGGCGATCTGTTTGGCGGCCGCACCGTGGCGCTGTTTTCGGTGCCGGGGGCCTTCACTCCCACCTGTTCGGCGCGCCACCTGCCCGGCTATGTCGATAATGCCGCGGCCATGCAGGGCAAGGGTGTCGATGAAGTGGTGTGCGTGTCGGTCAACGATGCTTTTGTGATGGCGGCGTGGGGCAAATCGGCCAGCGCCGATGGCAAGGTGACGATGATCGCCGACGGCAATGGCGATTTTTCCAAGGCGCTTGGCCTCACCTTCGATGGCAGCGCCTATGGCATGGGCGTACGCGGCCAGCGTTTTTCGATGATCATCAAGGACGGCAAGGTGGCCGAGCTCAATGTCGAGCCGCCCGGCGCGTTTGGCGTGTCGTCGGCGGAACATCTGCTGGGGCAGTTGGCCTGAAGGACCGGCTTTTCCTGCGGCGCGCTGGCCAGCGCGCCGGTACTGGCCTTACCCGCCGCACTCTGTTGATTGCGGCGGCGGCTGGCACCGGCCTTGCCATCGGCTGGGCCGTGTGGCCGCGCGCCGCGCGGCTGAACTGGACGGCGGGGCCGAACGAAACGCTGATCAATGCCTATGTGAAGATCGGTGCCGATGGCCGGGTCACGGTGGCGGCGGCGCAGGCCGAAATGGGGCAGGGCATCTGGTCGGCGCTGGCGCAGATCCTTGCCGATGAACTTGGCGCTGATTGGCAGACGGTGGGCGTAGAGCCGGCGCCGCTGGGCCCCGATTATGCCAATCCCGGCCTGGCGCTGGGGGCGGCGGCCGACCAATCCGAACCGATGCGAAGCCTGATCCTTGGCACCGGCCGCCGTGTGGCGCGGTTTCTGGATTTCCAGATCACCGGCGGTTCCAACAGCGTGCGCGCCTGGGAAATGCCGCTGCGCGCCGCCGGGGCAACTGCCCGCGAGATGCTGGTGAAGGCTGCGGCTCGGCGCTGGCAGGTGGACTGGGCGGATGTCGATACCGCCGATGGCTTTGTCGTTTACAAGGCCAATCGTCTGCCGTTCCGCGCCGTGCTCGCCGACCTTGATCCCGATGATGCGCCCGAAGAACCGGCGCTGCGCACGGTAAGAAAACTCGCGGGCAAGCCGGTGCTGCGGCTGGATATTCCGGCCAAGGTCGATGGTTCGGCGCGGTTCGGCATCGATGTGCGGCTGCCCGGCATGGGCTATGCCGCGATTGTGCAAGGCCCGTTGGGGGCGACCGCGGCACCCCTGGGCAAGCCAATCCTGCCGCCGGGCATCACGCTGGTGCAGGAAGCTGGCTTCGTCGCCTGCGTGGCCGATAATTGGTATGCCGCGCACAAGGCGGTGACCGCGCTGCCGATCAAATGGCAATTGGGCAAGGATCCGCCCGGCCCGTGGCAACTGGCGGCGGTTCGCGGTGCGTTGGCCGCCGAAGGCAAGCCATTCGGGCCGCAGGGCCAGGTGGGCAAAGTGGTGCGGGACGAAGGTGACGTGGCGGCGGCGCTGAAGGGCGGGGCGCTCACGGCCGAATACAACCTGCCGTTCCTCGCTCATGCCTGCCTCGAACCGATGACCGCCACAGCGCGCGTCGGTGGCGGGACTGGCGGACTTCGGGCGGAGATATGGGCACCAACGCAAAGCGCCAGTTTCGCCGCACGCGCGGTTGCCCGTGCGCTGGACATCGATGGCGATGATGTGGTGGTGCACCCGACGCTGATCGGCGGCGGCTTTGGCCGCAAGGTGGAAGGCGATGCCTGCGCGCAGGCCGCGCTGATCGCTCGTGCCGTGGGCCGGCCGGTGCAATTGATCTGGAGCCGCGAGGAAGATTTCGGCCACGACATGTACCGCCCCGCAGTGGCCGCGCGCCTGCATGGCCGCGCCGCGCCGGGCGGCATAACAGGCTGGAACGCTGCGATTGCCGTGCCTGATGTGGGCGCCGCCTTTGCCGGGCGCAACATCGGCAGCTTTGTCGGCGGCCCGTCGGCCAGTGCCGGCGCCATCGAAGGCGCGGTGGAACTGCCCTATGCCATTCCCAATATGCGGGTGCAGCATTGCCTGGCCGATTGCACGGCGCCGCTGGGTTTCTGGCGCAGTGTTGGCCACAGTTTCACCGGCTTCATCGTCGAAAGTTTCGTCGACGAACTGGCGTTTGCTGCTGCGGTCGACCCGGCTGCATTCCGGCTGGCCATGCTGAAGGACAAGCCGCGCCACGCGGCGGTATTGCAGGCCGTGCTGGAAATGGGCGGGCCGCTGGGGCGGGATGAGGGCGGCGGCGGCGGCCCCACCAACAGGCAGGTGGGCCGCGGCATCGCGCTGGTGGAAAGTTTCGGCAGCATCGTTGCGCAAATTGCCGAGGTGGAGGCCGTGCCTGGGCCCAATGGTAACTGGCGCCCGCGCGTGACGCGGGTGTGGGCAGCGGTCGATTGCGGGCGGGTGATCAACCCCGATACGGTGGCGGCGCAGATCGAAGGCGGCATCATCTATGGCTTGTCGGCCGCGCTTTTTGGCCGCATCGATTTTGACGGGGGCGCGGTGGTGCAGAATAATTTTCACGCCTATCCGCTTGTCACCATGGTCGATTGTCCTGAAATCGAAACGCGTATCATCGCGTCTGATGCTGATCCCGGCGGTATTGGCGAACCCGGCACGCCGCCGATCGCGGCGGCCGTGGCCAATGCGCTGTTTGCCGCCACTGGCAAACGCTGGCGCAACCTGCCGTTCGTTTCGGCATGACGGCACCGCTCATCCTGCCGCCGGTATCGTTGCCGGAAAATCACCCGCCGGTGAAATCGGGCCGCATCGGCGTGCTGATGGTCAATCTTGGATCACCGGATGCGCCGGATGTGCCGGGGGTGAAGCGGTTTTTGCGGGAATTTCTGTCGGATACGCGGGTGATCGAGATTCCGCAGATCTTGTGGCAGCCGATCCTCAACCTGCTGATCCTCAATATCCGGCCGCGCACCACGGCAGCCAACTATGCCAAGGTGTGGATGGACGAAGGCTCCCCCATTACCGTTTATACCAGGCGTCAGGCAGAGGCCATGCAGGTGAGGCTGGGCGGCAACGTGGTCGTGGATTGGGCGATGCGTTACGGCAGGCGCTCCATCGCGGATCGGCTGGAGGCGCTGATGCAGGCGGGCTGCGATCGCATCCTGCTAGCGCCGATGTACCCGCAATATTCGGCGGCGACCAATGCCACGGTTGTGGATGAGGCCGCGCGCGCCCTGATGGGCATGCGCTGGCAGCCGACGCTGCGCACGATGGCGCCGTATTTCGACAATCCCGATCACATCGCGGCGCTGGCGCAGTCCATCCGCGACGGGGTAGCGAGCCTCGATTTCGTGCCCGATCTGATCCTCACCAGTTTTCACGGCATGCCGCTGCGCACGCTGGAGGCCGGCGATCCGTATCACTGCCAGTGCCTGAAAACCGGGCGCTTGCTGGGCGAGGCGCTGGGCATGCGGGTGAAGGCAACGTTCCAATCGCGCTTTGGCCGGGCCGAATGGCTGAAGCCCTATACCGACGAAACGCTGCTCAACCTGCCGAAGGAAGGCGTGACCAGGATTGCGGTGGTTTCGCCGGGCTTTGCCGCCGATTGCCTGGAAACACTGGAGGAGGTTGCGATGGAAGGCCGCGACGAATTCATCGATGCTGGCGGGACGCATTTCGCCTATATTCCGTGCCTGAACGACAGCGACACCGGCATGGCCATGCTGGAAGCCATCGTGCGCCGTGAACTGGCGGGATGGCTGTAATGGCCGGTTGAGCCGGCGCGCAATCCAGACCAAGATGCGCCCAAGTCCGCACAGCGACAGGCGGGCGTTAACTTGGGATGGAAGGAAGCGGCGCACATGGCTCGGGTAGCAGTGGTTACGGGCGGCACACGCGGCATCGGCGAGGCGATCAGCTTGGCGCTGCACGGTATGGGCATCACAGTGGCGGCCAATTTTGGCGGCAGTGACGAAAATGCCCGCGCTTTCACCGAAAAAACTGGCATCCGCAGTTACAAGTGGAACGTGGCCAATCACCAAGCCTGTCTTGATGGCTGCGCGCAGGTTGCGGCTGAACTTGGCCCCATTGATATCGTCGTCAACAACGCCGGCATCACCCGCGACGGCACGCTGATGAAGATGAGCTGGGAGGCTTGGGACGAGGTGATCCGGGTCAATCTGGGCGGCTGTTTCAACATGGCCAAGGCGACCTTTGCCGGCATGAAGGAGCGCGGCTTTGGCCGGTATGTGCAGATCGGCAGCATCAACGGCCAGGCCGGGCAATATGGCCAGGTGAACTATGCCGCTGCAAAATCGGGCATCCATGGCTTTACCAAGGCGCTGGCGCAGGAAGGTGCGCGTTTTGGCATCACGGCCAATGCCATCGCGCCGGGCTATATCGATACCGACATGGTTGCCGCAGTGCCGCCCGATGTGCTCGCCAAGATCGTCGCCAAGATCCCGGTTGGGCGGCT
The DNA here is from genome assembly GCF_041689835.1 of Sandarakinorhabdus sp. Classification (GTDB taxonomy): domain Bacteria; phylum Pseudomonadota; class Alphaproteobacteria; order Sphingomonadales; family Sphingomonadaceae; genus Sandarakinorhabdus. The sequence goes on from NZ_JBDNFM010000198.1 coordinate 6,775, forward strand.
GGGCCAAGCCAGCGAAATCGCGCGCACCGTGGCCTTTCTGGTGGGCGAGGATGGCGGCTTCATCACCGGTTCGACCATGTCGATCAACGGCGGGCAGCACATGTATTGATGGCGGCCCGCGATTCTGGCCCCAAAAAATACAGCCTCACCATCCAGGGCCACGCCACCAGCCTGACCCTCGAGCCGGTGTTCTGGCAGGCCTTGAACGACGCAGCGGCCAGCGACGGAAAATCGCTGGCCGCGCTCGTTTCCGAAATCGACGAAGCGCGGACGACAAACCTGTCGAGTGCGGTGCGGGTGTGGCTGTTTGAACGCGCGCTGGGCTTGCAGTGCAAGGCGCTGGATTGATTCGATTGGCGCCGGCTGCGGTTCCTCGGTTGCGGGTCGTCGATGCCTATGAATCGGATATTTCGCGAGACAGGCTGTCCCTTGTGTAAGGCTTGGAGATGATCGGCGCTGAGCGATGCTCCAATGGAACGTCGATTTGATTGCTGTAGCCGGTGGCAAAGGCATAGCGAACGCCAAGTTCACGCAGGCGTGCCGCGATTGGCCAGCTCATTTCGCTGCCGAGGTTGATATCCAGAAGCGCGAAACTCGGCGTCTCGATTGTCAGCAGGCGCAACGCCTGGGCAACGTTGCTTGCAAACAGCACGTTTCTGGCACCAAGCGCCAACAGCATGTCTTCCGCCTCGAGCGCGATGATCATGTTGTCTTCGACAAGGAGCACGGTACCATCCAATCGCGCTTCCTGCCTTGCGTGGTGGTGGTTGCCCAGCGGCTCAATCTCCGTATTGCCGACGAGCTCGAAATGCTTGGCCGGGATAACAAATCGGGCGAGCAGGCCACCGGGTGCGTAGTCGATGGCCGCGTCACCGCCGAGTTCATGCGGCACCATTCTGTAGATGATTGTCGAACCAAACCCGCGCTTGGTTGGAACCACTACCGGAGGACCGCCAATTTCATGCCAGTTCAACGGCAGGTTGCCATCGGCGTCCAGATCCCAAGCGATCACCAGCTGTCCAGATTCTCCCGACAGCGCGCCGTATTTGACGGCATTGGTCAGCAATTCATGCACCACAAGCGCCAAGGTCAAAAAGCCCTGCGGTGCAATAAGCACTGAAGGTCCATCGAAGGAAACACGATCTCTCTCACCGCCGAGAAAGGCCGAAACCTCTGCACTGATCAGTGTTGTGAGCGACCCTGGGCCCCACTATTTGGCGGTTATCTGGTCATGAGCCCGAGCCAGTGCGTGGACGCGATCGCCGAGTACAGAGGCGAACGTGTCGAGATCAGGTGCGGTCAGCCGGCTTTGCGCCACGAGACTGCTGATCAGGCCAAGGATGTTGCGTACCCGGTGGTTGAGTTCGGCAATCAATAGCTCCTGCTTTTGCGTCGCCGCCCGATTTTCCGTCTCGGTCATGCCGGCCTGTTGCAGGAAGACTTCGAACAGCGTGGCGCGCAGCAGCTCGGCCTCCCCCAGTTCAAAAGGAGTCCAGGGCGCTGACTGGCCCCGAACCAGCTCGCGCCATGCCGCAAAGCTTTTACGCGGTGAAAGCTGCGGGCCGCCGGGACCAACGACAACCAGTTTGTCTGGCTTGCCCGCCCAAGTGACGGCGTGCGGCCGTTCGTGCCGGAAAAACACCAGATAATTTCCCGTCGAGCGCGAAATCGGTATCACCAGCACCCCGGCGGCTCGGTCGACGAAATCGCGCGCCGGCGCAAACGCCAGGCCCAGATTTGACGTTGCATAAATCTGATCGGATTGGTGGTTGCCGAGGAAACCTCGCAACGTCTCGCACTCGTCAACTGTCGGTGTATCGCCCGATACAGTCACAACGCCATCGGCGTACACCGCGATACCATCGCAAGGCAGCAGCGCCTTGATGCCGCCCGCAAGCCGCGCCATCGTCTGGGCGGTGGTGCCGTTTATGACAACCGTTGCAACCAGTTGCTCGCGAAGCTGTTTCGTGCGGGCTGCGTTTTCGACGACGGCTGCCCGTTCGCGCTGTTCGATCAGCA
>NZ_JBDNFM010000199.1:0-2686 GCF_041689835.1 Sandarakinorhabdus sp.
GACATAAGTGACAATGAAGTCTTTCTTGTCGGGCGTGAGCTCCGCCACCACCGAAGCAACCCGGAAATCGGCGTAGCCTTCAGTGAGATAATATTGGCGCAGCTTTTGCTGATCATAGGCCAGGCGATCGGGATCGTAGGTATCGTTTGAGGTGAAGAAGCGCCACGCGCGCGACTGTTTCGACGCCATCTGCTTGCGGATGGCGCCTTCCTTGAATTTGGTGTTGCCCAGAATATTGATCTGACGGATTTTGGACTTCGGGCCTTCGCTGATCTCTAACACCACATCCACGCGGTTCTGTTCGAGCTGGACGATCTTGGGCTCCACACTCGCGGCAAAGCGGCCGCCGCGCCGATAGAGTTCCAGAATGCGGCCGAGATCGGCACGGGTTTTGGAACGCGTGAAAATCTGGCGCGGGGCAAGTCGGATTTCCTCGCGAATCTTTTCTTCCTTCACCCGCTTGGCGCCTTCGATGATGATCCGGTTGATCACCGGATTTTCCTTCACCTCGACCGTAAGTGCACCGCTGTCGTCGCGGATGGTGGCATCAGAAAACAGTTCGGAAGCGTAAAGCGCCTTGAGCGCAGTATCCAGCGCATCGCGGTCATAGCGATCACCAATGGCCAGATTGAGATAGGAGCGCACAGTTTCAGGCTCCAGTCGCTCAGTGCCGCGCACCACAACGCTTCGCACAATGCCGGCATTGGCCGCTGTTGCCGGCAGCGCCGATTGGCCGCGCGATTCCGATGCGCGGGCCTCGGCTTCGGCCGAAGGGCGGGCAGGTTCCGGGGCGGATGCGCGCGGGCGAGGCTGAGCCAGCGCCGGGGCGGCCAGCGCAGACGACAACAACAACACCGCCAACGGCCGGCGCCAGTGAGCGCCCCCAGCCATGCGTCCGAAATTGGCTTCCATCAACTCGACCAACGTACCACCATTCAGCCCAGCAGCTCGCCGGTTGTTCCCGCGATGCCCAAAATTACGCCCATCCAGATAAGCTGACCCGATCATCCCAGCCATATCATCCCAACCAGGACGCCAGCCGGGTCCACAGCCCGACACTCCCCATGTCGTGCCAGGTCAGCACAACCATCAGCGACATCAGCGCGGCAAAGCCCGACATGAAGGCCCATTGCTGCACCTTTTCCGCCAGCGGTTGCCGCCGCAATGCCTCGATGCCGTAAAGCAGAAGATGGCCGCCGTCCAGCATCGGGATGGGCAACAGATTGATGAATCCCAAGTTGATCGAGAAGAACGCCACGAACGCCACCGCCGACAGCAGGCCAAGGCTGGCCTGTTGTCCCGCGATCTGCGCGGTCTTCACCGGGCCGCCCATTTCGGTGATGTCGCGGTCGCCGGTAACGACCTGGCGCAGGGTGCGCCCGATCGTCTGGGTGATGCTCCAGGTATCGACCACGGCCCAGCGCAGCGCATCGATCACGCCAACCTTTTCAATCACTTCGGCTGGGCGCACGATGCCGAGACGTGGATGGCGCGAGATGTTGCCAAAGCGGTCGCGGCTTTCCACCATGGCCGGCGTTACGGCGATGCGGCGCTGCTTGTCGCCGCGCTGCACCAGCAATTCGATGCGGCTGCCGGTTCCAGTGACCACTTGGGCGGTGATATCCTCAAAACGGTCAACCGTTCTGTCGTCAACCGCCAGGATGCGATCGCCAACAAGCACGCCCGAACGCTCGGCCGCGCTGCCCGGCATCACCCGTTCCACCACCGGCGGCGAAGCCTGATGGCCCAGCGCCAGATTGAAACCGGCAAGGATCAGGATGGCAAACAGAAAATTGATTGCCGGTCCTGCCGCCACGATGATGGCGCGCTGCCACAGCGGCAGGAAGGCAAACAGTCCGCGGCGTTCCGTTTCCGGCAAGGCCATCACCGCCGGGTCGATCTGGCTGGCTTCGTTCATGTCGCCGACAAATTTCACATAGCCGCCCAGCGGGATGGCGTTGATCTTCCAGCGCACACCGCGCCGGTCGGTCCAGCCCAGCAATTCGCGGCCAAAACCGACGCCAAAGGCCTCAATACGCGCGCCAAAGACACGCCCCGCGAGATAATGGCCGCCCTCATGCACAACCACCAGCACCGCAATCATCATGATGAAGCTGGCGAGGGTGAAGATCACACCGGGCTGCGGCAGGAAGGCAAGCTCGCTCATGCCGCGCGCCTCGTCACTTGGGCGCGCGCCGTTGCCCGGGCGGCGGCATCCACCGCAACCACATCTTCCAGAGTTTCCACCGGCCCTGAGGGCATCATCGCCAAAGTCTCCGCCACGATCGCGTCGATATCAAGGAACCCGGCTTGCCCGGCGATGAACGCCGCGACAGCAATTTCATTGGCCGCATTCAAGATGCACGGCGCACTGCCGCCGGCGCGCATCGCCGCCCACGCCAGCGCCAGGCAAGGAAAGCGTTCCAGATCAGGCTTTTCGAACGACAGGTTCGCAACTGTTGCAAAGTCAAGCCGGGCAGCCGGGGTGGCAATGCGCTCCGGCCAGGCCATCGCATAGGCGATCGGAATTCGCATGTCAGGGCTGCCAAGCTGCGCCAGCACGCTGCCATCGATATATTCCACCATAGAATGGATGACCGATTGCGGGTGAACAATCACGTCCAGCCGTTCCACCGCCACCGGAAACAAGTGCGCCGCCTCGATCAGTTCCAGCCCCTTGTTCATC
>NZ_JBDNFM010000200.1:0-3128 GCF_041689835.1 Sandarakinorhabdus sp.
CGAGCCTCAAGCTGCCTTTGCCAACCTGCATGACCTGGCGGCACCCGGCGGCCGCCTGGTTTTTGCCTGCTGGCAGCCAGCGGCGCGCAACCTGTGGGCGACATTGCCGCTGACCGCACTGGCCGATCTGCTACCGGCCCAACCGCCATCCGATCCGCATGCGCCCGGCCCGTTTGCCTTTGCCGATGCCGCGCGCGTTGCTGCCATGCTGGAAGCGGCCGGGTGGCGGGATATCGCCTTCAACAGCCTGCCGTTTGAAATGATGATCGGCGGCGGAGCCGACCCGATTGCCGACGCCGTATCCTTCAACCTGCGCGTCGGCCCGGCGGCCCGGGCTGTGCGTGATGCCGGCATCGGCGATGCGGCAAAGCCGATCCTGGCGGCAGCGCTGCAACCCCATCTGAAAACCGATCAGGTGCGTCTGCCCGGCGCCATATGGCTGGTCACTGCCCGTGCCTGAGCGCAGCAGCGGCCGCTGCTGCCCTTTACGCTGACCCGTCACGGCGGTAAGCGCTTTCCCATGATCTCGACCAACGACATTCGCCGCAGTTTTCTCGAACACTTTTCCCGTGCAGGCCATATGGTCGTCCCGTCGGCGCCGCTGGTGCCTCAGAATGCTCCGACGCTGATGTTCGTCAACGCCGGCATGGTACCGTTCAAAAATGTCTTCACCGGGCTTGAATCGCGGCCCTACACGCAGGCGGCCAGCAGCCAGAAATGCGTGCGCGCCGGCGGCAAGCACAATGACCTCGACAACGTGGGTTACACCGCCCGCCACCACACCTTCTTTGAAATGCTGGGCAATTTCTCGTTCGGCGATTATTTCAAGGAACAGGCGATCACGCTGGCGTGGGATCTGCTCACCCGGGAATGGGGTCTCGACAAGAACCGTCTGTGTGTTACCGTCTATCATACCGATGACGAAGCAGCCGCGTTGTGGAAGAAAATCGCCGGCCTGTCCGATGAGAAGATCATTCGCATCGCCACCAACGACAATTTCTGGTCGATGGGCGATACCGGCCCGTGCGGTCCGTGCTCGGAAATCTTCTACGATCATGGCGATCACATCCCCGGCGGCCCGCCCGGCAGCCCGGATGAGGACGGCGATCGCTTCGTCGAGATCTGGAATTTGGTGTTCATGCAATATGAGCAGATTGATCGCGACACGCGGCTCGATCTGCCGCGCCCCAGCATCGATACCGGCATGGGCCTCGAACGCATCGCCGCCGTGCTGCAGGGCGTGCACGACAATTATGATACCGATATTTTCAAGACGTTGATTGCCGCCAGCGAGGACAAGGTGGGCAAGGCGATGACCGCCGAAGCCCGCGCGTCTCACCGGGTGATTGCCGACCACCTGCGTGCGTCGGGTTTTCTGGTTGCCGATGGCGTGTTGCCGGCCAACGAAGGCCGCGGTTATGTTCTGCGCCGCATCATGCGCCGCGCCATGCGCCACGCCCATCTGCTGGGTGCCGAAGAGCCGTTGATGCACCAGCTGGTGCCGGCGCTGATGGCCACCATGGGCCAAGCCTTTCCTGAACTTGGCCGGGCGCAGGCCCTGATCGAGGAAACGCTGAAGCTGGAGGAAACCCGGTTCCGCCAGACACTGGAGCGCGGCTTGGGCTTGCTCGAAGACGCCACCGCCAGTTTGACCGCGGGCGGCACGCTCCCCGGTGATGTTGCCTTCAAATTGTATGACACTTTCGGCTTCCCCTATGATCTGACCGAGGATGCGTTGCGCGCGCGGGGCATCGCGGTTGATCGCGCCGGGTTCGATGCCGCCATGGCCGAACAACGCCGCCTGGCCCGTGCCGCCTGGACCGGATCGGGCGAAGCCAAGGATGCAGCGGTTTGGTTTGACATCGTTGAAGCGCATGGTGCCACCGAGTTCACTGGCTACACCGGCTTGACCGGCGAAGCGCAGGTGCTGGCCATCGTTCAGGACGGCAAGCAGATCGAAGCTGCCGGCGCCGGCAGCAAAGTGGTCGTGATCACCAACCAGACGCCGTTTTACGCTGAAAGCGGCGGCCAGGCCGGCGACGGCGGTAGCATGAGTTGGGGCGAAGGCCGCACCGCGCCCGTGGCCGACACGCGCAAGGCGCTGGGCAAGCTGCATCTGCACGAAGTGACGCTGGACGCCGGGCAACTGGCTGTTGGCGATGTGGTTCGGCTTGACGTGGATGCGGCGCAGCGCGGGGCTCATCGCCGCGCCCACAGCGCCACCCACCTGCTGCATGCTGCATTACGGCGCCGGCTTGGCACGCATGTCACGCAGAAAGGCAGCTATGTGGGCGAAGACACGCTGCGCTTTGATTTCGCGCACCAGAAAGCCGTGACGCCGGCTGAATTGGCGGCGGTGGAAGCCGATGTGAATACGCAGATCCTTGGCAACCACGCCGTTTCAACCAAGCTGATGACACCGGACGACGCAATCGAAGCCGGTGCCATGGCGCTGTTCGGCGAGAAATATGGCGACGAAGTGCGCGTGCTGTCGATGGGCGCTTTTGATGGCGGCGACACTTACAGCGTTGAACTGTGCGGCGGCACGCATGCAGCGGCGCTGGGCGACATCGGCTTGCTGAAGATCACATCGGAAAGTGCCGTGGCCAGCGGCGTTCGCCGCATCGAAGGCAAGACGGGCATCGCCGCGCGCGAATGGCTGAACGAGCGCGAACGCCTGTTGCTGGAAGCCGCCGCCGCCATCAAGGTGCGGCCCGAGGATGTTCCGGCACGGTTGGCTACCCTGATCGACGAACGCAAACGGCTTGAACGCGAACTGGCCGATGCGAAAAAGGCGCTCGCGCTGGCCGGCCCTGCCGGGGCTGCCAAGGCCGGCCCTGAAATGGTGAACGGTGTCGCGTTCCAGGGCCAGGTGCTGCAGGGCCTTGAAGCCAAGGCGCTGCGCGGGCTGGTGGATGAGGCCAAGCAAGCGCTGGGCAGCGGCATCGTAGTGATCGTGGCGGTGAATGATGGCCGCGCCAGCGTGGCCGTGGGTGTGACAGACGATCTGATCGGCCAGCGTTCGGCGGTTGATCTGGTGCGGGCCGCTGCCGCCGCGTTGGGCGGGCAGGGCGGTGGTGGCCGCCCCGACATGGCACAGGCCGGTGGCCCCGATGCCGACAAGGCCG
>NZ_JBDNFM010000201.1:0-25730 GCF_041689835.1 Sandarakinorhabdus sp.
GGAAGCGGCCGCGATCGGCTGCATGTCGAACCGCTGGAACATCGCCTGCCAACCCGGCCCCCAGCCAGCCCCCAGCGCCTGTTCAAGCTGCTTTGGCGGCATCGGATCGGCTTCTGACCGGAGGCGCGCCAGGATGTCGGACAGTTCGCGCGGCAGCACCTCGCCGCCGTCCATCGAAATCAATTGTCCCAGCTTCATCGCCGCCCCGCGCAGGCGTGCCAATTCATCGGCAAAGCGCTTGGCGTTGGCGGGGTTGAGAAGCAGGCTGGGCAGATCGGGCCGCTGCCCCTTCAGCACTTCGCGCGCGCCGCCGCTCAGCACATTGCCGGCAATGCCGCCAGCCAGCCGACCAAAGCCCGCCAGACGCGCGAGGCGGGAAGAAGGAACAGTTCGGGGCCGAGTTGGGAGCATGGACGGGCAATGCCTTGGCTGGCCAGCCAGCGCCACTGCGGGGCATTGCCGCTGCCTCGAAACGCAAAACGGCAGGCGTTGCGCCTGCCGTTTGAGATGGTGACCCCTACGGGAATCGAACCCGTGCTTTCGCCGTGAAAGGGCGACGTCCTAACCGCTAGACGAAGGGGCCGGCAGCGAGAGGCGCGTGTTATTGGCCAAGTGAGGCGGCGTCAACCCCCATAACCGATTTCACGTGGATAACTTGGCTCAGTTGGCAAAGGCCGCGTCATCAAGTTCCAGTTCAACCGCGTTGCCGCCGGTCCAATCGTCGCGCTTCACGCGGCCGGCGATGTGCAGCGGGCGGCCCCTGGCGCCTTGCAGCGCAGCGCCAAATTCGCTGTCGCCTTGCCGCCAGGCCATGGCCTTGATGCGCCCGCCGTCGGCGCCCGCCAGCTGCAACCGCAAGTGATTTTCGCCAACGATGCGGGTATCGACAACCTGGAACGGACCGGCCGCAATGCGCGGGGCTGACCAGCCTTGGCCATAAGGGCCGCCCGTTTCCAGCACATCGACCAAATCCGCGTTCAGCCCGCGCGGGGCCACGGCCGTGTCGATGGACAGTGCGCGGTCGGCAGTGGCTTCGGTAACTGCGTCGGCCAGCCGTTCGTTCAGAAAATCCGACAGTGCCGCGATGCCGTCGACGGCCACGGTGAGCCCAGCTGCCATGGCATGGCCGCCGCCGGCAATCAGCAGGCCAAGATCCTTGGCCGCCAGCACCGCCGCGCCCAGATCCACCCCGGTGATGCTGCGGCCGGAACCCTTGGCGATGCCATCCTCGCCAATCGCGATCACGATCGCCGGGCGGCCCATCTTTTCCTTCAGGCGGCTGGCGACGATGCCGATCACGCCTGGGTGCCAGCCGGCGCCGGAAACGATGCAGCACCCCGGCGACAACACAGCAGTGCTCAGCGCGGCCTCGGTGACGCCCTGTTCGATGGTGCGGCGATCCTGGTTGAGCCGGTCAAGCTCGGCGGCGATCTGTGCGGCCTCGGCAGCATCATGGGTGGTGAGCAGCCGCACGCCCAAATCGGCCTGGCCCACGCGCCCGCCGGCGTTCACGCGCGGGCCAAGCGCAAAGCCGAGATCGCGTGACTGCGGCGCGCGGCTCAGGCGGGCGGCATCGCACAGTGCGGCAATGCCGATATTGGCGCGGCGGCCCATCACCTTCAGACCCTGCGTGACAAACGCCCGGTTGAGCCCGCGCAGCGCCGCGACATCGGCGACGGTGCCCAGCGCGACCAGATCGATCAGTTCCATCAAATTGGGTTCATCGCGGTGGGCGAAATGGCCGCGTGCGCGCAGCAAGCGGTTGAGCGCAACGCACAACAGAAAGGCGACACCCACTGCCGCCAGATGGCCGTGAGCGGCTGCATCAGGCGCTTCGTCGAGCCGGTTGGGGTTTACCAGCGCAATGGCCGGGGGCAGGGCTGTGCCGGCCTTGTGGTGATCAACCACGATCACGTCCAGCCCGGCGGCCTTGGCGGCTTCAAGTGCCTCGAAACCCTGGGTGCCGCAATCGACGGTGATCACCAAATCGGCGCCAGCCTGTTTCAGCGCCACCAGCGCCCCGGCCGATGGGCCGTAGCCCTCAAGCAGGCGATCGGGGATGTAATGGCCCGCCTTGCCGCCCACAGCGCGCAACGTGCGGATCATGACGGCCGCCGATGTCGCCCCGTCCACATCGTAATCGCCATAAACCACGATATGCTCGCCGGCCTTCACGGCATCGGCAATGCGTTGCGCCGCGCGCTCCATGTCGGCAAAGATCGACGGATCGGGGAGCCACTCGCGCAGGGTTGGGGTTTTGAGCCGGCCGAAATCGGCAGCATCGCCGCCGCGTGCGCGGAAGATGTGGTGCAGCAGTTCATCGTCGCCGCGGCCGGTAAGCCCGTCCCCCGGCGCCAGCCCGCCGCGCCACCCCCAACGCTGCCCGGTCAGGGAGTGATTGATGCCAAAAACTGCGCGTTGATCCATGCGGCCATTCATGCGGGCCGGCGGGGATTGAGGCAAGGCTTTGGGATCAGCTTATGGATCAGCTTATGGGTGCCGGGCCGCGTGATGCTCCCCGCTCACCCAGCGCACAGTGCCGGTGGACGCGCGCATCACCACGCTCTGGGTGGTGACAATGCCATCCTTGCGGCGCTTGACGCCCTTGAGCATCGAACCATCGGTGACGCCGGTGGCGGCAAAGATGCAATCGCCTTTGGCCATGTCGGTAAGGCCATAGATCCGGTCGAGATCGGTGATGCCCCAACGCCGCGCGCGGCCGCGTTCATCGTCGTTGCGGAACAGCAGGCGGCCCTGCATCTGCCCGCCCACGCAGCGCAGTGCGGCGGCGGCCAGCACGCCTTCGGGGGCGCCGCCCGAACCCATGTACAGATCGATGCCGGTATCGGGATTGGTGGTGGCGATCACGCCGGCCACGTCACCATCGGGGATCAGCATGATGCCGCAGCCCAAGGACCGCAGCTCCGCGATCAGCGATTCGTGGCGCGGCCGGTCGAGCACGCAGACCATGAGATCGGCCGGCAACACACCCTTGGCGGCGGCGACGGCGTGCACATTGGCTGTGGCTGATTTGGCCAGATCGATGATGCCTTCCGGATAGCCGGGGCCCACCGCGATCTTGTCCATGTACACATCGGGCGCATTGAGCAGCCCGCCCTCTTCGGCGATGGCCAGCACGGCGAGCGCATTGGGGCCGGCCTTGGCGGTGATGGTGGTGCCTTCCAGCGGATCGAGCGCGATATCGATGCGCGGGCCGGTGCCAATCGCTTTGCCCACTTTTTCACCGATATACAGCATTGGGGCTTCGTCGCGCTCGCCTTCGCCGATCACCACAGTGCCATCGAAATCAAGCTGGTTAAGCGCGCCGCGCATCGCTTCCACAGCGGCAGCGTCGGCGGCCTTTTCATCGCCGCGGCCGATCAGTTTCGACGCCGCGATGGCGGCATATTCTGTAACCCGCACCATTTCCAGCACGAGCACACGATCAAGAACATGACTTGGAGCCGTCATTTTTGAATATCCCAACGTCGAATCAAAGCTTGGTCCCGGTTTACGCCCGGCAAGCCAAAGGCGCAAAGGCGTCAAAAATCGAGGATGTGCATCATCACCGGTTGCCCGCTCACCGAAGGCGAGGCACCCATGAGTGCCAGACTGTCCAGCACATCGTCTTCGCGGGCTTCGTGGGTGACCATCACAACCATGGCATCACCGCCCGCCGACGTGCCGCGCTGCACCAGGCTTTCGATGGACACGCCGCAATCGCGCAGCGCCGCGGTCAATTCCGCCAGCACGCCGGCCCGGTCTGCCACGGACAGACGCAGATAATAGCGCCCGCGCCGGTCTGCCGCCGGGGCGCGGGGCAGGGCGGCCAGCGCGCCCACCGGCATCACGAAGGGGGGGCGAACATCGCCGCGCGCGATATCCACCAGATCGGCAACCACAGCGCTGGCGGTCGGCCCTTCGCCGGCACCGCGGCCCTGGAAAAACAGCCGGCCAACGAAATCGCCTTCCACCACCACGGCGTTCAAACTGCCCATGGTGGTGGCAATCGGGTGATCGATCGGCACCAGCGCGGGGTGGACGCGCTGGAACAGCCCGTCCTCACCGGCCTCGGCCAGACCAACCAGCTTGATGCGGAAACCCAGCGCGGCGGCCTGCGCGATATCGGCGCTTTCGATGGAACGGATGCCGTGCGCGGCGACGCCGGCAAAATCGATGCGGGCGCCGAATGCCAGCGCCGCGAGGATCGACAATTTGTGCGCGGTATCAATGCCGTCGATATCGAAACTCGGGTCCGCTTCGGCAAAGCCCAGCGCCTGCGCGTCCGCCAGCACGTCGGCAAAATCCAGCCCTTCGGCTTCCATGCGCGACAGGATGTAATTGCAGGTGCCGTTCATCACGCCATACACGCGGGTGATGCGGTTGGCGGCTGCCCCCTCGGCAAGCCCCTTGATCACCGGAATGCCGCCGGCCACCGCCGCTTCATATTTGAGCGGCAGGCCGGCCGTTTCGGCAGCCTGCGCGAGTTCGAGGCCATGATGGGCCAGCATCGCCTTGTTCGCCGTCACCAGCGGCTTACCCGCGCCCAGCGTGCGCCGCGCCAACGTCAGCGCCGGGCCGTCGCTGCCGCCGATCAGTTCGACCACGACATCGACATCATCGCGCGCCGCCAGTTCGGCCGCATCGTCCACCCACGCGATGCCATCCAGCGACACCCCGCGATCCCGGCTGCGATCCCGAGCGGATACGGCGGTGACCACGATCGGCCGCCCGGCACGTTTTGTCACCAGATCAGCGTTTTGCGCCAGAATCTTCACGACTCCGCCGCCCACATTGCCCAGCCCGGCCAGCCCGATCCGCAGCGGCGTCACCATGGTTCAGAACGCCTTTGCCGAGGGTGTGTTCACCCCCATCGATTGCAGATATTTGCGCACGTTGCGCGCCGCCTGACGCAGGCGCTGTTCGTTTTCCACCAGCGCGATCCGCACAAAGCCTTCGCCGTCCTCGCCATACCCAACGCCCGGAGCCACCGCGACGCCGGCTTCGGTGAGCAATTGCTTGGAAAATTCCAGGCTGCCCAGATGCGCCAACGCTGGCGGCAACGGCGCCCAGGCGAACATGCTGGCACGCGGCGGCGGGATATCCCAGCCGGCGCGGCCAAAGCTTTCGACCAGCACATCGCGGCGGCGCTGATACAATTCGCGGTTCTGCGCCACGATATCCTGCGGCCCATTCAGCGCCGCCACCGCCGCGGCCTGGATCGGCGTGAACGCACCATAATCCAGATAGCTCTTCACCCGCGTCAGCGCCGAAATCAGCGTTTTGTTGCCCACTGCAAAACCGATGCGCCACCCGGCCATGCTGTACGTCTTGCTCATCGAGGTAAACTCGATCGCCACGTCCATCGCGCCCGGCACCTGCAAAATCGACGGCGTCGGCTGCCCATCGAAATAAATCTCGGAATAAGCCAGATCTGAAAGCACCCAGATCTTGTGCTTCTTCGCAAACGCCACGACGCGCTCGTAAAATGCCAGATCGGCCACTTCGGCGGTGGGGTTGCTCGGGTATCCCATCACCAGCACGCTGGGGCGCGGCACGGTGAACCGCACGGCGCGTTCCAGCGCTTCGAAATAGGCTTCGTCCGGCGTCGTCGGCACGCTGCGGATGGTGGCGCCGGCAATGATGAAACCAAATGTGTGGATCGGGTACGACGGGTTGGGCGCCAGCACCACATCGCCCGGCGCGGTGATCGCCTGCGCCAGATTGGCCAGGCCTTCCTTGGAACCCAGCGTCACCACCACTTCGCTTTCGGGATCAAGCTGCACGCCAAACCGCCGGTCGTAATAGGCGGCCTGGGCGCGGCGCAGGCCGGCAATGCCCTTGGATGCGCTGTATCCATGCGCATCCGGCTTGGCGGCCACTTCAGCCAGTTTGGCGATCACGTGCGGCGGCGGCGGCAGATCGGGATTGCCCATGCCCAGATCGATGATGTCGTCCCCGCGCGCGCGGGCCGCTGCGCGCATGGCGTTCACCTCCGCGATCACATAGGGCGGCAAGCGTTTGATACGGTAAAAATCGTCCTGCATGGCGGGGTTCCAGTGGCTTGATGCTGCTGCCTTAATGGGCGGCCCCGCAAAAGAAAAGCCGCCGCCGCCGCAGGGCTTGGCAAAGCCCTGCCTGAGCAGGCACAGTGCTCCATCAGGAGAATTCCGCCATGCCCGCACTGCCCGAACTGCCCGACGCCCAAGCCCTTCAGGTGCAGGCCCAGGAAAATTTCCAGAAAGTCACCGATCTGATGGGCAAGGGCCAACAGATGATGATGGAATTCTGGTCCAGGGAACACGCCGCCACGCCGATGATGCCCGATCCGCTGGGTTTCATGACCACCTGGCAAAAAGCCATCACCGCGATGATGGCCGATCCGGCGCGCCTGGTCGAACAGCAGCAGAAATACATGCAGGATGCGATGGCGCTGTGGCAGCGCTTCCTCACCCCCGCCGCTGAAAAGCCGGCGGTAAAAGACAAACGCTTTGCCGGTGCCGCCTGGGCCGAAACCCCGGCCTTCGATTTCATGCGCCAATCCTATCTGCTCGCCTCGGCCCACATCATGGAAGCCGCGCACGGCCTTGATGGGCTGGAGCCCGCCGAAAAGGCCCAGGCGCAATTCCTGATCCAACAATATGTCGATGCGATGAGCCCGTCCAATTTCGCCCTCACCAACCCCGAAGTGCTGAAAGCCACGGTGGACAGCGGCGGTGCCAATCTGCTCAAGGGCCTCGAACATCTGCTCGGCGATCTCCAGGCCGGCCGCATGAAAATGACCGACGAAAACGCGTTCGAAGTCGGCCGCAACGTCGCCATCACGCCGGGCAAGGTGGTGTTTCAAAACCGCCTGTTCCAACTTATTCAATACGCCCCCACCACCCAAACCGTGTTCGACGTGCCGCTGGTGATCTTCCCGCCGTGGATCAACAAATTCTATATCCTCGATCTCACGGCCGAAAAAAGCTTCATCCGCTGGGCGGTCGAACAGGGCATCACCGTGTTCGTGGTCAGCTGGAAAAACGCCGATGAAAGCATCGCCGATGCCACGGTCGATACCTATGTTAATGAAGGCATGCTGGCCGCGATCACCGTCGTGCGCGAAATCTGCGGCAGCAGCAGCGCCATCGCCCCCCCCGTTCACACCATCGGCTATTGCGTGGCGGGCACCACATTGTCTGCCGCGCTGGCCGTGCTCGAAAGCCGCGGTGAAGCCGCCCAGGTTGCCAGCGCCACGTTTTTCACGGCACAAGTGGATTTCAGCGATGCCGGTGAATTGAAATTCTTCGTCGACGATCCCAGCATCGCCACCATGGAGCAGATGATTGCCGACAAGC
This sequence comes from Sandarakinorhabdus sp., assembly GCF_041689835.1. Taxonomy (GTDB): domain Bacteria; phylum Pseudomonadota; class Alphaproteobacteria; order Sphingomonadales; family Sphingomonadaceae; genus Sandarakinorhabdus. Next base: position 7,341 of record NZ_JBDNFM010000201.1, read on the forward strand.
CCGTGCTTGATGGCCGCTTCATGGCCAGCACGTTCAACCTGCTGCGTTCAAACGACCTGATCTGGAATTATGTCGTCAACAACTACATGCTCGGCAAGGATTATTTCCCCTTCGATCTGCTGTATTGGAACAGCGACGCCACCAACGTGCCCGCGCGCTGGCACCGGCAATATATCCAGGAAATGTACCGCGATAACCTGCTGGCCAAGCCGGGCGGGATGACCATCTCGGGCGTGCCCATCGATCTGTCCACGGTCAAAACCCCCGCCTACATCCAGGGCGGCAAGGATGACCATATCGCCCCCGCCCGCAGCGCCTTCAAACTCACCAAGGCCTTCAGCGGCGAAACCCGCTTCGTCCTCGCCGGCAGCGGCCACATCGCTGGCGTCGTCAACCCACCATCAGCCAACAAATACCAACACTGGACCGGCGACTCCACCGCCGCCACCCTTGAAGACTTCGTCGCCACCGCCACCGAAACCAAAGGCAGCTGGTGGCCCGACTGGCTCACCTGGCTCACCCCGCGCTCCGGCAAACAGGTGAAGCCGCGCGTGCCGGGGAAGGGGGCGTACAAAGCCATCGAAGACGCGCCAGGCGCGTATGTGAAGGAACGGATTTGAGGGGGAGTTGAGAGAGCCTCCGGCGGGCAGGGGCTGAGCCCCTGCACCCACTTTCGTTTTCAGGCCGCCCTGTCCCATAAAGCACCCGTCACCCCGGACTTGATCCGGGGTCCCGCTGTTTTGCCTTTCGCGCGGCGCGCAAATCAACCTGCGCGGCAGCGTCCCAATAAAAAGGCCCGGCGTCGCCGCCGGGCCTTTTCACAATCATATCCAGTAAATGCCTGTCAGGCGGTAACGACCGTCATCCGTTGGCGACGCTTGACAGCACCGACAAGACCAAAGCCCGCGATCAGCATCGCCCAGCTTGCCGGCTCCGGAACCACGCCGCCCACCAGCACATCGCCGGTGCCCCTGATGTCAAGCACATAGGCACCGAAATCCGAGTTTGCAAAACCCGAAGCAACGGCGAAATAGGATGTGCCCGTCAACAGGTTGAAGCTGAAACCCGATTGTCCAATGTTCGGAAAGTCGTCATTGGCGATCAAGACGCCATTGAATTGGGCTGCCGGGTTGAACGCCCCCTGATACAGATGCAGATAGTTGTCATAACCGGCGGTGGCGAGGAAGCTGTAGCTGCCCGCAGCCGACACGGTGAATTGCGTGGTTTCAAACCGCACAGCCGTACCAACACTCGACAGCCCTGTCGGGGGCGCGCCGCCCACCGTGCGTTGCCAGGTTGCACCGCCCGTTGTGTCGCCATTGATGGTGATGGCCGCCGCTGGAACAGCAAGCACCGATGCAAAAACCGCAAACGCCAATACTGACTTCACGACTATCCCTCCTGTGTTACTAATCCTTAAGACAATGTGCATCAAATTGGAAAGCCTGGCAATGCCGCAAAGCGAACATTTTACGGGCAAACGACCGGTTATTCCAAATGTTAACCCCGCCATGTTCAAGGCGGCGCCGGTTCAAACTCGCGCCAACACGCAAGGCACGCCGCTGTAGGGCGTGAGGCAGCGGGACCCCGGAACAAGTTCGGGGTGACGGGTGGTGGGGCGGTCGTTGCATCCCACCGCTGTCATGCTGGCGAAGGCCAGCATCCATCGTGGATAAGGCACCGGGGCACCGCCGGATAGTTCCAGCGGCGCGGTGGATGCTGGCCTGCGCCAGCATGACGGGGTGGATTTTGGCGAAGGGGCGAGCGAAAACGAAAGTGGGTGCAGGGGCTCAGCCCTGCCCGCCGGAGGCCCCCTTGCGACGGCTGCCGCCCTGCGGCGAGGTGGGGTATGGCGCCGTTTCTGGCGGGCTCTATCTGGGGCGCATGGCCAACGATCCCGAAACATCGGTTCTTTATAATTCCCATTGCCCGGTGTGCAGCGCCGAAATCGGGCATTATGCGCGCTATGTGGGCGAGGCTGGCCTGCCGATCCAGTTCGATGATCTGAACACGGATGCGCTGGGCCGGTGGGGGCTGGATGCCGATACGGCCGCGCGCAGACTGTATGTGCGGCGGGATGGTGAGATCGTCTCCGGCGTGCCGGCGTTTGTGGTGCTGTGGTCGCAGATGCCGCGCTATCGCTTGCTGGCGCGGATCGTGGGGTTGCCGGGGATCAGGCACATTGCCAGCGCGGCGTACGACCATGTGTTTGCCCCGGCGCTGTACCGCTGGCACCGGCGCCGGTTGGGCAAGAACAGCGCCGCCGGCACATAGGGTGATGGCCGCTTGGCGGCGCGGCGCGGCTGATCTGTCCTACACGGGCAAAGCCTGCGACAATGCGAGCTTGCACCCGTGAAAGCCAGGGTGTGGGGAGGGGGCAGAAAAAGCCCCGTTCGATACGAAACGTCAAAACTGGCCAAACCGGGTTTTGGTGTGGGGAAGCGTTATTCCGCCGCTTCCAGCACCCGATCTGCGGCGCCGGCCGCCTTCGCAAACCGCATCTCGTCCGTCACCGGGCCTTCCAGCAGTTCGCGGCGGTCGTATTTGTAATCCGCCGTCACCAGCCACGGCGCGCGGTTGCCGGAGCGGGGGAGAGCGTCGGCGCCGCGTTGGACATAGCCGGATTGCAAATCCATCGCCAGGCGTTCGGGGGTCACGTCGGCGGCGGGGGTGGGGGTGGCGATATCGGCGCCCGTCCGCCGCATGTGATTGAGCAGCCGGCAGACATAATCTGCGATCAGATCTGATCGCAGGGTCCAGCTGGCGTTGATATAACCAAAGCTTTGGGCAAGGTTGGGGATGCCGGAGAACATCAGGCCCTTGTAGGCCAGGGCATCGGCGGTGCGGCGGGTTTCGCCGTCCACGGTGACGGTCATGCCGCCGAGCGCTTCGAGTTTCAGGCCGGTGGCGGTTACGACGATGTCCGCCTCCAGCAGGGCGCCGGATTTCAGGCGGATGCCGCCGGCTTCAAAACGCTCGATCTGATCGGTGACGATATCGGCCTTGCCGGCCTTGATCGCGGTGAACAGATCGGCGTCGGGCACCAGGCACAGGCGCTGGTCCCACGGGTTGTAGCCGGGGGTGAAGTGGGTTTCGAGGTCGTAATCGGCGGGCAGCAACTTGGCGAGCCGGCCGAGCAGCGCCTCGCGCACCTTGCCGGGGTTGTTGCGGGTTTGCTTGTAAAACCACTGGCCCATGGTGACATTTTTCCAGCGCACGATGTCGTATGCCATCTGCGCCGGCAGCACTGACTTGATTACATTGGCGATGGCGTCGGACGACGGCCGCGAGACCATCCAGGTTGGACTGCGTTGCAACATGGTCACGCTGGCGGCGGTATTGGCCATCGCCGGCACCAGCGTGACCGCGGTGGCGCCCGAACCGATGACGACAACCCGTTTGCCGGCGTAATCCAGATTTTCCGGCCAGAATTGCGGGTGGATGATCTGGCCTTTAAAGTCAGCCTCCCCCGTCCATGTCGGGCGGTGGCCTTGGGAATAGCTGTAATAGCCGCTGCACATATACAGGAACCGGCAGGTGAGGGTGCCAACCTCTTCCTCAGCAGTGCCGGATTTAATTGTGGTGGTGACCGTCCAGCGCGCGGCGGCGCTGTCCCACGCGGCGGCGGCGACCTTGTGGCCGAACCGGATATGCTGGTTGATGCCGTGTTCCTGCGCCGTTTCGACGATGTAACTGCGGATCGACGGGCCATCGGCAATCGCCTTGGCGGCCTTCCACGGCTTGAACCGGTATCCCAACGTGTACATGTCGCTGTCGGACCGGACGCCGGGATAACGGAAAAGATCCCAGGTGCCGCCGATCGCATCGCGGCCTTCAAGGATGGCATAGGTTTCGCCCGGGCAGTTTTTCTGCAGGTGCACGGCCGCGCCGATACCGGACAGGCCAGCGCCAACGATCAGCACGTCGAAATCAGTGGAACTCACGGCGTATTTCTCCCTTTACGCGAACGTAAAGCGGTGAGTGGCCGCCGGCAACAGGGCAAAAGGGCAGGGTGCGCCTGCCGTTTTGCGATTTAACGACGCGGCGCGCCGGGAAGAGGCGGCAAATGGCGCGGGCGATCCTTGCGCGGCATCTGCGCCTGATAGGCCACCAGGCAGTGATCGTTGCAATAGGGGAACCCGGCATTTGACGGGCGACCGCAGAAATGGAAATCGGCATCATCCGGATGCCCGAGCGGCCACTTGCACACCTTGTCGTTGAGCTCGAGCAGGGTGGTGCGGGTTTGCTTGCCGGCACCCTTTGCGGCCTTTGCCACCGGGCGCGGTGCCGTGGCTTGGGCCTGAGCCAGCGGCGCACTGGCGGCAACGGGAGCAGGCGGCGGCGATGCGGGCGCGGCGGCGGGCGCAGGCGGCACAGCAGCAGCGCGGGCCGGAGCTGGCGCGGAATCGGTGGCCTTCACCGGCGATGGGCGGCTTTCGAGGCCAAGGCGGTGCGCCTTGCCGATCACGGCGTTGCGGGTCACGGCTTCGCCCAGCATCTCGGCAATCTGGGTCGCGGTCATCCCGCCCTCCCAGCCTTGCTTGAGCTTGGCAATGCGTTCGTCAGTCCAGGCCATTTCGTCCTTGCCTTCACTTCGCGCCGCCAGCCCCTTGGCAGACGGCATGTTCACCCGTAAGCCCCTACCGATGATGAGCGCCGATAACAAGCAGGCTGCCAAGGAAGGTCTTGGCCACCCCGAACCGGGGGTGCTGGTGATCGCACGGTTCAACACCGAGGGATTGAAGACCCTATATTTGAAAGAGGTGCGGCGCTTTTTCAAGGTGCAGCTGCAAACCATTTGGGCCCCGGCGGTGACCACGCTGATGTTTCTGGTGATTTTTGCCGTAGCGCTGGGCCGGGGTGACAATCTGATCCTCGGCGTTCCCTATGCCGATTTCCTCGGCCCCGGCCTGATCGTCATGGGCATGATCCAGAACAGTTTTGCCAACTCCTCCTCATCGATCCTCGTGGCCAAGGTGCAGGGATCGATCATCGATGTGCTGATGCCGCCGCTTTCGGCCGGGGAATTGATGCTGGCCTGGGTGGGCGGCGCGCTCACGCGGGCGTGGCTGGTTGGGCTGGCGGTGTGGGCCGTGATGGCGCTGGCGCCCGGTGTGAACGTGCCGATCCGCGATCCACTGCTCGTTGTCTATTTCGGCACCATGGGGGCCATCCTGCTGGCGTTGCTTGGCATTCTTACTGGCATATGGGCTGACAAGTTCGATCACGCCGCAGCTGCGTCCAATTTCGTCATTCAGCCGCTTACGCTGCTGTCGGGCACGTTCTATGCTGTCGAACGGCTTGGCCCCGCAGTGGCGGACATCGCCCATGCCAACCCGTTCTTCCACGTGATCGATGGCTTTCGTGCCGGGTTCATTGGCGCTTCAGATGGCCCACTGGGGCAATCGGCGCTGCTGTTGGCGTTGGTCAATGCCGGCCTGTGGTTTGTCTGTTATCGCGTTGTCAAATCCGGCTGGAAACTGCGCGCCTGATCTGATGTTGTGGGTCAACAACGTGTTTGCAGTGCTTGGCGAACCGGCATATCGCAGGCGCGTTTGAATTCTGGCGGGGGAAATCCTGCTGCAACTCGTAAGCTGTTGGACTGCAACACGATGACCATGTTTTCCCCTTCCTCCCGCCGCGGCGGTGCCTTGGCGCTTGCAGTGTTTTTGGCTGCCTGCTCCAGCGGTGAAAGCGACAGCGCGAAGGGCGGCGCCAACAAGCGTCCGCCGCAACTCGTCACTGCCCAGTCCGCTGCGCTGGAGGATTTCGCGCCCACCCTGCTGGCACTGGGCACAGTCACCCCAAGCCAAAGTGTGGCAGTGCGGCCCCGGGCCGATGGCGAGATCGTTGGGATCGCCTTTCGCGAAGGTGACAATGTTCGCGCGGGCCAGCTGTTGTTCCGGATTGATGCGCGCCAGGCCCGGGCTGCCGTGGCGCAGGCCCAAGCCGAATTGAAAGGCGCCGTTGCCGCCGAACGCCGCGCGACGCTGGATTATGAACGCGCCGAGACGTTGGTGGCCAAGGGCTTTGTTTCGGCCGCCGCGCGCGATCTGGCGCGGGCCAATGCCTGGTCTGCCCGCAGCCAAATCGAAACCAATCGCGCCTTGCTGCAATCGGCGCAGGTGCAATTGTCGTTCCTCACCGTGACTGCGCCGATTTCCGGTCGCACCGGCGAATTGGGTTTCCGGCAGGGGGCCAATGTGCGCCAAGGTGATGCAACGGCACTGGTGACCATCAACCAGATCGCCCCCATCCATGTGCGTTTTCTGGTGCCGGCTGCCAATGTGCAGCAGGCGCGGGCCGTGATGGCTGCCGGCGGCGGCAAAGTCGTGGTGCGTGATCGGCAAAGCGATGCCCCGCTGGCGACCGGCCGGCTGGTGTTTCTCGACAATAATGTCGATCCGGGCAACGGCGGCGTTGCTGCGCGGGCCGAATTCCGCAACGAAGGCGACGTGCGGTGGCCGGGCGCGATTGTGGATGTGGCATTCCCGCTCGGCACACCGGCCCCATATATCACTTTGCCGGAAGGCGCGGTGCAGACTGGCCGTGATGCGCCCTTCGTGTGGGCTGTGGTCAGCGGCGGGTCGAAACCGCCAGAAGGCGCAAAGCCGGGTGCCAAGGTGGTCATGCGCAACGTCGAAGTTATCGGGCGCCTCGATGGCAAAGTTTATCTGGCCAGCGGCGTGCGGCCCGGAGACCGGGTGGTGGTTGATGCACTTGCCCGCCTGAAGGACGGCGACAGCGTGCGCCTGAAACCGCTCGGCGATGCCCAGCGCAAACCGCAGATGGCCGATGGTCCCGGTCGCCCGGTGAGCGGGAGCCCCGGCTGATGGGGTTCGTTCGCCTCTGCGTTGAGCGGCCCATCGCCACCATATTGCTCACCCTCGCGGTGGTTTTTGGCGGCCTGTTCGGTTATCGCCAGCTTGCGGTTTCGGCGCTGCCGGAAGTCGAGCTGCCCACGATCCAGATCGAAGCCAGCCTGCCCGGTGCAAATCCCGGTATCATGGCGGCATCAGTGGCAACCCCGATCGAGCGCCAGCTTTCCACGGTCGCCGGCATCGAACAGGTGCTGTCGTCCAGCAGCACCGGTTCCACGCAGATCACCGTGCAGTTTGCGCTCGACCGGGACATCGATTCAGCCGCGCTGGACGTGCAGTCCGTGCTTTCGGCCGTCTCCCGCCGGCTGCCACCGGAAATGCCGAGTCCGCCCAGTTTCCGCAAGATCAACCCGGCCGATTCCCCGGTCATCATCCTGTCCGTCCGCGACAAGACGCGGGCGATGAACGATTTGCAGACGCTGGTGGACAATTTGCTGGTGCCGCGGGTTTCCACCCTGCCGGGTGTCGGCCAGGTGCAGACCTATGGCGATCGCCGCTATGCCGTGCGTATCCAGTTTGATGCTGCCGCTCTGGCCGCCCGGAACCTGACGGTGGATGATCTGCGCTCGGCGGTGGCCGCAGCCAACAGCAATATCGCGGTTGGCTCGATCACCGGCGGCATGCGCAATTATGTGCTGGATGCGTCGGGCACGCTTGAGAAGCCATCGGAATTCGCCAATATCATCATCGCCAATCGCAATGGCCTGCCGGTGCGCGTGGCAGATGTGGCCAGCGTGATCAGCAGTTATGAGCGGCTGCGCGGCGGCGCGCGCTTCAACGGCGAACCGTCGCTTACCATTGCCGTTAGCCGCCAACCCGGCGCCAATGTCGTGAAGCTGGTGGATGCTGTTCGCGCCGCGCTGCCGACCGTACGCGAAGCCATGCCGGTATCTGTGGACATCACCGAGATCCTCGATCGGTCGGAATCGGTGCGCGAAAGCGTGTTCGATGCGCAGGTGACGCTGGTTGGCACTGCGTTCCTCGTCATCCTTGTCATCTATCTGGTGCTGGGTGATGCGCGGGCCACCATCATCCCGGCCATCGTGCTGCCGGTGGCGGCCATCGGCACCTTTGCCGGTATGTATTTCTTTGGCTTCACGCTCAACAATCTGTCGTTGCTGGCGCTCACACTGGCCACTGGCTTTGTTGTCGACGATGCTATCGTAGTGCTGGAAAACATCGTGCGTCACACCGAAGATGGGGAGGATCCGCGCAGCGCGGCCGTGACCGGCGCCAACGAAATCAGCTTCACAGTGGTGTCGATTTCGGTCAGCTTGGTGGCGGTGTTCATTCCGTTGTTGTTCATGGGCGGCATCATCGGCAGATTGTTCAGCGAATTCGCCGTGACTATGACGATTTCCATCGCGGTGTCGGCGGTGCTGTCGCTTACACTGATCCCGATGATGGCGGCGCGGCTGTTGAAATCGGGACACCAGCAGCCCGGCCGCGTCGGCCGTATCACCACAGCCGCCTTTTCCCGGCTAACCACGCGTTATCTCAAAGGCGTCGATTGGACACTGCAGCACCGCAAGGTGGTCGGCGGCCTCACCATTGCGTCTGTCGCCGTGGCGGTGTGGGGCTTCATGGCCGTACCCAAGGGTTTCTTCCCGGCCGAAGACACCGGCATCGTCTTTTTTGGTACCGAAGGAGCTCCGGATCTGGGCTTTGATGAAATGGCCAAGAAACATGCCATTGCTGCTCGCCTAGTGCAGAACGATCCCGCCGTTGCGCGCGTCAACGCCATATTGGGGTTGGGCGGATCGAACAGCGGCCGGCTATTTGCGCCGTTGAAGCCGCGCGATGAACGCGACGACATCGAAACGGTGCTGGCCCGCATGCGCAAGTTGACTGCCGGCATTCCGGGCTATTCCGCTTTCCCCAACGTTCAGCAGAATTTGCAGCTGGGCGGCCGGCCCACTCCGACCAATTATCAATATACAATTTCGGCGGTGGACAAGGACGAGCTGTACGGTTTTGCGCCCCGCCTTGAACAGGCGATGCGCGGCATTCCCGGGCTGGTGGATGTGAACAGCGATTATCAGCGCGGTGCCCGCCAAGCCTATGTCGAGGTCGACCGTGACGCCGCCGCCCGGCTTGGCGTGCCGGTGGAGGCCGTGCGCCGGGTGCTGCTTGCCGCCTACGGCAATCAGCAGATCAGCCGCATCTTCACCGATGCCGAAGACTATCAGGTGATCATGGAAATCGATCCGCGTGATCAGACCAATCCCGATGCGATCGGCCGCCTTACGGTGCGCGGTGCGTCGGGCACACTGGTGCCGCTGTCGTCCGTGTCGCGCATAACCGTTGGCGGAGCCCCGCTCACCATCTCTCACCAGAGCCAACTGCCGGCCGTGACGCTTTCTTTCAATCTGATGCCCGGTGTGGCGCTGAGCGAGGTGAAGCCGCTGATCGAAGGCGTCGCCGCCGAAATTGGCCAGCCAGCCGGTGTGTCGGGCGCACTGGGCGGTAACGCCCAGCAATTCGAAGCTTCCACCAAATCCATGCCGATCCTGTTTCTGGCGGCCATTATCGTGATCTACATCGTGCTGGGCGTGCTTTATGAAAGCTTTGTCCACCCGATCACTATTTTGTCCGGCCTGCCAGCGGCCGGCATCGGCGCGGTGATGTTCCTGTGGCTTTTCGACATGCCGCTGGATGTGATCGGCATCATCGGTGTGGTGCTGCTGATCGGCATCGTGAAGAAAAACGCTATCATGATGATTGATTTCGCGCTGGCTGGACAACGAACACAAGGCTGGACGCCGGCCTTTGCTATCCGTGAAGCCGCTGCCAAGCGCTTCCGCCCGATCATGATGACCACCTTTGCTGCCATGGCCGGCGCGGCGCCGCTGGCACTTGGCATCGGTTCCGGCGCCGAATTGCGGCAACCGCTGGGCGTTGCCGTGCTGGGCGGGCTCGTCGTTTCCCAGTTTCTCACCCTTTTCATAACCCCGGTTGTCTATCTGGGCATCGAAAGCGTGATGCAGTGGGTGCGCGAAAAACGCGGCTCAGCCCAGATCAAGGAACTTCCCGGCGCGGCGGTGTTCCGGCCCGAAGCAGCCGAATGATCCCCTCCCGCTTGCGGGAGGGTCGGTTGGCCGGCCCAATGCGTTAGGCTCCGGCCAGAGGAGCCTCGCCATGCCTACCGCTGCCGACAATCTTGCCCGCTGGCACGCCCATGTGAAGCAGCCTGATCATCAGGCCCTGTGGGACATGCTGCACTCTGACGCAGTGTTTGAAAGCCCAGTGGTGCACACGCCGCAGCGCGGGCGGGACATCGTGTTCAAATATCTCGCCAGCGCCGACAAGGTCCTGGGCGGGGAGAGCTTTACCTACACCCGCGAATGGCTGGGGCCAGACAGCGCCATCATCGAATTTGAAAACGTCATCAACGGCATCAAGGTGAACGGCATCGACATGATCACTTGGAACGCCGACGGCCAGATCACGCATTTCAAGGTGATGGTGCGGCCGTTGAAGGCGATCCAGATGGTTCACCAGATGATGGGCGAGATGTTGCTGAAAACGGCCAGCCAGCCGGCGTGATTGCCCGCGACGTCGTGTCGGCGGGGCAGGGGGCGGCCATTTCTGCTAATCGGCCCTCATGAAACGCTTTATCCTCATTTTTTTGTCTCTGGCAGCTTGCGCGCCGGAAACGCCGCCCGAACAGTTGGCGGCCCAGCGCGCCGAAGCCATGGTTCACAAGGCGGGCCATCCAAACGCCGCCTTGCTGGCCCCGCTGGCGGGGCTTGACGGTGAAGGCCAACCAGGTGTGTGCGGTCTGATCGAAACTCGCGCCGGCCCGGTGCGGGTGGTGGTGGCGCTGGCCAGCGGCGCAGTTCGCCTCGGCGTGCCGGCCACACAAGGCGGCCACCGCGCTGATCTTGGCGAAAGCCGTTACTGCAGCGATGCTGCGCTGCAACGCTGGGAACAGGTGAAACGGGGCGATCCCATCGGCTTGCTGGCGCGCATCGGCGCCTGATCAGGCCGAAAATCCGGCCAGCCGTTCCAGCAACCAGAAACCGGCCATGGCCCCGGCGCCATACAGCGAACCCGTCCGCATCAGCGCCGCCGCGCCCGTGCGCTGCGCTGCGGCCAGAACCGCCAGCACAGTTGCCACAAACATCAATTGCCCGGCCTCCACACCCAGATTGAAGAACAGCAGCGCCGGCAGGCGATCATCGGCCGCCACTCCCATCTCACCCAGCGCCGAGGCAAAGCCCAGCCCGTGCAGCAGCCCGAAGTTGCCGGTGATAAGTGCCTGCCGTCGCCACTGGCCTGCTCCGCCGTGCAAAGCCTCGCGCGCCATGAACAGAATCGACAGCGCAATCACGGCTTCCACCGGCGGCATCGGCAGGCTGATCCAGTCGTAAAAGCCGCCGGCCAGGCTGATGGAATGGCCTAGCGTGAAAAGGGTGACGAGCAGCAACAGCCGCCGCCCCTGCGCCAGCAAGCACAGGCACAGCACGAACGCCAGATGATCCCAGCCGGTCAGGATGTGGACCATGCCCTGCCACAGATAATCGCTGGCCAACGCCGTCCACGGCTGCTGCCCGGCCAAGCTGGCGCCCACCGGCAGGCTGATGCCGCGATCATCGGGCAGGATGCTGATATGCTCGCCGCCCTGAGGACGAAAACTGGCTCCGTCCAGCCGCCACGGCAAGCGGATCACGGCGGCGGCGGGCAGCACGCCGGCGCAGGCAAAGCGCAACGACAGGCGGGAACGACCTGCTAGCGTTTGCCGCGTTTCGCCGGTTGGCCGGCAACCGCCGGGCAAGGTAATCGGCGAACGGGTGCTGACATCAGCCGGCAAATCGGCGAGCAATTCGTGGCTCAGGGGGCCTTCGCTGCCGGGCAACAGGCTGAAATGGCCAACATGGATGGCATCGGCCCGTGTCGCGCCCGGCAGCAGCCACGCCAGCAGCAGCAACAGGCCGGGAAGGCTAAGGCGCATCGACAATCCGGTAACGCGCCCGCGCCTTTGCCACTTCGCGGGCCACCGGCGCGGCGGCGGCGGCGGCCTGCCAATCCATCTTCACCTGTTCGCGCGCTGCCAGATACGGCAGCGGCCGCGCTGGTGTACGCGCCGAAACCCGGATGAAATGCACACCGCGCGAGCTGGCATAAGGGCCCTGCCATTGCCCGATCGGTGCTGTGCGGCTCGCGGCCAGCAACGCCGGCCCGAACATGCCGCGCAGCATCGATTCGCCAAAATCGTCAAAACGCCGGCCCATCCAGTAATCTTCACCGGCCACGGTCTCGCCGGCCCGTAGCCGGGCCAGCACAGTAGCGGCATCAGCTGGGGCGGCGGCAAAGAACACATGTTCCAGGCTGATCTGCGGCTCCTGCCGGTACACGCCATGGTACTGGGCAAAATGATCAATCAGGTCGGCCTCGGCCGGTTCCGGCGGCACCCCGCCCGCCATCAGTTTCACGCGTTCCACCAGCCGTTCGCGAATTTGCCCATCGGCAAGATGCAGCCCGCGCGCCAGCCCTTCGCGGAACAGGATTTCCTCGGCTACCCAGTCATCAATCAAGCGGCGTCGCTCGGTGGGGGAAGGGGCGTGGCCGGTCAACTGGCGGTGATCGTCGGCCAATGCCTGCCGGATCGCCGGGGTGACACTGATCGTGTCCGCGCGCGGTTGCAGCAGCCACCAGCCGGCAAAGATGGCCGCACCCAGTGCCATGAAGATCAGGATCGGATCGCGCAGCCATCCGGGCAGGGGGCGGCGACTGACAGACTCAGCGGTCATGGCGGGCAATCAGCGCCGTTCCTTCGGCTCCGGCGGCGCGCGGGTGATGTCGGCCACCGGCTTTTCGGGCTTCAGCGCCTTCTTCACCATGGGATCATCGGCCCCGTGCTCGGTGGTTTCCTCCGCCAGATAGCCGATCTGCTTGATCCCCTTCTTGTACATGGCAACGCCGGTAAGGCATGCATGCATGATGTAATTGGCGTTCAGCGGCGTGCGATAGCTGTTGTCGAGCCGCGGCGCGACCTCGACGATTTCAAAACCGATGATCTCGTTTTCGGCGCACAGGCGGCGCACGATCGGCAGCGCTTCACGCATCGTCAGCCCGCCGGGCACCGGAGTGCCGGTGCCGCCGATGAAGGCCGGATCGAGCACGTCGACATCGAAGCTGATGTAAAGTTTCTTGCCGCCCTCGCGCGCCTCCTTCAGGGCGCGTTCCATCACGGCGGGCCAGCCGGATTTTTCCACTTCCGGCATGGCATGATAGCGCACGCCGTTTGCACGCATCCATTCAAAGCCTTCCGGCCCCGGCCACCCACCGCGCAGGCCGACCTGGATGTAATTCTTGCCCAGTACATGGCCTTCTTTTACGGCTCGGTACACCGGCGCGCCGTGAGTGATGAAATGTTCGCCGCCCTTGCCGGCATCATAATGGCTGTCGAAATGGACGACGCCGAAACTGCCCTTGCCGTGTACATCGGCAAGGCCGGCGATGTCGCTGTATTCCAGGCTGTGATCGCCGCCCACGATGAACGGGATGGCGCCGGTGCGGGCGATCTGCGCCACCATCTCGCGCACATGGCCCATTGTGCGTTCGGTCGACATATTGTCCACCGCGATGTCGCCGTAATCGACGATGTTCAATTCCGCCGATGGATTGACCATGGTGTACATGTCGTTGCCGCCGCCGCCGCCGGTCATCCGCATATAGGCCGGACCATCCTTGGCACCGCGAAAGCCCGACCCCATATCAAGCGGTGCGCCAACGATTGCCACATCCACCTTGCCGGCAATCAGATCTTCCGGCGTGAACGCCAGCGGGGCGCCGGCAAAGGTTTTGATGCCGTTGTTGCGGCCAGTGATATAGCGGCTGACGTTGATCGGCCCCGGTTCACGCGCCGGGTTCCAGGCCTGCGGGCGCAGCGTCTTCCACTCGTTGAAATCCTCGTCGTTGGTGTCGAGCGGGATGAACGCCAGGTCGATACCCGGCTTGTACTTCTTGGACTCGATCACCGCCATCATGCCGTCGATATAGGCTTCGATCTGGGCCGCAGTTTTGCCGTCCAGGCGCTTCCACAGCAGTTCGGGCCGTGCCGCCATGCCTTGCGCAGCGTCCGAAAGCAGGAAATCCCGTTTGGCGGCAGGCAGGCTGGCGGTTTTTTCGGCCAGCCAAGCCGGCAGCGCCACCTTCTCTTGCTCGGCCGCGATCACGGCGGCCGTGCCGACACCCAGCAACAATGCGGCAAACAAGGCCGTGGCGGTGCGGGCGGGCAGCTTGGTCATCGGCGGCTTGTCCTTGTCTTTGGCCAACGTGCCGCGCGGTTCGCCGTGCTTGCCCCCGGCCCGCAGAGTTGACCACGTCACCTACGCTTAAGCAACGCCTCAAACGGCGCCATAGTTCGGCGGCCGCTTTTCCATGAACGCCGCCAGACCTTCCTTGAAGTCATCACTGGCCGCGCACATCAGCTGGTTGCGGTTTTCCATGGCGATGGCAGCCTCAAGGCTGGGTGCGTCTATGGAAAAGCCCAGACCTTCCTTGGTCATCCGCAGCCCGATCGGCGAAGTGGCGAGCATTTCGGCCACCAAGGCTTCCCCGGCGGCCTCCAGCTCGGCATCGGGCACCACCTGGCTCACCAACCCGGCGGCAAGCGCCCTCGGGGCGTGGATGAAACGCCCGGTCATCATCAGTTCGGCGGCCAGGCTAGCGCCCACCAGACGAGGCAGGAAATAGGATGTGCCCATGTCGCAGCTCGACAGACCGAGCTTGATGAAGGCGGCATTCATGCGCGCGCTGTCGCCGGCGATGCGAATGTCGCTGGCCAGTGCAAACGCAAAGCCGCCGCCGCACGCCGCGCCGTGGACCAAGCTGATGATCGGCTGCGGGCAGCGCCGCATCTTGACATATACATCCGCCAGCCAGCCCTGAAAGCCCAAGCCACCAGCGAAGGGGGCTTCCTGCGTGCCTTGCGCCCCTCCCGATTGCGCCTTGATGTCCAATCCGGCGCAATAGGCGCGGCCGGCACCGCGCAACACCACGATGCGGGTGTTGCGGGCATGGAACAATCGGCCGAAATAGTCCGTGAGATCAGCCACCATCTGGTTGTTGATACTGTTCAGCGCGTCGGGCCGATTCAGCGTCAGCCAGTCGGTTGGCCCACGTTGTTCGATGGTGATGGTTTCATAGTTCATGGCGGGCACCTCAGCGGTTGGACTGGCCGTCGTCGATCTTGATCACCGTGCCGGTTACTGCTTCACCGGCCGGCGCCACCAGGTAAAGCAGGGTACTGTCCATCATCGCCGGATCGCCCAGCCGCTTGCGGCGCAGGCTTTGCGTGAAATCACCCATGCGGGCCAGCATGCCGTCCATCATCTCGCTGGCAAAGGCGCCCGGCGCAATGGCGTTGACGTTGATCGGATAGCGCGCCCATTCCACCGCCAGCACCTCGGTCATTCGCACCACGGCGGCCTTGGTCATGCTGTACAGCGCAGCGCCGTGGCCCTGATATTCAAATGCCGCCATTGATGCGATGTTGACGATACGCAAGGGTGCGCCATCGGCGATGCGGCGGGCGGCAAGGCTGGTGGACAGCAGCCACGGCGCATTGACGTTCACCGCCATCACCTGATTGTAGAGTTCAAGGGGCAGTTTGTGGGCGCGAGCGGCATCAGGAATGCCGGCATTGTTGATCAGGATCGAAACCGGCCCCATGGCAGCCTCCACCGTTGCGGCCAGAGCGAGGCACTGGGCCTGATCGGCGACATCGATCTGGAAGGCGCGGGCCGTGCCGCCGGCGGCACTGATTTCAGTCACCAGCGTATCCAGTTTGTCGGTGCGGCGGGCGCACAGGGCGACGCTGGCTCCGGCCGCCGCCAGCACGCGGGCAAATCGCGCTCCCAGTCCGGATGAAGCGCCAGTGACGATGGCGGTCTGGCCGGAAAGATCGTGCGAGGCGTTGGGCAGTGGATAACTCATGATCGGTTCCCGGCTGTTTGACAGGCAATCATGGCCAGCCGTCCGCGCCGCCGCCATTGCCAGAAGCGAGAGGAGGCGGCTTCGGAAACGGCTCCAGAAACGGCTAAGGCCGGCCAGGTTTCCCTGGCCGACCCCGCCCCGCACGGCGCGCGCGCCGTGAACCGTTATCTGCTTGCAGCGCGTGCGCCGTAACTTTTTCCTGTCAGGCGATCATGACGTTCATGTGTTGCATATCGGCCATCGCGCCGTGGTTCCCGCCCATTTCGCCAAACATGCGGTTGCCTGCTGTCGCGAAGATGTCGCCGAAGTCTGTCGGGCCAAGCAGATCAACATCGTTGCCGCCGCTGCCGGACTGGGCAGGATCGATTTCGCCGACAGCAGACGTGCCAGGATTGACGAAAACGAAGTCAGCCGCAGTGATAATCTTGGAACCCTGAACCAACGCAATCAACTCGTCGAACGTATCCAGCTTGCCGTTGAGGTTGCTGTCCCACCAGATCCGCGTGCCAGTGAGGCCGCCCACCGTTCCCGCGTTGAGGAAATAGGTGCCGGACTGCAGCTGAACACGATCTCCGGAGGTGAAGTCGGTGATGCGGGCATAATCGCCGGCACCGGCATTGGTGGCACGACCGTCGTTGTAGAAAACACCGCGCCCATCGCCGAGCACGAAGGTGTCGTTCCCGAGACCACCGGTCAGTATGTCGGAGGTGAAGCTGCCCAATTTGGTGCTGCTGGTGGGCACGCCGGAGATAATGTCGTCGCCCGATGTGCCGATGATCGCCTTGTCCGAGCCTTCGCTACCGTAGATGACGCTGCTTGTCGGCGTCGGCGTCGGCGTCGGCGTCGGTGTGGGTGTCGGGGAAGGCGTTGGTGTTGGTGTTGCGCCCATTCCCAAGCTGATCATGTCGTTGATGTCGAGCCGACCATTGGTGACGGTGATATTGGTGAGCGATGTCGTTGCTTCGGCGCTATTGAGCAGAGCCGTGCGCAATTGCGCGCCAGTCAGGCCCTGATTGTAAGCGCTGAGCAGGCCGAGCGCCCCCATCACGTGCGGTGCTGCCATCGATGTGCCGGTATAGGCAGCATAGTTGCCGCCAGGCGTTGTTGAAACGATCGACGAACCCGGCGCGCCGATATCGACCATCGTCTTGCCGAAGTTTGACGAATTGGCACGGGTCCCAGCGGACGTGATGTTGGCCACCGCCACGACAGCTTCCCAGCCGGTGGATGCCAGCGTGGAATAATTGGTGGGGAAATAGCCCACGCTGTCGTTGTTGTCGCCAACCCCGTCGGAACCGCCGTTGCCGGCTGCGGCCACGAACAGCAGATCCTGCCTGGCCCCGCGCACGACGGCATCGAGCATGGCGGTGGACGCGCCGCCGCCGCCCCAGCTGTTGTTGGTGCCCACATAATTGCCGGGGCCGCCATCATGGGCGCGGGCAGCATTGGTGAAATAGTCGATGGCGCTGATGGCAGCGCTGCTGCTGCCGGAACCCGAATCAGGCAGGAATTTCAGCGCAACCATCTGCACGGCCCAGTTCACCCCGGCCACACCACTGCTGTTGTTGCCGATGGCACCGATGGTGCCGGCAACGTGGGTGCCGTGGCCATTGCCATCCATGGGATCATTGTCGTTGTTGACGAAATCCCAGCCAATCAGATCGTCGATGCGGCCATTGCCATCATTGTCGACGCCATTTTCCCAGCGCGTGTCGTTCAACAGATCGCCTGCATCGATGCGGCCATTGGCGTTCACATCGCGCACCGCGTGGGCATTGGCGCTGTTGTTGAGGTCGCGGAAGGTAATGAGGCTGTCGGCGTCGGTATCGATCAGGCCCAAATTAGCCGGAATTTCGCCCGGGTTCAGCCAGATGTTCAGGTAAAGATCGCTGTGCGTATAATCGATACCGGTGTCGATCACGCCGATCACTGTCTTGGTGGAACCGGTGAAGCCGCGCGCCCAGGCTTCGCCGGCCTGGCTGCCGAACTGGTTGACCGGGGAGGTGGTGTCCCCATACATCCCCCACAGGCCGCCGCTGGCGTAGCGCGTGTCGTTGCTGCCCTGCACGGATATGGCCGAATTGGCTTCGGCAAAGGCCACATTGGGATTGCGCGACAGTGCGTTCATGACGGCTTCGGCGGAATTGCCCGGGCCCACCGACACCAGCAACAGATCACCATCGGCGGCGCTGCGGATCACGCTGGCACTGGCGCCGCCGGCATTGCTCACCGCGAGGGCCTGATCGGCCGCGCTGGAACCGGCGCGGAACTGCACCAGCAGTTCGGTGAGCGGGCGAGCGGCTTGGCTCGCCGCATCTGGCGCGCCATCCGGGCGGCCCAGCGCACCAAAGTTGAACGTGTCTTCCCCAGTGGACTCAAAGGAAGCGATATCTTCCGCTTCGTCACGTGCCATCCGGCGGTGATACTCAGACATCGTGGTTGACCCTCTCAGACCACGTGCGCAACGCAAAAGTAACTGCGGTTAACGCGCACAACAAAATAATGAACACGGTGTTACGCAAAGCAACTAGTAACGAAGCCTTCACTTGCGTGTATGTCCATGCAA
>NZ_JBDNFM010000202.1:0-41223 GCF_041689835.1 Sandarakinorhabdus sp.
GCCGGGGTTGGTGCCCGCACCGCCGCCGCCGCCACCGCCGGGGAAGGCGCCGGCATTGGCCGCACCGGTGCTCGTGCCACCGCCAGCACCGCCCATTGCACCGCCGCCGCCGATTCCGCCGATCGCTCCCGCACCAGCCGCAGACCCCGCCGAAGCGGACGCTCCCGCAGCCAGGATCGCATTTCCACTACCCCCGGTGCCGATACCGCCAGCGCCGGAAGCGCCGGCCGAACTCGCCGCACCGCCGCCGCCGGCGCCGCCGGTCGCGGAAAGCAACGCGCCGATGGAGCTGGTGCCGCCGCTGCCGCCGTTGTTCGATGCGGCGGTGGCGGTGTTGGCGCCGGCGGTGCCGGCCGCGCCGACCGTTATTGAAAGCGTGCCGCCGACGGTGAGCCCCGTCAGGATATCCTCGGCGTAACCGGCACCGCCGCCGCCACCGGCGGCACCGGCGGTGCCGTTGCCGCCGCCGCCGCCGCCACCGGCCCAGCACCGGCCCTTGGCGATCGGCGCAAGGATCGTCCAGGTTCCGCCCGCAGTAAACCGGGCCATACGCCGAAACCCCCCCAGCGGGGTGGAGACCACCGCCACCCAGGCCGCGCCGCTGCGATAGCAGTCAGCCGACTCGCTGGGCAGCAGCACCAAGGTCGAGGCGCCGTTGATCTGCTCTGCCGCGTTCGGATCGATCGTCAGGACACCGGTGCCGCTGTTGGTGATCAGGTTACCCTGCCCCGGCGGTACCGTGGCGATTGCGGCCAGCGCCACGGTATTGGCCACACTGCCGGACCAGATCACCATATTTCCGACATCGGCCAGCGTAAGGGTGATCGCACCAGTGCCGGTGACCAGGCCGCGCTGCGACGGGTCGAGGAACGGGAAAACATCGGCAGTGCCGGCCGGCAGGCTGACCAGATTGCCGGCGTTTGACGAGGCCAGAACGGTCACGCGGCTGAGGGTGCCGGGCGAGCCGCCATCGAAGTCGCCAAAGCCGATTTCAAAGCTGGTGGTGGTGGAAATGACATAGCCGACCCGGATCGCCGCGCCACCAAAGCCGGCTTGGAACGAGCGACGGCCGGCCGGCGCGGCGTTGAGCGTAACCGTTCCGGTGCCGGTCGTGTTGGTCGCCTGCTGGGTGCGTAGCGCGAGAATGGGCACGGCGGGTCCTCCGGGGCGGGTGGATCAGGCGACGCGGCGGGCGATCAGGGCTTCGAGCGAGGCGGCCAGGCGGCGCAGCTCGCCGAGCGTGGCGGTGGCAACCTCCACCTGTTGCGAGCCGTAGCGCGCAAAGGTCTCGCGCAGCGCGTCGCTGCCATCGGTCTGGGCTTGCAGTAGCGCGCCGAGGCCGGCCGCATCGCCGCCCTTGCCGGTGACCACGCCGGCAACCTCGGCCACCAAGGCGGCGTAGCGTTCGGTCACGCCGAGGAAGTCGCGCGCCACCGGCAGCACCTGGCGCGCGGTGGCGGTGTAGTCATCGAGCGAGCCGCCGGCATTGAGCGTGCCGCGGGCACTATTGAGGGTGGAGACGGCGGCGAAATACTGCTGTTCCGGCGCCAACACCGACCCCTGGCCGAAGGCGAGGTCGCGCAACAGGTTGGTGCCGACCGTGCTGTTGACGGCGGTGACGGCCGGGGCGTTTGCGTCGCGCGCGGCTTTCATTGCTTTTTCGCGCGCGTCGGCCAGCCCGGTTTCCGATAGGCCGTATGCGCGAGCCTGGACGCCCAGGGCGTCGAATTGCTTACCGATGGCATCAAGGGTTTTCGCCAATTTCTGGTCTGCCGTGTCGGTCAGATCGGTGATCGCGGTCTGGACCTGGTAGAAGCCCTCAACAAAGGCTTGTAGCTTGGCCGGGTCGTCAAAGACCTTTCCGCCCAACGCGCCCGACAGGCCGGCTTCATCCTTGGAGGTGAAGCGCAGCCGGGTGAAGGCTTCCGAAAGACTACCGGCATCGGCCCATGAATAGTCAGCGCCGTTTTTGTTGCCACCGACAATCGAAACCCCACCCACTTGCAGTCCCCGCTGCGCCAGATAGGCATTGACACCGGCGACCAGCGCGTCGGCTTGTTTGAATTGCGCATCGCCGCTGGCGTTGTAGGCCGAGCGGGAGATTGGCAGCAGGCTGTCCGCCATGAGATCGGTCGGCGCCGCATCAGGCCCTCGGCCGGCCGATTGCAGCCGGAACCCGTAGCCCTTGACGCTCTCGCCCGGGCCGATCAGGCCACCGAGACCGCCGCCGGCCGCGCCACCGAGCAGGCCGCCGATCAGAGTGCCAATGCCCGGCACGATGCTGCCGATCAGCGCGCCCGCGAGAGCGCCTCCGCCGGAGCCGATCGTTCCGCCCAGTTGATTGCCACCCAACAGGTTATTCAGCAGCATCCCCGCGCCAAAACCCGCGCCGACCCCGCCGAGCAGCGAGCCGAATGTTGCGCCGGCACCACCCATCAAGCCGCCACCACCAACGGCATTGAGTTGCGCCAGTGACGCCGGCCCGTACGCCCCCCCCATCGCGCCCAGCGCCGCGCTGGTCGACGTGCCCCAGCCAGCAATTGCGGTGCCACCCAGCAAGCCGCCGAGGCCGCCGCTGAGGCCCAGCATTCCCGACAAGCCACCCTCAGGCAGCAGACCGGACACGCCGGCCAGGTCGCCGAGCCCAAATCCGCCGCCACCGGACAGCCCGCTTGCCGAGAACAGCGACGGCCGCTCGGTACCCAACACGGCGTTGGACAATGGGTTGATCAGCGCGAGTTTTGCCCCCTCGGTTGCAACGGCCGAAAACACGCCGCGCCAGATGTTGCCCCAGCGGATCGCAGCACCCTCGCCCGCAACAAGCTGCTGCGTCAGCGCATTGCCAACGGTGGAGGCCGCTTGCGAGGCCGCATCGCCGATTGACTCATAGAGGCCGCGCTGCTGGCGCAGGCCGGAATTGGCGTCGGCGATTTGGCCGGCCTGGCTCACCAAGGATTGCTCGGCCGCCGTGAGGTTTGCCGGGTCGGCGCCCTCGCGCTGCAACTGGCGGATGGCGCGGCGCTGGGCCAGCTCGCGGTCCCTGAGCTGCACCGACGCGCCGACCAATTCGTTCTGGTCGCGCAGATCGGCCAGCTCGTTGTCGTTGGCGGTCATCCGGCGGGTTTGTGCCAGGGTGGTGTTCAATTCCTCCTGGCGGCGGATACGCTCGCCGATGAGGTCGATTTCTGCTTGCAGCGCCTGTTGAATGCCGGGGTCGGTGGCAACTTCGCGCTGCGCCTGCAACGCGCGGGTCGCGTCGATCACTTTGGTTTCAATGTCGGCATAATAAGCGGCGCGCGCGCCCGCCTGTTCCGCTGCGATCAGGCGCGTGACGGCGGCGTTCTGCGCATTGAGCGCAACGATCGTTTCGGCGCCCTTGGCAGCTTCCTGGGCGGCGTTGCGGTTCAGGATCGCGGCGGCCAGCGCCCCCTCGGCCACGCCGGTTTGTGTCGCGGCCTGAGCATGGGCCTCGGCCGCCGCCTTGCTGCGCAGCATGGCGGCGCTGCCTTGCTGCGCGGCCGCCACCAGGCTCATGGCCGCCTGGCCCTCGCGCGTGATCGCCGCCATCTCCTGGCCGCGCGCGTCGGTTTCCGTCGCCCTCGCCTCGGCCACCCGACGGCGCTTCAGTTCCTCAGCGGCGAGGCCATGGATACCTTTCTCGCGGGCTTCATTCTCGGCGGCAATTTCCGCGCGCACGCGCACCCGTTCCGGCAGCGACGCGGCCAGGACGCGCGATTGTTGCGTATACGACAGCGTGAGGTCATCGACCAGCTTGCGTTGGCGATCGTCATTTGCGACAGCCACCCCTTGCGCCTGCCCCGGCGTCAAAACACCCCGCTCCCCGCCGATGGGGACGCTGACCCCTCCGGCGGGCGTGATCGGAATGCGCCGTGTGTCGCGTTCACCGCGCAACCGATCGATGTCGCCGGTCAAGATACCTATCTGCGCTTCCAAAGCTGGCAGCCCAGTGCGTCGCAGGCTGGACGAGGGGTCGAGCGACACATCAGCATGGCGCTGCTGCAACACCGCGCGACGCGCGAATAATGCCGCGGCCTGGTCTTCCTCGGCGTCACCGGCGAGCAACGGCGGGCGTGCAACCGGCCCGCTGATCATCATGCTGAGGCCCTGCACGGACTGGCCGAACAGGCTCACCGCCGACATGATCGGCCGGGAATTGGCTATTGCATCCATGAAGCCGTCCCACCCATTGCGGGCGTCCTTCATGGCGTCGACCAACGGCGTCATTGACTCTTTGTTGAGCCCACCGATCTGTTTATCCAAGGCGCCGAAGATTGCTGTTGCCGCCTGGGCTTTTTGCCCATGTTCCAACATGGTCCGAATGGCGGCGCGTTGGGTGGACGTCAGAAAGCCGATTTCGTCGTCAAGTTTCTTCACCGCCTCATAGCCGCCGGTGAGTAGACCCATCGCTGTTTTGCTGGCCGTGGCGAGGTCCTGGCCGGTGGCGGCGGCGAGGTCGGGCGCCACGCTCGATGCGCGCGCAATGTCGCTGGCGCTGGCGCCCGGCGTGCGAACGAGGCCGGTGACGGTGGCGCGGGCGTCGGCACGGCTGATGCCCTGCGCCTCCAGCGCGCGCATGTAGCCCTGCACCTGGGCGGCGCTGACATCGGCGTCTTTGCCGACACCGCGCAGCGCCACGCCGAGTTGGCGTTGCTCGTTGATCAGTCCTGCAGAACGCGCGGTGAGGGCCGCGAGCGCGGCGCCAGCCGCCAAGCTGGCGGCGACATAGGGGCCGCCCATGTAGCCCACCAGCGTGCGGAACGCCGAACCCACGCCGCCGGTGACCTGCACCACCTGGCCGCCCTGTTGCACCAGTATTTGAAAGGCCGATTGGCCGGTCAGCAGGCCCTGGACCACATCCGGCATTTGCTGCGCCAGCGCGCGCATCTGAAAGGCGGTTTGCCGGGTGTGGTCGCCCACGACGGCAATCGGCGCGGCCATGGCGGTGGCAGCCTGGCTGACCCGCTGCATCGGTGCCACGCCTGCGGCATATTCGGCGTTGAGGCGATCGCGCGCGGTGGACGCGATGCCGGCATTGATCGCGCCGACGCGCTCCGCCGCGTTAATTTCATTCAAAGAAGATTCGTAGCGTTTACTGGCGGCGAACACCGGGTCGAACTTGCCACGGAGCCGGTCCAGTTCGCCGCCGTACGCCGTGATATCGGCCGCACGGTCGCGCAGGCCATCGCCGCTCAACGCCGTATTGACACCGGCGAAGGTGCTGACGGCTTTCTGACCCGCATCGGAAATACGCCGCATGGCGGCATCGCCGACCCTGCCGAGCGTTTCGAACTTGGCGCGCGCGGCGTCGATATCCTCGACGCCGATGCGCAGGGAAACCCGATCCTGGGTGCCGCTCATCGGGCCAACTCCTGGCGTACCGTGCTGAGCAGGCGCGCGCGCGCCTCCTTGGCGACGGCGGCGAAGTCAAGCCGTTTGCGCAAGGTCACCCGCTTGAGCAAGATGAACATCGGGGCGAAGCCCTGTTTGGCAATTGCGCGCCGCTGCTCCAGGCCACCTTTGGCACGGCTGGTCAGAATTCTGGCGCTGGCGGCAAGCAACGTAATTCGTCCGGCTTTGCTGGTGCGTGCCTCAAGCCGCAGGCACCACAACGCCATGCTGCTGTTGCCCTTGACCGGCAGCACGAATGCTCGCCGGGAACTGACCATTTCCTTTGCCGAGACGCGCACCGGCTTGATGCCACCGGCGAACCGGCGCCCCGGCCGGCGGTTGATCGCCGTGGGAACCGCCAGATACTTGCCCATCGGCCCTTGAATCACCGCCCCCTTGTCGAACAGATCGACAAGAAACGGCACCTTGGACCACACCATGGCCGCCGGCCGCCAGGTGCGCAGACCGCGCCCCGACGCCGGGTAGCTCTCCATCCGCCAGGCGTTGGCAATCGCACGACCGCCGGTGACGAAGCCAGCGGCCCGGGCCTGGCGGCGAAAATTCGACTGAGCGGACAAAGCCGTGCGCGTGACCGCTGCACGCAGTGCCGCTGCCACGCGCAGTTCCACGGCGGCGATCTGGTCGGCAAATTTTCCTTCCACGCGGAACATCATTGCCCTTTCAGCCATCGGCGCCAGCAGTTTCATTACGGCCGTGCGGCGCGATCCAGCGCCGCGTCGATATTCGCCAGCCGGGCGAAGGCATCGACAATCCATGCGGCTTGGTCGTTCAGCCCGCCTGCATCGGGCCAGGTGGCGACGCCACCCATTCCGGCCCGACAGGCACCCCACATCCGCACGAATTCCGACCAGACGGCCGGCAAGATAAAGCGGGGGTTCTCCGCCCACTCCTGGCCCGCGACCGACCACTTGAGCCCTTCCGGCGGCATAAGGCCGCCGGAACAGAGCAGGTGATCGCGGGCTAGGGCGAGGGCGGTGCGGAGTTTCCCTCCGCACTCGGCCCGACCCGCATCAGTTCGGCGGCGCGCTCGCCGATAGCACGCAACTCGGCGTGCGGCAGAAGCTCCAGCACGGCGTCGGGCACCAGGCCGCGAATGCGGACGAATGGCGGCAGGCTCGGCCCCTCCCAGCCGCGCAGGGCGTGGCGCGCGGCGATGAATGGCAGCATGCCAGCGTAATGCACGCGGGCTGCCACCAGGTTGGCATAGGCCGGCTGCTCGGCAATGCGGAATTCGAGTTCGCTGATCTGCTCCTGCACCGCGCGGTCGTTGCCGTCGGGGTCGGCCTCGGCCGCGTCGATAATATCGATGACCGGCTCGGCATTGGACGGCGCGAGTTCGCGCACCACGCGGCGCATTGCGTCGAGCAACTGCGCACGCGATGGGTACATTCCGCCGTCGCGCGCCATATCGGCGTTGAACGCCTGGCGCTCGCGGAAAGTCAGCGGCGCGAGGTCGTAGGCGCGCGGGCAGCCGGGCGGGGTGAACCGCTCGACTGCCATACGGGTGAACACCGGGTCCATGGAACCGCTCAAAACGCACACAGGTAAAGGCCTGCGTCGGGCCCGTCGCAGGCGAACTTGATTTCGTTCCCGAGCAACCCGTCGCGGGCGGGGTGGCGCACATCGACCAGCCGCGCGGCGGGGGCGACGACCACAAAACGATTGCCCACGGTGCTGCCGACCATCGCCATGATCGGCACGTTGGTGCCGGTTCGGAATGCGTCGGTAATCGAGGTCCCGCCTGCGGTATCCATCAACGGGTCCATCGAGCCCCCCATCGCGCGGGCGATTGGCACGCCGGGATCGTAACCCTGCGCCGCCTCGGGATTGTCGGGGAGCGTGGTTTCCACGCCGGCATCGAACATCAGGCGGCGGACGCGCGCGACGGCGAGATTAAGACGGCTTTTGCCCGCGATGAAGGTCGCCGCCACCGGCCGGATGGTGAGGTTACCCAAGCCGCTTGGCAGGGCCGCCAACGCAACCGAGGCCAACTGGCCCGTGAAGTCGAAATTGATGAAGCACATGCCGCCCGTGTTCATTTCCAGCGACCAGGTTCCCACGCAGCCGGTGAATACCCAGCGGTAGCCGTCTTTATAGACGTAGAATACGCCGGTTTTGTAGACCGACTCATCCGACGTTGGGGCGTAACGGTGGTTGATGGGGACTTGCAACATCGATGATGTGGTGAGGGCCGCCGCGCGGACTTCCCCCATCCCGATCAGCCGCGCCGCCGAGTATGAGATGATACCCGTGTTGAACACCTGGTCGCCGGTGACGCTGAGCGGCATTCCGACATAGGCGTTGGCGGTGGCGACGAACGGCGCAGCGGCCGTGGCGGTGCTGATCGTGCCCGCTGTGGCCGCCGTGGGCACGCCCACGGCGGCGGCGGTGGTTGTCAGCGCCATGGCGCAGCATTGCAGCAGCGGGGAGAAATCCGGGGGCGTGGCCGCAACACCACTGCCGCGCAACGCCACCCGCAGCTTGATGCGCGGGCGCAACCCGCCCGGAATGCCCGGCGCACGATCCAACGTGCCAGTGTGTTCCGGGTTGGCGATGATTGTCGGGTTGTACTCAAAGTCGCCTTCGCCGGGCTGGAAATCGCTGGCGATCGGCGAGCCGGCGATAGGGTCCACGCCCGGGGTGGCCTCGATACGGAATGCAAACAGCGCGAAGCGGTCGCGGACAAGTGCGGTTGACATGCGGGAGTCCTCTCACGGGACAAAAGAAGGGGCGGCGGCTAGAGGTAGGGGGCGCCGGTTGGCGCGATCGCCAAGATGCTGAAGCTGGCCAGCATCTCGCCGGCAGGAGCCTTGCTGCTGCCGGCGGGGAATGGCTCGAAACCCGCACCGCCCTCGGCCACCTCGCCCAGGCCGAGGGTGGCCGGCTGCCAGCCCACCAGGGCGGCGACAATGCGCGCATGCAGGTCGCTCAACGCCCGGTCCAGCGCCAGGTCGTCAACCGCATCGACATAGGCTGCCACGGTGAAATTCAGGGTGTAGTGGGTCTGCATCGGTTCGCGGGTGGCGTCGGCGTCGATATCGCCGGCGGTGACGACCGCGCGCGGCAGAGATTCGCGGGTGACATCGATGGGCGATCGCCGCACGCGCTCCACCACGACGCCCGCCAGTTCCGTCGTGAGGCGGGCAAAAATGGCGGCAATCGCGGCCTCGCGCACCGAACTTGGCATCGGGTGGCCTATTCGTGGTCGGCAACGTCGGTGAGGTCGCGTGCGGGAGCGGGGGCAGCCACATCCTCGGTGATGTGCATGCCGCGGCCCGTGCCGACGATGGCGTTCGCCATGTCGGGCGACACGTCGAGAGTGGTGCCAGACCTGTGCAAAACCCCGGCAATGAGGCTATCGGTGTTGATCATCACGCGCATCGAAGGCTCCTGTTGTTGGGCTTAATCAGTATTCGACCAGAGTAAGCTCAAAAGATAGACCAAGTGTATCCGGCTTGATTTCCACAACAGCGTAAATAATGCCGTTGAGTGTTACTTGGTCATTTCTCTCCGGGGACCACGGCAGGTCGGATGCGCGGATCGACACAAAGATGCCTTCCGCCCGCGCCCCCACCGCATCACCCAGCCCGCCAACAAGATCGGTGGGCGTGGTGCGGATGATGCGCGGAGCAGGGGCAATCGGAACCTCGGGAGGCCGCCTATAGCTGCACACCTCGGCCATATTGGCGTCGGCGTGCAGGCTGGCCAGCGCGGTGCCGAAGATGGTCATGGGCTGGGTTTAGGTGCCGGACGGGATCGGCCGGCCGCCGGTGACGAACACCGAACCCGTCACATCGCCCGAAGCGGCAGCGGCGGCGGCGACGCCGATGCAGAAATCGGAGGTGTTGGTGGTGTCGCACTGCCGCAGGGTATCATCCCAGAATAGCCGGGCGCCGACCGCCCAGATAGCACCTGCCAGTTTTGGCAGCGTGGCGACGCATTGCGTTTCGACGGCGCAGTTGGCGCCGCTCAGCGCACTGGTGAGGCAGACACCGAATGCAGCGCCGACCAGGACGCCCTCGCCGCTGATGCGGTCGTACGGCATGGGAAAGGTAATAATGGTGCCCGTTTGGGTGATGTTTGTCGCCACGTGGGTGTTCCTTCAGGGTTCGGCGCCCCGGCTTGACGCGCATGCGCCCGGCCGGAAGCTGCCTCGTGGGGGTATTAGGCGGTGAGACGATAGATGGTGCGGTGGGTGACCGCGGCGGCGGCGAAGTTGTGCACGCAGCGCGTGGTGACCCCGAGCACCTCATCGGAGGTGAAGGCATCGACCATCGGAGCGTCGGACCCGTCGAGATAGGCCACCTCGACCGGCTCATACCCGCTGCCGGCGCCGACCGAGACGTAATAATCGTTCACGTCGGTGAGGAAATGGCCGACCACCGGCTCGCCGAATGCGCCCAGCCACGGATTGACCGCGGTGGTCGCGAGGCTGGCGGGCACCACCTGCGGGGCGAGCAGCGCCCGGGCGTCGGTTTCCAACTGCGGCGGCACGATGATGACGTTCGGAGTGACGAGGAGCCGCTGGCCGGTCGCGTCGGTTTGCGCCCGAATGCCAGCGCGCCCGGCGCCGAGACTGGCCACCGTCATGGTCCCGGCGGCAGTGTTGGCGTGCGAGGCGTGGAACCACGCGATGGTGTCGGCCAGGGCGGCGTTGGCGTTGAACAGGCCCCAGACGATTGATGCCTCCAGATTGGCGGCGGCATTGGCCCAGGCGCTGGGCAGGCGGTCGAATGCCCCGAGGTCGTCGTTCACCAGGGCTTGATACGACAGCACCTGGCGGCGACCGTAGGTGACGAGGGTGTAGGTCTGGCTGGCCTCGCCCATGACGCCCATGCGCACCTCGGCGCCCTCGGGCACCGCGAGCAGGGCCGGGGCCATGCCGATTTCAACGGTGCGGACCGTCTTGAAGTCGGGCACGCGGCGTTCGAAGCAGAAGCGCAGGAAGTTGCGCGCCTCGCTGGCGTTCTCGTACGCACCGAGGAGACGCTTGGACACGTTGGTGCCGAGCAGGCCGGGAAAGTCAGAGGTCGTCGCCATGCCCTTGATGGCGTGGCCGCCGAGGTTCATGGCGGCGCGGGCGATGTCGGATGGCTGCTTGCCACGGGTTTGCCCACCGGCCAACTCCACGCAGGCGCGCGCAATGTCCATCGGGCGGGTGCCGATATCGCGCTCGGCCGCGATTGCGGGGAACGGCGTGCGGCGCGCGAACAGCCAATCGAACGCAGCACCCACGGCCGCGCGGGCGGTGTCGCCCTCATCGCGGGTGATCGTGATCGTGGGGGCCGCGCGGGCGCTGGCCACCGCCTCCAGCGCCGCATCGCGGGCGGCTTCGATGGATGCGCCGGCGATCTGCTGGGCGACCACCCATTCCGCAGGCAGGCGGGCACGGGTGGCGAGGGATTGGAGGTCGTGTACCGATGCAACCGGCGGCACGACGAGGGCGGCGATGACGGGCGCGGGTGCGACCGCCGGGACGATGACCGGATCGGGCATCTGTAGCTCCTGTAAGGCGGCGGAGGCCGCGGGGGGATTGAAAGGCACGACGGCGGGCACGGTCGAGACACCCAGACCGGCCACCATGGCCAGCAGAGGCGCCGGCACATTCTTGAAGCGGGCGGGGTCGAAACTGGCAGCGACGGCCATCGGCTCATGGACCGCATCTGCCAGGCCGAACGCGACTGCCTCCGCGGCGGAAAACCACGTCTCCTTGTCCATGGCTTCGATGATCTGGGCGGCGCCTTGCTTTGTCCGCTGCATGTAGGTTTCGGCCATGACGCCATCGACACGGTCGAGCAGGGCGCGCATTTCATCCATGACGGTGCGGTTGCCGATCGCCATCGCCCAGGCGCGGTGGATCATCAGAAAGCTATTTGACGGCATCTCGATGCGATCGCCAGCCATCGCGATGAGGGACGCTGCCGAGGCCGCCAGGGCCTCAACCACCACGGT
Organism: Sandarakinorhabdus sp.; assembly: GCF_041689835.1. Taxonomy (GTDB): domain Bacteria; phylum Pseudomonadota; class Alphaproteobacteria; order Sphingomonadales; family Sphingomonadaceae; genus Sandarakinorhabdus. The sequence continues at coordinate 11,383 of NZ_JBDNFM010000202.1, forward strand.
TTTTGACTGCGGCGCGCGGCGCAGCGCGTTGAAGATGGCGATACCCTCGAACGCCGAGCCGCCGCCGGAGTTGATGCGCACCACGATGCTGGCCGAGGGCGGCACCTGGCGCAGGGCGGCGAGTACGCCGACGGCGGTGATATCGAAGCCGACCTCGCCGCTGAGATACAATTCAGCGGTGTTGCTGGCGGCATCGACGCGCACTGCGACGCGACCTGGTGCGGTGGCCAGCACGCCGGCACTGGCCACGTCGCTGGCGAGGGTTTCGACAATCGGGTCCATTATGGCTCCTGCGGCGAGGCGGCGGACGGGGGCGTGGAGGCATCTGGCGGAGCCTGAACGACACCGGACGCGGCGGTGTGGCGAGGGTCACTGTCCAGGACGATTTTTGCAGCATCCAAAGCCGCGTTGAATTCGGCGTATTGCTCCAGGGTGTCGCGCCAGTCCCATCCGCGCTCGCCGATGGCCTGTTGCGGCGTGGTGAGGCCGCTACGCATGGCGGTGATCAGGGCGGGAATTTCGCGTGAGGGGTCGACCATATCCATCGGCGGCGGCGACCATTTGACCGGGTAACCGCCGGCACGTTCCGGCAGCGCGCCGGACATGACCGCCTGGTCTACGAAAGCATCCCACACCGGCTGGCAGAGCCGCGGCACCCACATGTGCCATTGGTCCTGTTCCAACGACCGCCGGTATTCAATTTTGCCGGCGCGCAGGCTGGAGTAATTGGCCTGTCGCAGATCCCCGGTGGCCTGATCGTAGGTAACCCCGGCACCGGCGGCGATCGCCATGAGGTTATGCAAGGCGAACGGTTCGAACTGGCCGGCGCCGGTTGGGGCCACGGTTTCCACCGCCTCACCGGGGCGCAGATAGTTGATCATCCCAGAGCCGAAGGACACCGTGCGGGGTGCGCTCGCGGCGGTGGTGTCTTGCGACAGGGACCCCAGCGGGCCGCTGGCGGGGTCGGCGCTGGCGGTGACGAATGCGGTCAGGCACGCCTCAATACGGGCTTTTTCCAGGGCGGCGTCTTCGTAGCCGTCGAGGGCGTTGATCCGCAGCAGGACCGGCGCAAAATCTGACACGCCGCGCACCTGGCCGGGCCGGTCGATCCGGTAGATGTGCAGCACGTCGCGCGCTGGTACGCGCTGGGTTGCGGTGGTGGTGTTGGACGCGAGGTTTTCGCCGGGATGGCTGGCGAGCAGGTGATAGGCGACGCGCTGGCCGTCGGCGTCGAATTCCACGCCGTGGACCATGCGCGCCCGGTTGGCCAGAAATTCGGTGCGGCTGTCATCAAGAAAGTCGGCCTCGACCACCTCCACCAGGAGCGGCACGGGCAGGCGACGCGCGCGGGCGGCGGCGGCGGTGAGGCGGCGCAGGCGCACGAGCACCTCGCCACCCTCCACCCGGGCGCGGGCGGCGAGGGCTTGCTGACCGTAGAAATCCAACTGCCCATTCACGTCGCAGCGCGCGGCCCAGTCGTTCCACAGCGCCATGACCGCCGCGTCAACCGCCTTGTCGCCTGTGGTGCTACGGGGGGTAATGCCGTAGCCGATTTGTTGCGCTGCCTGAATGCGCACGATGCGATTGGCATACGGGTTATCGCGCACCAAGCCCCGCGCACGGCTGCGCAGACGGCGGATGAACGGGCCGATCTGCGCGTTGGCGCCGGTGTCGGGCGCGCGAATGCCGGCGGTGCGGCGATCGGTTCGGCCGGCCTCATAGGCTTGGACGTGCGCCAGATGAGCGCGCGCGATTGCCCGATGAACGGCCCATTGTGGCGAAATCGATTTGATCAGCGCTTCAAGCACGGGGCTACCAGCGCGGGAAAGTGGCGAAGGAAAAACGGGGCGTGGAGGTGGGCGAGGCGGCGGACAGTTCCCCGTCGATCAAGGCCAGGGCTTTGATCATGCCGTTAACGTCCTGATACCGCACCTCGCGGCCATCGCTGAACCGGGCGCTGAGCACGCCGGTTGCGATGTTGCCAGCCAGGGTATCGCGATCGGTTTGGGTGAATGCCATTGCTACCAATATGACCGGGGCTGGAGAACGATCCGCGCAGGCGGGGGCATGACGGGCTGGGGAAGCGATGTCTCAACGGCGGGTGCAGCAGGTGCGGGCACTGGCCGGCGTTCACTGGTGCCGAACCGATCCGACCAATAGGCGGAGAGGTCGGCTTGGCTGGCGGCCAGGTCGATCGCCCGGGCGGCGGCGACGCTTTGCCACTGCACCGGGGTGAGGTGGTCGGTAAGATGATGCGCCAGGGCGCGAGCATAGACGGCGGTGTCGAGGCGTTCGTTGCGGGTGCCAGTGATGACGCGCCATTCCGATTTTCCCTTGGCGGGCTGGTGGAAGAATTCGGCGGTGAGCTGGCGGCAGTATTCCTCATCGACCACGCCGGGGAGATGCAGCAGGCCACGGGGCACACTGCCGTCGGCGGCAAGAGGCTTCACGGTGCGACGAATTGCGGCGTAATGATCTAGCTTGAGGCTATGCGTTCCGACTGGCCATAGCAGGATTGCGCCGACTTTCTGCCCTTCCCAGTCAATATCGATTTTTTTCGGCGTGCCCAGGGCGGGCAGGGTCAGACCGCCGCGGCCGTCGAGGGCGAAGCGTCGGCCGGTCGGGGCGGGGTCGGCAGAAGCCCAGCGGTACACTGCCTGACTCTGATAGCCGGAGTCGCACCCAAATGCATCGATCGGCCAGGTGCGGCCACGCGCATCAGTGTAGCGACGGTCGGCCACTTCGCTGAGCTGGCGCCACGGGGCCTCATCGGTCGGCTGGCCGATGATGATGCCCGTGTCAATCAACCAGGCGGTGAGCCCTGGACCCCAGGCGTAGACATCCCACTCGATGCGATCACCCTGCACGTCGGCGGCGCCGGTGATCCAGAGGGCCTGAGGGGGGATTTGTTTAAGCGGGCGATCGCGCTCGCGGGTGGCGTGGAGGCGCGCGTGGTCTGGCGCCTCGCCTTCTTCCTTGAAGGGCAGGCCGAGTTGTTGCTGGGTGAAAACCTTAAGGCTGCCGGCGTCGCGAGCGGTCTCGTATTTCTTGGCGACATCGAGCCATGTCAAAAACGGGCTGTAGAGCGCGTTGATGTGAAAGCCGACGTGCAGCTCCAGAAGTTCGGGCCGTTCGTGGACCCAGGTTCCGGCGGCAATCATTGCCGGTTTGTGGTGGCCGGCGATCAGCACACCGCACGAGGCGCAGGCGTATTCGGCGCTGTGTTCGGCGGGATCGTCGCCTAGTTTCCAGCGGAGATTCTTGAATTCCAGCGCCTGACCGATGTGGCAGTGCGGGCATGGGACCATATACCGGCCGCGGGAGCTGCGCGCGTAGAGTTTCGTGACGCGGCAGGTACCCTCCAGAGCGGGCGTGGAAATATCGATGATTTTTTCGCGGCCGGTGTTGCCTTGCAGACGCTCCTCCGCCAGCAATAACGGGTCGCCGCGGCCGTCAACGTCGAAAGGAAACTCGCTGATTTCTTCGTTGAGGAGGACGCGGGCGGTGCGCATTTGGAGGTTGGCTGAGGAATTGGCGCCGACGATTTGCAGGTAACCGCCGCGGAACGCCTTGAACGTGGTCGTGGAACCCGTTTCATCGCGGCTGACGACCCGACGCACGCGGGCGGCCACCGCTGGGGTGGCGTCGATCATCGGTTGCAGTTTGAGGCGGTTGTAGTCGGCGCCTTCCTTCACGGTCGGGAGCATGACGAGGACGGCGCAGGGGGTTTCGGCCATGATCTGGCCGAGGAGGTTTAGGCCACACTCACTGCCGGAGGTTTGGGCTGATTTGGCAACGGTGACCCTGCGGCAGGGGTGGGATAGGGACATCGCCTGCATGATCGCACGGCCAAATGGCACGCGATCGGTGATCCACTGACCCGGGAACGGGCTGCCAGATTCGGCGGCTACTTTTCTTTTTTCGTCAGCCCAGGCGTCGACGGTGCGTTCGGTGTCGGGCTCTAGTCCGCGCGCCCACGCGGCCCGAACAATGTCGGCTACGGAAGTGAGGTCGGCCGCGATTTCAGGGGGGAGGGGACTTATCATGGAGGGCGGCAGCCTGCCCGACGAGGAATTGATTGATGTGGCGGCGCAGGGTGGCCTCGATCTGCCGCGGGTCGGGCATATTGATCAGGCCGGGGGCGATCTGCGCGGGGAGGGAGAGGAGAGTATCTCGAAAACCGCGGGCGATCGTCATTTGCTCCGCATCGACTTCCGCGGTGGCAGTGAGCTGGCCGACGCGCTGGGCGTAGTCGAGAGCTGCCATACGTGCAGCGATATGGTCCCGCTCGGCGCGGGCTTGGGAGGCGGTACGGCCTACGACGTTGCGCGGGGCGCTGGGAAGACTCGGGGTGAGCGACGCGGGATCGATGCGGCCGTTGGGCAGTAGTGCGATGTCACCGTCACGCACTCGGCGGTTGACGGTGCCCACGGAAATCCCGAGCAGAGTGGATGCAGCGCGCTGCGTCAGACCATCCTCAACATTATTGCTCAGGGTGTTCATGGTGTTCAGCATTCTAAATGGAACGCACTAGCATTTTCAAACGCCCTTGACGGACGGTATACAGGGGCAGCTAGGAGGGACCCGCGATCACCACACCAACCTGCGCCATCTTCACCCGCCGCCCGGCGATGACCAACACCACCGCGCGACCATTGGACGTCACCACCCGACCAAGCTTACCTTGCAGCGGCCCAGCCGACACGCGCACCAACACCCCTTCGGCGATCGGTTCCGCCACCACCTGCGCCGCCAGCGTTGACCGCCTTTGCACACCTTCCGGCCCGAACTGCGCCAGCATCCAGGCCGCCTGCACCGGCAGCACCGCCGACGGCCGCTCCGGCGCCGCACCCATCACCTGCCGCACCCCACGCTGCGACGCGATACGCCGCCAATCAGGATCACCCAGATCGAACTCCACGAGAATATACCCCGGGAACGCCGCCCGCAGCACCTCACGCACCGGCAATTTGCGCGCAGGCTTGGCCGGCAAAATATCCATGAATTCCGGCGCCACCGCGACGAACCCCAGGTCCATCAGCCGCGCCGCCACATCCGCCTCGCGCCGCTGATGCACCGCGACGCAATACCACCGCGCCCCATCCACCGCAGGGCCCACCCGCACACTCGGCGGAGGCTGACGCTTCGGGCCAGACCCAGGCCGCGCCCCACCATTTTTCGTTGGGGAACTGAATAGACCTGCATCGTCGGGATGGCTACCGCACTCCGGGTGCCAAGCACCGGGAGCGCGCGTCGTCACCGTTACGCCGTCACCCATGACCATGTCAACCTGTTTCCCGTTCATGCCGCAACCCGCTGCCGGATCGGCGGCTCCCCTACGCGATGCCCTGCATGCCAGGCATCGCACCGCGCGTTGAACGCATCCGCCGCCTCCAGCCCCGGATCGACCGCCACCACCGCCGCCGCCACTGGCCGCGCCGCCACCGCCGCCAGTATCGCCGGGGTGAAATACCCCAGCCCCCGCGGCGCCGGCGTGTTCGGACGCGCCATCGCCCTGCCGATCACCTCGCACACCAGTGCCCGGCCGGCCCCCGCCTGCAACCACCCCCGCACCGGCTGATACTCCCACCCACCCCGCGCCGGATCGAGCCCGGCCAGCTCCGCCGCCTCCACCCCCACCGCCTGCACATCCTCCGGCGTAACCACCCGCATTTGGGTTTCCGCCCGCGCAGCTGCTTGCTTGGCTTCTTCTTCCTCAGAGAAGGAAGAGCTTAGCTTAGCTGGCGAAACCCAAGGTTCCGTGGGTTTCCGAGCAGCCCCCCCCACGATCGGCAACATCATCGCCCGCTGCTGCGGCGGAGACCCATCCTTGCGCGGCCTACCCCCCTTTAACCCATTGATCCTGGCCGTTTCCGACCGCGACCGCCGCGCTTCCAGCAGCGGGCACGCCAACGCCCCATCCGCCCGGAGCACCAGCAAACCGCGCGCCAACAGCGGTTCCAAATAGGTTTCCAGTTCGGTTACCGAAACCGGAACCAAACGCGCAACCTCCGCCGCATCAGGCACCACCGAACCATACACCAGCGCCACCTCGCCAATGCGCTGCATGCGCCGCACCAGCACCAGCCACAGCGCCCGCACCGCCAGCGACAACCCCGTCAACCGCGGGTCGCCCTCGAACGCCTCCAGAACCACCGAACAATCACACCGCCGCGCCATCTCTGCCCCCTAGAACAACCACGCATCCACCCCCGGCCGCGCCGGAGCTACATCCCCAACGCCCGCCGATAGGTGTCGAGCAACGCCTCGTGCAGCTCCACATCGGCCGGGTCCTGCTTGCGCAACCGGATCAACTGTCGCAGCACCTTCTCGTCGAACCCAGCCGACTTCGCCTGGCCGAAAATATCCTTGATGTCCGAACCCAGCGTCTTGCGCTCTTCCTCCAGGCGCTCGATGCGCTCCACCAGCGACCGCAGCCGCTCCGCCGAGATCATACCCGGCTCAGCCGCCGCCGCCTGGCGCTCGCGCGACGCCGCCGCCTGCGCCGCCTCCGCCGACCGAGCCGACGCAGCCTGCTGCTCGGCGCCTCGGAGCCGACGTGCTGCCTCCCGCAGCAAGGGGATGGCAGCCGCGCCGATTGTAAACCTGGTAGTCCCGTCACTTACCGTCGATTCCACGCCCTTCATCCAACCCTCCCAACAGAAAACGGCATAAACCGAACCTCCCGTAAAAATCCCAGCGCATTGGCCATTTTTTCACTTACGTCCCGCCGACCGCGCAGCACGTCGCACACGTATTGCGGCGAGAACCCATGCGCCGCAGCCCACAGCCCCTGCCCGCCAGCCGCGGCGCAATCACTACGCAATTTTGCGACCAGACCAGCGCCCGTCGCCACCGCGGCGGTCATACGCCGCACCCACCGCCGCACTCTTGCCCGCCTTCGATCATCGTCTCGTCAAACCGCAGCCGAGGCATATCGCGCACCAGATCAGCCATCACGCCGTAGGGTTCGCGGTCGGCACGAAAGGTGCGACCGCGCCCCGCTACCCCGCGCGGAATGGCTTCCATTTTCGCCCACCACGCCATCCGCTCGGGATGGTCAGCATGCATCCGCAGGATGGCGGCGCGGGATTTCAGGAAACAGCCGTCGCAGTTGCCTTCCCACCTGCCAGCCAAAGCAAGATCGAAGGGCTGCGCGCGCCAAAACTCCGCCACGTCCCGCGCGGTCACTCCGGCGTCGGCAAGCGGCGTGGCCACAGTCCAGCGGTCCCGGCGCGGCTGCTTGGTGCGCTCCACCCGCGCCGGCTCATCGGCCCGAAGGCCAACCACGTTGGACCAATGCGACCATTCGAGATCGCCTATCACCCACCGCTTGATCGTGCGGATTTTCATTTCCGTGGTGCATGAGCGTTGCACCGGATTTGGCAGGCCAGACTGCGCCGCCAGCAGCGCGGCAAACGGCTCGCCGGCCCTGCTGGCGCTGTTGTGGTTGACGATGCGATAGCCGTCCTTGCGCCGCGCGGTGAACTCTATCCAAACGATCGGCACGGCCCATTGGGTTTGCATCGCATGCACGAAATCCAGCGTCGCCGGCATTTCCCGGCCGGTGTTGGCAAACACGGCGTGCACTCCCGCCGGTAGCGCGCCACCGTGGGCATCAAGCACGCGCCGCAGCATGTAGCCGCTGGTGCGCCCGCCGCTCACGCTGATAATTGCCGGGCCTGAGATGGCAAACGGGTCCATCACAACCCCTTGCCCGCCAGCCGCGGCGCAATCACTACGCAATTTTGCGACAAGATCAGCGCCCGTCGCCACGGCGGAGGTCATCATCCCACCACCGATAGCAGCGGCGCGTCGGCGGCGATCCGCTCAACCGCCATCGTCCGATACCCCGCATTCAGTTCGATCAACGTCGCACTGCGGCCGAGGCGATCCGCGACCAGCCCCGTAGTGCCAGCGCCACCGAATGGGTCCAGGACTGTGTCACCTGGTTGGCTGCCAGCTAAAATGCACCGCCGCGCGATCTCATCGGGCATGACCGCGAAATGAGCCGCACCGGAACTCGCCGTCGCCACGAACCACACATTGCGCATCATCGCTGGCGACGACGATTGTTCGACCTTGCTCTTTGCGTCCCACCTCTCGTTAAAGCCAGCGTGCCGGCGACTATGCCCACGCTGCTTGTCAGTGCGCACCGGAACCGCCTTCATCGGCCCGTTACCCTTGGCCCCACCGTTACCCCGATGCGACCCCGCTTGCGCCTGCACATCCTGCGCCAGCCGGACCAACGAGCTTTCCCGCGGCGGTGTCTTGATAGCGTCGAAATCGCTGTAATAACGCTCCGATTTGCTCATAAAAAGAATGGTCTCGTGCGATGATGTGCAACGATCCTCTTGGCTTCCAGGCATGCCGTTCGGCTTGGCCCACACGATCAAGTCGCGCCAATACCAACCATCGGCGCGCAGGGCGAGCGCCAGGATGTAGGGAATGCCGAGGAGGTCTTTGTGTTTGGCGTCGCCGCCGCTTTTCTCGTAGCCGCCCTCAGATTTCCTGACACCGGCCGACGCCTTGCCGGCCCCTCTGTTTCCTTTGGCGTGGCCGATGTTCGCGTACGAATCACCGATATTCAACCACAACGTGCCATCGTCCCGCAGCACACGTTTCACTTGTTTGAACACGGCCACCATCTCGGCCACGTATTCATCCGGCGTGGGTTCAAGCCCGATCTGCCCGGCAACGCCGTAGTCGCGCAGGCCGAAGTACGGCGGCGAGGTCACACAGCACTGGACTGATCCGGCGGCCAGCGTCGGCAGAACAGCGCGGCAATCCCCCTGCATCACCGTGACAGTCACCCGCCCCCCTCCGGCAAATCGCCAAACCACGTCGTGTCATTGCCAAACGCCAGCCGCACCTCACCGATGCGGCCCTTGCGGTTTTTATCGATATACAGCGACGCCTGGCCCGCCGCGGCTTTCACCGCCTCGTTGTGGTGCGATTGCCTGTTGGCCCAATCCTCTCCGCTGTCCTTCTCGCCGCGCTCGATTTTCTTACGATGCAAGTAATATTCATCGCGGTGAAGCAATATCACAACATCGGCGTCTTGCTCGATATCCCCCGATTCCCGCAAATCATCCAGAACCGGACGCTTCACCTCGCGCCTCTCCCCTGCACGGCTCAATTGGCTCAGCACCACCACCGGCAGCCCGAAATCCTGCGCCATCCCTTTGAGCCCCGCCGACAGCCGACCGACCTCCATCGTTCGGTTGCCGGCCCGCGCCAGCTCCGGCACCGTCATCAGGCCGAGGTAGTCCACCACCACCAGGTCAAGCCCGCCGCGCCGTTTCATCCGCCGCACCTGCCCGCGTAGCGCCTGTATCGTGCGCATCCGCAATTCCAGCAGCAGCAGCCGCCGATCCGCCATGGCCCGCTGTGCGGCCACCATGGCGTCTATTTCCCATTGTTGCACCGGGCGCCAGCGGAATTGCCCCGTCGCCTCATCCTGGTAGCGCAACTTCCCGCGCGTCGTCAGATCGCGCGAAATCGGCGTCAACCCAGCCGCCATCTGCGCCCCCAGGTCGGCGGCACTCATCTCCATCGTGACGAACAGCACCCGCCCGCCCGCCTGCGCCGCCCCGGTGGCAATCGCCAGCGCCAGGGTCGACTTGCCCATACTCGGGCGGGCGCCGATCACAATCATTTCACCGGCGCGCAGCCCGCCGGTGATATCGTCCAGATCGCGCAACCCGGTGCTGAGCCCCACCAGCCCGCCGGGCACGTCACGCGCCTCCCACGCGGCGGTGATCGCCTGGCGCATCGCCTCGTGCGCCGGCACCGGCGCCGCCTCCCCCTCCTGCCCGTCGGCCAGCGCCGCCAGCGCCTCCTCCGCCGCCTCGTGTATCTCGCCCGCCGGCGACTCCCCGGGCGCAAACGACCGGGCAATCAGATCCTCGCCGATGGCGATCATCTCCCGCCGATGCCAGCAATCGCGCACCGCGCGGGCATATTCCCCAGCGTTAATAATCCCCACCATCGCGGCCAGCAGCTGCGCGAGATAGGCCACCCCGCCCACCTCATCCAGCACCCCGTCGTGCTCAAACTCGCCTTTCAACGCCACCGCATCGACCAGGCGCCCGCTGTCAATCCGCCGCGCCGCCACCTCGTAAATCCGCCCGTGGATCGGGTCGGCGAAATGCTCCGGCCGCAGGAAACCCGACATCTGGTCGTAGGCTTTGTTGTTGGCCAGCAACGCGCCCAGCAACGCCTGCTCCGCCTGGATATTCGTCGGCGGCATCCGCAACGACAGGCCAGTGACCGGCCCGTTCAAGGCGCCACCCCCGACAGTTTCTCGCGCAGCACCTCCTCCACCAGCGCGATGAACAGCCGCTGATCCTGCGGCTGGACCCGAGCGCCGGTGCCGACCAGCACCGCCAGCAGCACCGCCACCTGATCCTCCATCGGCAAGCCCGCCACCCCCTCGCGCACGTCCTGTGCCGCCACCGCGATTTCGAGCGGCCCCGGCAGCGCGCTCATGCACCCACCATATGGCGCCTGCGCGCATGCGCCGCCCGCACAAAATCCGCCGCGTGCTCCGCCTCACTGCGCGGCCGCACCGTCACCCAGGCGATCGCGTGGTGCCCCGCGCAATAGCTGCTGCCCGGACGCCCCGCCGCCTCACAAAAGCGGAAATCCTTAGCGCCCGGCTCACCGATCGGCCAGCGGCACGCCTCCGATTTACCGCGCAACACCACCGCCACGGCCGCAGGCGCCGGCATCGCCGCGCACACCGTCTCGCGCACCGCCGCCAGCTTATTTCCCGCCAGCGCCGCCAGCGGCCCCAACGTATCCCCGCGCAGCGCGCTACCCGCGCCCCCGCCATACCCCCCCCTCGCCTTCCCGTGCGGCAACGCCAGCACCCGCGACTTGCGCGGGTTCCGCCCACCCCCTTTGATCGGGCTCGGCCGCCCCGGCAAATCCAGCCGATGTACCTTGCCGGCCACGGCGTTCTTGGAGATTTTCATCTCACGGCCGATTTGTGCCACCGGCATCCCCGACGCCCACAGCGTGCGTAATTTCGCTACCAGATCATCCGTCCATTCCACGTCCGCCATCACCGAACCCCCCGAATATCGAACCAATGCTGCGGCACCCCGGCGCTGTGCAGCCGCCGCCCGCTGTCCACCAGCACTACCAGCCACGCGGTGGCACGCTGCGCGCATTGACCGGAGTGCCACCGCAACCGCCCCGCCGCGGCCAGGGCCTCCAGCACCGCATACAGACGGTGCAACGCCTCCGCCCGGCTAGCGCCCCGGGTCATGCCCGCCTGCTGAGCGAATACCGGCAGCGAGGGCAACGCCGCCCCGGCGGGCACCTCACCCAGCATCCGCATCACCCGCTCCGCCCGCACCCGGTCGCGCATCGGGTCGCCACTGACCACCAACCCGCTCATGCCGCCGGGCCCTCGGTTTGCACCAAAGGCGCCAAGCGAAAGCCCGACCGGAATTTATTGATGAGGTCCAGATTGCGGCCGTCGTAGGTCACCCCGTTGAACGCTGCCCATGCCTTGATCTGCTCGAACACCGCATAGATTTTCCCGTTGGCAGAGATCGGCGGCAGGGACGGCGCACGCAGCGGCACCACCACCGACGCCACCGGCTCGGCGACAACCACCGGCGCCGCCTCCACCACACTGCGTGCCCGCGCCGCCTCCACCCCACGCTCCTGGTTGCTCGCCGCCACCGCCGCCGGCTGCCGGCTCTCGCGCGGCCGTTTCTTCGCCGCCGCCAACCCCCTCAAATACTCCGGCGTGCGCTGCAACCCCAAGTTCGCGGCCCAGACGCTAACCGCCGTCGCCACCACCGCCGGCCCAGGCAGCGCGTCCATCGCCGCGACGATCTCGGGCCTGGGAACACCCGCCGGCCAGGCGTCCAGCAACAGCGCGCGCCGCGCCTCCGTGCGCCACCCACCGGCCGACAAGACGCCACCAGGGCCTTTCGTGCGCTTCACCGCCCTCGTCGCCGCAGGCGCTGCACCCGGGGGAGCGGGCGGCACCTGCGGCAACGGCCCGGCATCAGCGGCAGGCGAGGGGCCGGGCGCCCCCGCGCAAGTCGGGTGCTCAAACACCCCCTGCCGCAGATTGGAATTGAGTGCCACCGCACCAGAAACGATATCGACGGCCGATGCCAGGTTTAACGCACCGGCCGCCTGTACCCCGACTGCCGGGGCCAACGGTTTGAATTTCTCTTGAACTGTTACATCACCCGTTCCTCCTTTGCTTGAGGACGGGGGCACTTCCACATTACCACCCCCGCCAACACTACGCGCCCCCGCCGCAATCAACCGGCTCACTAGATCAACCAGCGCCGGCGACACGTCGAGCGTCAGGCGCATCTCAACCGCCATCACTTCGCCTCCCCATGCAGCGCGCTGATCGCCACCGCCGCCGCGCGCTCCAGCTCGCGCAACTTGTGCAGCAACCCCGGCCGCTCGCCTGCGCTGATCCGCCCGTCGGCCAACGCGCGCGCGGCCTCGGCGAACACCCCGCCAGCCGCCTCGCCGACGCGCGCCAGCAGCGCCGGCACATCACCCACTGCAATCGGGGTCACCGGCCGCAGCGCATAGCCCGCCAGCGCCGCCAGTGCCGCGGTCACGCGCGGCTGCCCGCCGACCGCCTCAAGCGCCGCCACCACATCAATCGGCATCCCCCGGTCGGGATGCTCCCGGTTGGCGTAGTCCGACAGCTGCGGCGGCCCCACCCGGCACGCCGACGCCGCGGCCACCCCGCCGCCCACATCCGCCAGCAGCAGCTTGACCGCCGTTTTCAACGCCGCCAGCGCCGCCTGGTCCAACGCGATACCAGTCATTCCGAACGCTCCCCGAAATAGATTCCCATGACAGCCACCCGCACCCGGCGCCACGCTGCGCCGCGATGGATCACCACAACCACACCACCAGCGCGAGGCCGGCCCAGAATACGAGGGACAGCATTAAACCAGCGCGCATGCGGCAATTCTCCGGTATGCTGGGATCACGCAAGCAACAGGAACACCACAATGCCCCGTCGATTTCTGATACTGGCCGCCATACTGCCGCTGGTTGCCTGCGCCGGGCCGCCCGGCGCCGCCCCGCACACCGCCACCAGCCCGCCGCTGCAACCATCCCCAGCCGCCGCCGACCCCTGGGCCGACGGCGCCGAGAAATCGTTCTACCTGCGCCATTTTGCCTTGATGGAGGCGTATCGCTGCGACGCCGTGTCGCGCGACGAGGCACTGCGCGTCATGCTCGCGCTGCGCCTCGACCGCGCGCGCCTGGCCTCGGTCACCGACCCGCGCCGCGCCATCCTCGCCGCCGCCGCCAGCCAGAAGGCGCAAGGGTACGCGCGACAAGCCATCCCCTGCATGAGCGAGGCGATCCGACTGATGCAGTCGCTGCGCCAGGACTACCCCGTCGCCCGCACCGCCACCCGCGCCACCCCACCCCAAAGCCCCGCCCCAGGCCCGCGCGCCCGGCCACGGCTGAAACCCGGCGAGATCGATATCTGACCTCACGCCGCCTGCTCCGGCTGGCGCTCGACCAAATCCCAGTCATCAACGCCGCCCGGCTTCCAGTTGAGGCCGGCCACTTTCGCCATCCGCCAAACCGTCAGGCGGTGCTCGGCCGGAACCGCGCCACGCGGCTTCCAGTTGGACACTGCCGACGGCAGCACCCCGATCTCTCCCGCCAGTTTAGTGGCGCCGCCGAGTTGGTCGATCAGGTCTGATATGGATAACATGTGCGGAGAATACTCACACTATGTAGATATACGCAAGCCCCGGATCACACTAAGTGCATTTTTATCCCCAGGGCGTGATCATGCGGCCATGCCCAGAACCGCCGCCAGCATGGAAGCCCGCGCGCAAGGTCTACGCCTGCGCCGCCTGCGTGAAGCCCATGACCTCAGCCAACAAGCCGTGGCCGAGATCATGGGCTGTGCCGACAACACTATTTCCGGTTACGAGAATGGCCGCACGAAAATTGACATCGTGAACCTTGCCCGACTGTGCAAATACTTGCAGCTCAGCAGTGATTACATCGTTCTCGGCGCACGAGGCCGGCTTCCAATCGACATTGGCGCGCGCATCCAGCAGTCCGAACGCAGCGATATCAGCGCCACGCCACCCAAACGCGGCAGACCCCCGAAGCTACCCCGTCCCGACGCTCCTCCCCTGCTTGACGACGCCCCAACCTGGCCGCCGCAACCCCCTCCGTCGCAGCTCCATGAGGGATCGCACTATGTGCCGCCACCCAAAAAGCACACTATGTGAAAATAGCGGTTGACGATTTCCACATGACGTGAGTAAATTCCCCCAGCGCACTTTCGCGCTGGAGCACCGTCCATGCCCAAGCCCAAACCACCCCACATCCCCGGCGAGAGTTTCGGCGCGGCTGCCGGGGCCATCAAGCTCAAGCGCACCGGCCTGATCTTCGGCACCGCCCACCCCCCATCCGCCGCCATCGCCCCAGCCGCCGCCGCACCCGTGGACAGCGTCAACGTCCGCCGCGTCAGCAACGGCTTCATCATCACCCAGGAAAACGACTACCGCGCCCAACGCGCCGACACCTCGGTGCACCGGAGCTGGCCCGACACCGTCGCCCACTTGTCGGCGCTGATGCACCCTATTCCCGTGCGGGCGCCCACCCCTGCGAACAAGCCCCCGAGCGGCGCCAAGCAACCCGCCCCCGGCGCCCCGGCCAACCGGCCCCGCACCCGCAAGCGCGCCTGACCCCGCCGCCACCCAGGCGCCGCCGGGGCAGCACTCCGGCGGGCCGCAGCACGTAGGAAGCCCACCATGGACATCCTCAACAGCCAAGCGCCCCACCGCGCCCCATCACCACTGCTGACCGCCCCGCTCCGCGAAGCATTATTGCAGGGCCATCGCGACGCGCTGCGAAACCTGTACCAGCGGCTCGACTTGCTCCGCTCCCGATTTGGCTACGTGGGCACCGTCGCCGACGCCACTTTGCGCGACCAGATCGCCCGGGTACGAACCGACATTGCCGAGCTGGAGGATCTGTGATGCACCCGCTGTTTCATCTGTTACCCGCCCTGCTCTGCATCGCAACATTCCTGACGCTGCTGAAATGGGCAACAGCCGATATCCTCAGCGGCACGATCCGGCTCACCCGGCGCGATCTCGGCGCAATGCCGTTCGTGCTCCTTGCCAACGCCATTGCCGCCGTCATTTCCCTCGTGCCCGCCATCGTCTGGATCGTGGCGGGGGCGCGCACATGACCCTGCTCCCGTTCCACCAGCGCGACGAAGCCCCCAACCCGCGCACCGCGGTGCACCGCTCCATCGCCCCGCCGCCGCCGCATTTCCCGCCACCGCCCAACCCCGCAGCCTGGAGCCGCCACCAGCCGCACCGGCCTGCCCAGTCCGGCTGGGCCACCGCCGCCATCCTGGCCGCCCTCCTTTCGCTGTCCGGCGTCTACATCTGGACCCTCCACGCCTCCCCCTACGCCACCAGCGCGATCGCCAGTCAGGAGACCGCACGATGACAAAACTAACCGCCGCCGAGCGTGTGATCGTTACCGACGCGACGAGCAAGATGATGCACACACTGCGCGAGATTTGTCGCCACACACCTAGCGACCTGCACCCCTCAATTACCCTGAGCGTCGCCAAAAGCGCCGTCGCGACGATGATCGGCAACGGGCTTGATCCATCCATGATATTACGACAGATCGAGCAAACCGCCGCAGAGGCCAGCCGCGGCGAACTGACACCCCTGCCGAGCCAGCACTGATGACCGAAACAGCAGACACCCTCGAAGCCATGCTGGGCGACCATTCCCAGCGCCTGCTCGCCATGGCGCACGAGGTAGCACCCGACCACCCCCACATCGCCAGCGCGCTCATCCTCCACGCAGCGTTACTCGGCCTGCACGCCAACAGCGCAGCCCGACTGGAGACCACGCTGCGCACCACCGCCCACCTCGTCGGCAGCCTCCGCGAGGCCCTCACGCGCGCGACCAAAACCAACAAGGCACTGATGAACGAAATGACCGACGAGGAAGACCTCGCCCGCCGCCTCCGCCACGGCCGCATCATCGCCGGCCTACTGTCCCCGCAACCCCCAACCAAACCCCAGGAGGGGTCCTCCGCATGACCGAATTCATCGTGGCCACAACCCCGGACGGCGACCATCGTTGGTGGCTCCAGGACGAGAGCATTCCCGCGTCACACCACAGCCGCCGCGCCGCGACTGAGGCGGAGGCCAAATTGATACGCCAGATCCTCACTCACGATAGGGCGGGGCGCATGCCTCCCGTCGAGCTGGGCGATAAACTCGGCCAGATGTTCAAGCAAGCAGCCGCCACGGTGGAGCCAGGGGACATGACCGAACTAGACGCCCTGCGCCAGGTGGCACAGGCAGCGCGTGAAATATTGGATTATCAGCCGGATCGCATGAAACAGCCGGCATCAGCCTACAGGGCGTGGGGGGTGCTGAAAAACGCCGTGGACCGAATGCAATTCCACCACGCACCGCGGCCGCCGGGCGAGACGGTGCAGGTGCGGGCTGCGGTCGTGTTCTATTGCGACGGCAGTTGGATTATCCGCGGCGACAGCAGTTTTGATGATCGCGACTTGAAGATCGAGGCGACTTCCAGAGGTCGCCGCCTCTCAGCGATCATCACAGCCAGAATTCCACCCCTCCCAGCCGCGCCCCTAATCACCGCGACGGTGGAGCCGGGGGCATGAGCAAGCGCCAGGGCCAAAACGCCGGGGTCGCCCAAAATTCTGAGTTCAGAGGCGACCAACTGGCGTGCTTTGATTTGCTGCCGGCAGCATTGCGCGCGGCACATCACGAGGCCGTGGTCCGGTGGTGCTCGCTCAAAGATCGTTGGCATCTGAACAAGGCGATCAAGGCAGGCGTCCCCTACGACGTGGCCGTTGCCGCGCTGGTTGCAGCGACGAAGCGCGCAGATGCCGCTGAGGTAGTGATGTTCAGCCGCGCGCTGCCGCGCATTTTCAAAGGGCAGTCGCCGCATGTTGCGGCCGGCGCCAGCGTGCAGCCGTACGGCCGTCGGGGCGATACCCGCGCCACGCTGAAACAGGAGACGGGGGCATGAGCCACGATCCGGTCAACCACCCGCGGCACTACACGCAGCACGCCAGCGGCGTGGAGTGCATCCAGATCACCGAGCACATGGGCTTTTGCCTCGGCAATGCCGTAAAATACATCTGGCGGGCCGCCCTGAAGGCTGATGCGGTCGAGGATTTGATGAAGGCGCGCTGGTATCTCGACCGCGAGATCGCGCGCCTGCAATCCGGTGCCGACGAGGCGAATACCTCTGCCGACGTTCAGGCGGCAGCCGTCAAGGACACCACAGAATGACAATCCCGAATAGCATAAACCTCGCGCAATATACTCCAGTGACAGGCCGCTTGGTCCTAGTTACGCCCGACATGGCGCGGGAGTGGCTTACATACAACAACATTAATCGCCGCATCCGCCGCCCCGTCGTCGCATTGTATGCGGCGATCATGCGCGCAAACCATTGGCGCGCGACGCATCAGGGAATTGCATTTTCTTCAACGAACCTTATCGACGGACAACATCGCCTCCTGGCAATTATAGAACTGAACATTTCGCAATGGATGATGGTATTCGTGGAGCAACAAGACGATACGTTCGGTGTTTTGGATCACGGATACAACCGCACATTGCGCGACGATCTCCGGGAGGATAGCCGAATTGTTGACCCAGCTACCTTTATACACCGGCTCCTAAATGGCCGCCATGTCGGCCCAACCGCCTTTGAGGTGCAAGCGGTGTTGCGCAGTATGCGCGACCCGCTGCATGCGATTTTGAACGCGAGCGGAACATCCGCCAAAGACCGGGGCGTCGCCCCATTACGCGCTGCCGCGGCGCTACGCTGGATCAGCGCCAACGCGCCAGACCGCGCCTATATTGTCGGCCAGTGGCACGCTTGGCTGACGCTGGACATTCCGGCCATGTCGCCCCGAGTTCAGGGGATGCTCAAGCGGATCGACACCGGGTTCAGCAGCAAGGACCCCGGCAGCGTTTCTGAGATGCGCACCGCAATCGGCTGGATTGGACTAAACCCGAAGCGGCGATCCCAGAAAAAAGTTATCGTCCACAACCTCAGCGAGGTCCTGGAGGAAATGCGGGAGGCATTCCGCGACAGCCAGGAGGTGCCCAATGCCTGACCGCCCCATGATCTTCCCCGCTCCGATGATCCTGGCGCTGCTCGCAGGCAATCAAACGCAGACGCTGCGGCTGCTGCCAACACCCATGCCGCCACAGCCGGCCATGGACGCGGTCAGCCCCATGAACATTGGGAAGGAACTGCACCCAGCGCCGTATTTCGACGCCTACTGCGGACAGCAGCGTACCGCAGCCAATCCGCGCGGAATGAGCGGCCGCTGGTGCTGGTGGACGCGCGACGACAGAATGTGCCACCCCACTGTCAACGTCGGATACGTGCCCGGCGACCGGCTATGGGTGCGGGAAGCGCATTATCTGACCGACGACGGCGATCACCAGAGCGCGGTCTACGCAGCTGACGCTGACGCCGCCGCCGATCATCTGTTGAGGGTGCACCAGATAGCCAAGCGGATCAGCCTATCCGACGAGTGGCTGGCTTCGCACATTAAGAAGCGCCCATCCACTCACATGCCCCGTTGGGCCTCGCGCTTGACCCTGACTGTCACCGACGTGCGCGTGCCGCGGCTGCATTATACCGACGCTGAGGCGGCAATGATCGAAGGCGCGCCAGCCTATGTCGTTGCGCTGAACTTCACCGTCGCCCAGCACAACATCGACGCGCCCGATGCCTGACACCCCCTACGCCCTGCGCCCCGCGCAAGTTGCCGCGCGCTGGCAGGTCAGCACCCGGCACGTCTACGGCTTGATCGAGGCGGGCGAACTCGGCCACATTCGGGTCGGCACCCTGATCCGCATTCGCCAGATCGACATCGACGCCTATGAGGCCCGCCAATGGCACGCCCCCGCCTTGCCCAGCCCCGCTACCGCCTCGCCGAGCGCGCAGGTCGTTTCTATGTCCGCTGGTGGAGCGCGGGCTGGCACCGCGTTTCAGCACGGACAACGGATCGCCGCGAAGCGGAGCGGTTCCTCGCCCAATTCGTCGCCGGCACGCTAGAGCCCGCACCGCCTGCCCAGCCGACGATCTCCGCCATCCTCGACGGCTACCTGGCCGACAAGCTCGGCCGCGTCGCCGCCCATCCCACCCTGCGCTACGCCTGCGCTGCGCTGCGCCGCCACCTCGGCGACCTCGCCCCCGATCACCTCACCGTCGCGCGCTCGCGCCTCTACGCCCGCCAGCGCCGCGCCGAGGGCCACCAGGTGGGGCCCGCCGACGCCCGCCGCCGCAAACCCACCGCCGACGGCACGATAGCCCGCGAGATCGTCACCCTGCGCGCCGCGCTCAAATGGGCCGCCGGGCAACGCTGGATCGCCAGCATCCCCACCGTCGAGGCGCCGCGCGCCACCCCGCCGCGCGCGCGATGGCTGTCGCGCGAGGAAGCCGGCCGCCTCATCGCCGCCTGCCTGATGCCGCATGTACGCCTGTTCGTCGCACTCGGCCTCTACACCGCCGCGCGCTCCGGCGCCGTGCTGGCCCTCACCTGGCCGCAGGTGGACCTGCACGCCGGCCTGATTTACCTGGGCGCCGGCACCGGCAACAAGCGCCGCGCCGTGGTGCCGATCGCCGACGCCCTGCGCCCCTACCTCACTGAAGCCCGCGCCGGCGCGACCTGCGCGGCGGTGATCGAACACGCCGGCCGCCCCGTCGCCAGCATCAAAACCGGCTTCATGGCCGCCGCCGCCCGCGCCGAGCTGCCCGGCGTCACCCCGCACATCCTGCGCCACACCGCCTGCACCTGGATGGTGATCGCCGGCGTGCCACCCGGCGAGGTCGCGCGCTTCGCCGGGATGACGGAAAAAATGGTGGAGACGGTCTACGGCAAGCATTCGCCCGACTACCTGCGCCGCGCCGCCGCCGCGTTATCGGGTTCGCTGGCCCCGAAAACAAAAACCGCCGAGGCGGCTAAGTGATTGTAAAGAATGGTGCTGCACGACAGGATTGAACTGTCGACCTCTCCCTTACCAACACACAGCTTCCCAGCGCGGGCGTTGTTTTCGTTGGTGGTTTTTTCTGGCATCCCGGCAACAAGCGGCACTTCATGCCGGGTTTTCGGGGCCATCGACACCGAAAACGCGCGCACGGTTTTTTTCGCGGCGGCGGCACAGCACGCGATCTGATCGGCTACAGCAGCCGGCCGGCGTGGCGGTTGGCCTCGGCGGGGGTCCAGGGCGCGACGGCTTCGGGCGGGGCGCTGCCTCGGGGTGGCGGCGGCGGGGCCAGCAGGACGGCTTTGCGGGCATCCTTGGCGGTGATCGCCGCGGCGCGTTCCTCCGGTGCCAGAACGCGCAAGGCCGGCTGGTGGGTGTTCCACCAGCCGGCCAGGCCGTCAACGGTGCGGGCGAGGTCGATCGCCAGCAGGATGCAGGCCAGGGTGAGGCTCACCGCGCCCTTTTGCCGCCGACCATGACGTCAAGCGTCATCATCTCAAACTGCGGCGCAACAGTTTCCGAAAATTGCCGAATTTTATCAACATGGCGGTCACGCGGCTTGTTTGTATGACGCTTCGGCGTGCATAGTGCGCTTGGTTCCGCGCTCCGGTTGAGCGTCTACGCTGTTCGCGGCGGTGGCCAGTGCGGAAGGGGCATCAAAACCCCAGAGCCCTCGATGAGTCGGAGCACGGGGGCGGAGCCGGTGAAAGCCCGGCGCCAACTGCGCCAACTGCGCCAGGGTGCCGGCGCTGCCGCCGACCATGGCGTCACGCATCGTTGTCGCTGTCGATCAGCGCCGGTTGCGGCACGTCCATGCGCTCGATGCGGGCGGCGTGCGGCCAACTAGCGGCCGGCTCCGATGCGCCGAGCGCGCGCATTGTGTGCACCGTGCCGTCGGGCTCGACAATGCGATAGGAGCGGGGCTTTCTGGTCATGGGGCCTCGACGAATGGGGCGTCGATGATGTCGATCCCGATCACGTCGCCGCGGCCGATGGCGTCCTGCAGCGTGTCGAACAGCGGGGCGAACGCCAGCCGGGAGCCGGTGACCCCGCCGGCGGTGTGCGCCTGGCCCGGCAGGATGCAGCCCTCGGTATCGTCCGCCTTGTTGCCGCTATGGATGCGGATGCCGACAAAGCCGGGCACATCGACCAGCAGCGGCAGGTCGCGCTGGAACCGGTTCGACCAGGTGATCACCACCTGATAGAGGCCGGCCGGGATGGCGGTGCGGCCAGGGATTTTAACCCCATCGGGCGGCACCACATCCTCGCAGGTCCAGCACTGGTGGACGTTGTCGACCGCCAGCGCGCCGAGGGTCCAGCCGTTGGCCGATGCGCGGCGGGTGAGGGTGAGGTTCATTGCTTGGCGCTCCTGGCGTTCTTGTCGTCCCAGACCGCGCCGAGCGCGTAGGTGACGATCACGGTGGTGGCGAGGCCGACCAACGCCATGACGACCTGTGCCACCAGCGGCGCATCGGGCCGCCAGACGGTCAGCGCGGGAACGGCGACAGCGCAATATAAGAGCGTGCCGTAGACAATGCGGCGGCGGTATTTCCACGAGCCGGGCGGCGAAACGGCGGGGTCACTCATGGGTCACCAAATCCTTTACCCGGGCGAGCCGGCTGCGGCAGTCATCACCGGCGGCGGCGAGGTCCACTATCCACAGCGCCAGCGTGCGGTCCCACCCCGGCGCGTCGAGGTTCGGCTCCGGCGGCGCGGCGGCACAGACCAGCAGCGACGCTGGAACTTCAGGGCGCAGCAGAACCGGCGGGCCGGGGCTCGCGCAGGACGGCAGCGCGCAGAGCGTCAGGAGCCACCAGGCAGGCAGACGGCGCGGCATTGGCGATGCTCCGGCGGGTTCGGTTGAGGGCAGCGACCTGCGCCGCCGTGGTGGCCGCCTGCGCTTCCAGCGCCGCACTGGCGGCGGCGGCGTCGGCGATGCGCTGCGTGGACACGACGGCGGCGATCTCCGCCACCTGGGCCCGGCGCACGGCGGGGTCGTGGATCAGGTGGAGCCAGCCGAAAAACGCCGCCCCCGCCAGCGCCACGCCGGCCGCACCAGCCAACGGGCCGATCAGGAATGGCGGGATCATGGGGTGAGGTCGAGGATGGTGATCTGGCAATCCTGCGGCTGGACGCGCCCGGCCGCCGTGGTGATCGTCACCTGCACGTTATAGGTCGTGCCGCTGGTGCCGCCGCCCAGCCAGAACACCACGTCGCTGCCGCTGATCGCGGGGGCGGGCTTGCCGGCGGGGGTGAGCGTCAGACCGGCACTCACCACGACCGCCGGCGGCGACTCCAGCGTGTCACCGGCCAGCCATGTGCCGAAGCTCACGGCATGGTCGAGCACAGCGCCGGGGTGCTGCTTGGCCAGCTCGATCATGGTGGTCATTGCGACTATCCCTGAGGCTTGACGGTGTAGCGGCGCGCCACCGCCGGGACGATGTAGCGCCGAGGCGCCGCCGGAACGGTGTAGGTGCGCGCTGCCGGGGGCACTGCGACCGGGATAGGCGCGCCTGTGTTGGCAGCCTGCCCCTGCCACACCAGCGCCGCGGCACCGGGAGATACGACAACGCCAGCCGAAACCGACGCCGCGTGCCCCTGCCAGGCCAACGCCGCAGCGCCCGGCGCGGCTGCAACGCTGCCGCTGATCGCAACGCTGGCCTGCTGTCCGGCCCAGGCGAGCGCCCCCGCGCCGGGCGAGGCCACAACGCCCACGGCAATGACCGGCTGCTGTCCTGCCAGTGTGATCGTTGCCGCGCCTGGGGCGACAGCCACGCCGGCGGCGACTGTGCCGGCCTGCCCAGCCCACGCCAGCGCGGCAGGGCCGGGGGCGACGGACACTGCCGCCGCGACGCTCGCCGCCTGACCGCTCCAGGCAAGAGCCCCAGCGCCGGGCGACGCCACGACGCCAGCGGAAACCGACGCCGCCTGACCCGCCCAGGCGAGCGCGGCAGGACCGGGAGAGGCGGTGAACGGAACGGAGGCATCAGCCCCCCGCATCCACCAATACGCAGTCGGATGGTAGTCCTCGATCAGCGCATACGGCGCCGCGTGGAACTCGGAAACCTCATCAGCGGACCACACCCGAGACGCAACCGCACCGACGGCCAGAACACCGTCCAGCCCACTCGCGCCATCGGCGCGCCGGCCAATGCGCGTAACCGTCTGGAAGCTCGCTGATGCGTTTCCCGTCGCGCTGCCGCCGTATTCGCTCGTCGCCGAACCCGCTTCTAAAACGCCATCGAAGTAGAACAGCGGCGTGATTTGGAGGCCGCCGCTTTGGGTCACGGCGTAAGTCGCTGGGCGCGTGGTCACAATGCCCGCGGTGGCGGATTGCCACAACCGGAACCCCGAATCAGCTCGACCCAGCCCAAGCCTGCCGGTGGTCGGGTTCGAAAATTGCAGCGACCATGGGGTATTCGATCCGCCGTTGTCGCGGATACGGCCGAACACGAACCCGGCGCTGCCTGTGCTGCGGATGAAAGCCCGGCAAGCGACCGTGATATCGCCCACCACGTCGTGCAGATCGCCCGGACTGGCGACATCGGCACCCGTCCCCGTGCCGGTGCCGTCATACCCCGCACCCTCGGCCAGCCCCGAAACTGTCGGGGCGCCGGTATTCGGCACGACATCAGTGCCCGTCACCAGGTCGCGGCCAAGGCCGAACGGCGGGCCGAATATCGTCAGAAACCGCAGGCCCTCGGCCAGCCGATGCCCGCGACGCAACCGATACAGCGGGCCGATGGGGCGGATAACAGACATGACGCTAAACGCCGGTGACGCGCTCGGCCACCGCCGCCACCGTCACCGCCTGGCCGGTGTTGCTGTCGAAAACGGTGCGGATGAACTGCACGCCGGGCGGCAGGTCTATCGAGCCCTCTGCCACAGCGGAGTTGCCGTAGGCGCCAAAAACCGTCGCGACCGTCAACGCCCCCGCGCCGCTGCCATCCGTCGCGGCCTGGACGCGCATCCGGCAATTGATCGTCGGCCCGGTGCCCCCGTTGGTGAAAAGGAACGGAACCGAGACGGCGTAGGAGCCGGACACGTCCACCCAGCTTCCCGTCGTGGTGCCGCCGGCGCTGTTGCTCGCGCTGCTTTAGAGGGTCGAACGAGCTTTTGTTACCGGCATGTCACAGCCTCCGCGCGTGCGCTACGTCGTGTTCTGTCACTTGCGGCCAGCCGAGTTGAGAGGCCGGCGCAATTTTCGCGGTGCGCAGGGCCTTGACCGCATCGGACGTGGCCAGAGTGACATCTCCGGCAGCCACCAACACGCCGAGCCCTTGCAGGAACGTCGCCCACCCGGCGCTGTCATCGGCAGCGATGGTCTGGCCGCCCTCCATTGTCGATGCGTGAGTGGCAGCGACAATGGCAGCGTCGGCGAACGTCGCCACCGGCAGCGTCGCCACCTGGCGCGACCGCGCGACGATGAAGGCCCAATCCCCCGCAGACTGTGCGACCGCACGGATATCTCGCCAAGGCACAGCCACCGTTACCGGCACCGTCGCGGCCCGCAGCGCCGCGGCAGCTTCGGCATTGGTCAAACCAGCGTAGGGCTGCGTCGCCATCAGCGCGGCCAGGGCGGGGTAATCGGGGGCCATGGCGCGCTCCTACGAGGCGTTGCTGGTGAGGCCCATAATCCCGTTCGTGGCGTGCCAGTTGGCCGCGAACGTCGCCGCAGTGCTGCTGACCGAGCCGCCTGCGGTTTCAAGGTCGAGGTAGGCGATCAGCAGGTCGCCATTGACCAACGCGCCGCCGGCCCGGCGGACGAAGACCAGATACTTCGCGGTGATCGTGGACGCGGCCCACGACACGTCATCGGCGTCCCATTTACCGGTGCCTGCACTGTGCGTCATCGTGCTGTTCGCCAGCACCACGCCGCCGGCAGTGTAGCCGGAGCCGGTGACCTGCTGCGCCGACACATCCGACCAGAGGCTGTGTCCCGTCCGGTTGGGCGTATAGCCGGACGAGAGCAGCACGCAGACGATCGTGTCGCTGTCCAAGTCAATCCCGCCGGAAACAACGGGATCGGTCATGTTGATCGTGTAGGGAATGATGTTACCGGCTGGCATTGGACTGGTCCTTTATTTCTACTGGTTCCGTGCGGGCGGGATGCGCGCGGCGAGCGCCATCGTGAGTTGCCGGATCGCCGCCTCCATCGACGCGAGCCGGTCGGCCAGGGCGACGCGGGTTTCCGCTGTTTGCTGGTCGTCACGGATGCGCGCGATTTCAAGCGCCAGCACGCGGCGATCGCGGTCTTCGTTGCGCGCCAGCATGCCGGACTGGAATGCCGCCTGATCGCTGCGCAGCGTCGCCCAGCCAGCCGCCAGCATCAACACCAGCGAGATCATTGTCAGTATATTGCCATACGTGATGACCGGCTCGATTTTGGGCATTGGCATCTCCTAGACCCTCTCGACAATGCGGAACACGCGCGCATTGCCCGCCGGCGTGTCGCGCATGGCGGCGGCTTCCTCGCCCGGGGATGCGATGGCTCCCCACAGGCTCCGCTGGTTCATTTCGGCCCGCGTCAAAGTGGTTTCGGGCACCCACAGGGCCTCGCCAGCGCCGGCCAACGCCGCGAGCATGGTGCGGTGCTGGGCGCGTATTTCGGCGCTACTGAGCACCGCCAGGCTGAAGCGCGTGAAACGCGGATTGGCCAGCGCGGGGCGGGGGAATTCGGCGCCGGTCAGCGGGTTGCGGTCGCGCTGGTCAAGGATTTCCCGCCCCTCCTGCACGCCGTACGACAACGCCCGCGACACCCGCCACAGCGGCCCCGCCACCAAGCGACCGACATCAATCGCGGTGGCCGAGGCTGCCGCCAGATCGACCCGCATATACCGCCCCACGGCGGGGGCGGACAGCAGCGTGACGACGTTACCCTGCGCCGCATCGTTGGTGTCGGCCGCAACCACGCCACTGTCGTGCGCCAGCGCCGCGGCAACCAAGGTGGTGCCGGTGGCACCCAACGCGCCAACTTGGCCGTCGAGCAGGCGGGAGGGGTACAACGCCCACCGCTGGTAGACCCCGACACCCGTTGCAATCCCAATCGCCGACGCATTGCCCCAAGGGCTGCCGCCGAGCGATAGCCGGTCCATCGCCGACGGCACCACGAAGGCACTAACCTGGGTTGACAGTGTGCCGTTACGGGCAAACGCGATGCCAGCGGCACTGCACCCGCCGGCAAAAATACCGCCGGCACCGACGGCCCCGGCAATCGTCCGTGACAGAGACGAGCCGCCGGAAATACAAATCCAGGCACCCAAGCCGGCGGCATCAATGGTGAAATACGACGAATTGTTGAAATCGTTGTTAGGGCCATAGCCTCCGGGAACCATGGTATTTAGTCCCGCCTGCCCCTCGCAGTAGATCAGCAGCGTGGCCGCGCCGATTGGCTGGCCGGTGATTCGCGTTTGGTCGGCGGCGCGGGTGGTGGCGCCCGGCACGCCGACTGGCGGCAGGATCGGGCTGGAGGGGGACGGGCCGGCTTCCTGCTGGAACACCGCAAATCGCAACGTGACATCCACCGCACCGGCGAAGGACAACCTAACCGCTGTGCGGAAGCCCGACGCGGGGGTGGTTGCCGTACCGACAGTTGCATACCGTTGGGTGGCAATCGCCCCCGCAGTCGGCACGAACGTAGTACTACCGTTCGTGAAGACGCCGCCGGAACCGTAGCTGTCCATCCGGCAGGTGGTGTTGGTAAGACTACCCGCGACCCTACGGCAGAACACCGATGATGCCACCGAGGTGGTGGTGTACGAGCCCACCCACGTATCGGCGCCCACCCCGAGATTGCCGGTGGCCGTACCCGCAAAACGAAATTCGGCGCACGGCATGCCATTTTCGGACACCACACCGTTATAGGTGACCGTTATTCCCGCCAACGCATCGACCACCCAATTCGTCGGCACCACGCCACCGCTGCCGATCACGCCAGACGTACCACCCTCGGCGCGCGGGTTGCGCACGGCGTTGGCGCGCGCCTCCTCCAGCAACAGCCCGCGACAGGCCAGGGTCGCAGGGTCGAAGTCAAACCGCGCCACGTCGATTGCCGCCTGCTCCAGGTTACCCGTCGCGTCGAAATCCCACCCGAGTGAGGCTCGGTTGAACGCCCACCCTGCCGGGGTCACCAGCGTTGCCGGCGCGGTGAGGTTGAGGTCGAACGTCGGCGCGGCCTCGACCAACCCTTCCAGCGCGCCCACGCGGGTTCGAACCGTGTCTGTGCTGCGCAGCGTGGTCGACACCAGCGCGATCGCATCCACCGCGGTGTCGACGCTGAAATCAATCAGCAGCGACGCGGCCGAGCCCAGTAAACGGGCACGCTGGCGTGGCTGGGCATCGACCAGATTGGACAGTGGCAGCGAGGCGGCCACCGTGCCGGCGAGCACCGACAGCCCGGCCGACCTCACCCGGTCGTCCCACAAAAACGCACCCGCCATGCTTGGACCTCCGGCTGTTAAAATTCGGGCAGGGTAACAACGGTGAGCCACAGGCGGCGCGCGCCGAGCTGTTCGCGCCACCCCACCACGCAAACCCGAACCCCGGCGTCGAGGCCGAAGGCGGGATAGGTGATCCGGCCGATATCGCCGCTTTCGATCTGGCCGAGGTAGCGGTCGGTGGAGACCTCAAACAGCCGCGGCCCCAGCTCGAACCACGCGCGGTATTTCGCCGCCCGGGCCAGTGCGTCCGCCTCGGCCCAATACAGGCCAGGCAAGCGCAATTCGCGCTGCTGTGCGACGCGGCCGGTGATGACGGCGCTCTCTGACCGCGCCGGGCCGGAATTGGCACCCTGGAGCTGCGCCCGGTCGGCGGTGGCAAGGCTGCCCGGCACGTCGGTCAGCCGCGTCCAGTTGCGTCGCCAGTCCACCGTCACGGCGCGCGGCAGGGGGCGCATGCCGGCCGGCAGCGACAGGGGTTGCAGGCCGATGATCCAGGGGGCGGGCAATGCGAATTGTTCGGCCGCCACCGCCAGCGGGTCGAACAGGCGCAGCGCGCCGGCCCGTCCGCCTGCCAGCACCGCGCCGGAGCCAGCGAGGATCTGTTGCACGGCGTCCGATGCGCTGATTTCCTCGGCGCCGCGATACCAGCCGATTTCACCGGCCAAATCGCCGTCAGCAAAGCCGAAGCTGTCGGTTTCAATTGCGCCATCGGCCAGGAGCGGGCCGAGCGATTGCACCAGGCGGCGCAGGATCGCTGAGGTGGTGGAGACGTAGACCGGCACCGCGTCGCCGCGCACATCAGCGGTGACCGGGCCATCAGGCGAGCTGCCCAACTGAAACACGCCGGAGGCCGGCCAGTCGCGATATTGCCCCACCGTGGGGGCCACCAGCACGGCGGTTTGCACGGCGCCGCGGATGCGCACCGCGTCATGCGCAGCGATCGCCCGCCAGTGTGATTGGAACGTCGGCAACGATCCGTCGCCCAGGTTCACGTTGCCGAGGAACACCGGCCCGACGTTGAACGCCCGACCGAAGGCGATCGGCTTGGGGCGGTCCTTCAGACTGGCCTCGCCCTCCAACCCACCGCCGCCGGTGTAGCGGGCGAGTTGCAGCGGGGTCACCAGGGCCTCGGCCAGGTCCACCACCGACAGGCGGGACGACTGGCCATCGGCGGCATTGACCGCGCGCACAATCCCCCGAAACGCCACCGCAGCCGAGCCCAGGGCTGTGCCCACGTTGCTGGCGTTCGGGGTGGTGGCGGCGGCAACGCGAATCACCACGTTGCGGCCATCGGCAATACCGTAGCGAATAGCGGTGTCGGCGGCACCATCGGCGTCGAACAGGGCGATATCGGCCACCCCCAGCGCCATGCGGCCGCCGATAAACAGGGCGTCCACCGCCGATTGCGATACCTCGACGTCACCCAGCAGGCGGGCGGGGTAGGGCGTGTTCGGCGGATCGTCAGCGGTGCTGGAAATCCACGTTGCACTGCCAAAGCGCAGCACCACCACGCCCTGCGGTGTGACGAATGCCGCCGGCAGGACCGCCGGGGCAACCGTGCCGGGCGCGGCGAACCCGTCGCTCATTCGAACCCTTTCGCGTCGACCTCGAACAGCAGCACGACGGCCACGGGCTGTGCCCCCGCCGTGCGCATCGGGCGCGATGCCAGCGCGGCCAGCAAGAAGGCGCCCGGCAGCACGGCCGGCGCCTCAGCGCCAGGCGCCGCGAACCCATCGCTCATGCCAGGATTTCCGCCCGGCGCTCCTGGGTCAGCAGGCGCGCGGCGACCAGCAGGGCCAGCCCATCCGCCAACGGCCCGCCGTCAAGCTCCAGCACGGTGGCGCTGTTGAGATCGTCAAGCCACACCTGCAAGTTTGGCTCACCGGCCTCCAGGCTGCGCGAGGCCGCCAAGGTGATGGCGCCGCGCTCCTGCAAGGTAAACCTGCGGCGGAATTCGTAGGGCGTGGTGACCCTTTGGCCCGCCTTCACGTCGGTTTGCGGAGGCGCCGTAAAGCCCCCGGCGGTGCGCACGTCGCCGGGTTGCACCGCCGCGTCGCAGAGTTGCCACTGCAACGAGGCGTGGAACCGGCCGGTCGGGTCGGTGTCGGTAATTTCCCGCACCGCGCCGTTGACAATCAGCGCCCAAAACATGTTTGCGGTTCCCGGTCAGAAATCGAGAAGGACGAGGCCGGCGCCACCAACGGTGCCGGGGTTGGTGCCCGCACCGCCGCCGCCGCCACCGCCGGGGAAGGCGCCGGCATTGGCCGCACCGGTGCTCGTGCCACCGCCAGCACCGCCCATTGCACCGCCGCCGCCGATTCCGCCGATCGCTCCCGCACCAGCCGC
>NZ_JBDNFM010000203.1:0-2406 GCF_041689835.1 Sandarakinorhabdus sp.
GGGTGGCGGTGACGGCATCCGAACGCGCGGCACTGGCGTGTGGATTGCATTTTTGCTTCGGCGGCGACGCCAATGCGCCGGTGATGGCCGATCTGCTGCTGCTGACGCCCGCACCGCTGCTGGCCCGGGCCCGGGCGTGGGGGCTGGCGCTGCGCCTCGGCCAACGCCTGACCGGCGGAACAGCCATCGCACTGGCAGCCAGCCGGCTTGGCCGCGATGGCGATACGGTGGTGCTGCGCCTGAATGCCGGCCATGGTGATCTGGCCGGCGATGCCGTGCTGCGGCGGCTCAAGCTGCTCGGCGCGGTGCTAGGGAGGTCGACGAGGCTGGAAGCGGCCTGATACTGGTCTGAGCAGCTCAGTCGCTGCTGAGCTGGCTCATTTTCAGCCTGCCATCGGTAACAGCAAAGCCCAGCCGGCCTTCGACCAGCGCCAGCGCATCGGCACCAAAGATATCGCGGCGCCAGCCTTTCAGCATTTCCAGGCCGTCGCGGTGGCCGGCGGCCAGCAATTCCAGATCATCCGCCCGCACGATCAGCCGCGGCGCCACGCCGGCTTCCTTGGCGCGGATTTTCAGCAGCAGCTTCAGCAGATCGGCAATCAACGCGCCTTCGGATGACAGGCCCGGCCGCTGCGGTTCGCGCGCCGGCATTTCATCGGCGCCCAGCGGCGGTACATCTTCCAGCGCCATCAGCAGCCGCGCGCCGATGGCGTTGCCGCCCCACGCCGCCGAAAGCCCGCGCACCTTGGCCAGATCGGCCTGGCTGCGCGGCGGCGATGACGCCAGATCGGCCAGCGTTTCATCTTTGACGATGCGGCCGCGCGGCACGTCCTTGTCTTGCGCTTCCAGTTCTCGCCAGCGCGCCAATGCCTTCATCCGGCCCAGCACATCGGCCTTGCGGCTGGGCAGGCGCAGGCGCAGCCAGGCGCGTTCGGGATCGTTGGCATATGTGGCCGGATCTGAAGCCCGCGCCATCTCGTCGTCCAGCCACTCGCCGCGGCCGGTGTTGCGCAGCTTGTCGACCATGCGCGGGAAAATCTGGGCAAGATGGGTGACATCGCCGATGGCATAATCGATCTGGCGATCATTCAGCGGCCGCCGCGCCCAATCAGTGAAACGGGCGCCCTTGTCGATCTGGATATTGGCATAGGCCGCGACCAAATGGGTGTAGCCAATCTGTTCGCCCAGCCCCAGCGCCATGGCAGCAATCTGCGTATCGAACAGCGGCTGCGGCGTCTTGCCGGTGAGATTGTAGATGATTTCCAGATCTTGGCCCCCGGCGTGAAACACCTTGAGCACCGGCTCTTCCACCAGCAGCTTGAGCAGCGGCGTGAGATCGAGATCGGGGCTCTTGGGGTCGATGGCCGCCGCCTCGTTCAGGCAGGCGACCTGCACCAGGCACAAATCAGGGTAATAGGTGCTCTCGCGCATGAACTCCGTGTCCACCGCGATAAAATCGGCGGCGGCCCAACGGGTGCAAAGTTCCTGGAGAGTCGCGGTGTTCGTCACCAGCGGATGAATCAGCATGTGGCCCGTTACTCCAATCTCGCCGCTTGACAAAGCGGTGATTGACGTGTGCTAGCCCCGACTTCGCATAAACCCGTCGGAACCGCCAAAATGCACGCTTTTCGCACCCACACTTGCGCCCAATTGCGCGCCGCCGACGCCGGCCAGACGGTGAAGCTTTCGGGCTGGGTTCACCGCAAACGCGATCATGGCGGCGTGCTGTTCGTCGATCTGCGCGATCACCACGGCATCACCCAGATCGTCGCAGCGCCGTCGTCGCCGGTGTTTGCGGTGCTTGATCGGATCCGGGTTGAATCGGTGGTGACGATCACCGGAGAGGTTGTACCGCGCCAGGGCGGCGCGGTGAATGCGCGCCTGCCCACCGGTGATATCGAAGTGCGCGGCGCGGCGATTGTCGTGCAATCCGCCGCCGATGAACTGCCGATGCCGGTGGCCGGTGAAGCCGAATATCCCGAAGACATCCGCCTGAAATACCGCTTTCTCGATTTGCGCCGCGACCGGCTGCATCAGAATATCATCCTGCGCAGCCAGGTGATCGCCTCCCTTCGCCGCCGCATGATCGATCAGGGTTTCATGGAATTCCAGACCCCGATCCTCACCGCCAGCAGCCCCGAAGGCGCGCGCGATTATCTGGTGCCCAGCCGCGTGCATCCGGGCAAATTCTATGCGCTGCCGCAGGCGCCGCAAATGTTCAAGCAGCTGCTGATGGTGGCCGGCTTTGATCGCTATTTCCAGATCGCGCCCTGTTGCCGCGATGAAGACGCCCGCGCCGACCGCAGCCCCGGCGAGTTTTACCAGCTCGATTTCGAAATGAGCTTCGGCACGCAAGACGATGTGTTTGCCGCCATCGAACCGGTGCTGGCCGGCGTGTTCGACGAA
>NZ_JBDNFM010000204.1:0-5443 GCF_041689835.1 Sandarakinorhabdus sp.
ACCGCCGGGTTCGCCGCTGTTGTCACGGCCACGCTTGTTGCGATCACCGCCGCCGCGGCGATCGTTGCCGCCAGGGCCGCCACGGCCGCGCTGATCGCCGCCAGGACCACGTCCACGGCCCCGACCACTGCCGGGCCCGCGGGCTTCACCTTCCGGAGCAGCGGCACCGGTCACTTCGATTTCATCACTCATTTCAGAACTCCAACCCGCCTTCGCGGGCGCCCTCGGCAAGCGCTTTCACGCGGCCATGGAAAAGGAAACCACCGCGGTCGAACACGACTGCCGAAACACCGGCAGCCATGGCCCGGTCGGCCAGGCGCTTGCCAACGGCAGCGGCAGCACCAGCGGTGGCGCCCGTGGTCCCACGCGCGTCCTTCTCCAAGGTGGAGGCGGCGGCGAGAGTGACACCATTGGCATCATCAATAATCTGCGCATAAATATGCTGCGACGAACGATGCACCGACAGGCGCGGGCGACCGCCGCTCTTGAAAGCGATGGCCGTGCGCACACGGCGACGACGCTGATCGAAATGGGTAAGCCTGCTCATTTCTTCTTCCCTTCCTTCCGGAAGATGACTTCGCCGCGATACTTGATGCCCTTGCCCTTGTAGGGTTCGGGCTTGCGCCAGCGCCGGATCTCGGCGGCCACCTGACCAACACGCTGCTTGTCGGAACCAGTGATTTCCACCGTCGTCGGATCAGGCGTCTTGATGGTGATACCGTCGGGGATGGCGTAATCCACGTCGTGGCTGTAGCCAAGTTGCAGCTTGAGGTTGGTGCCCTGTACCGAAGCGCGGTAGCCCACGCCGGTGATCACCAATACCTTGGTGAAACCGTCGGATACGCCGGTGACAAGATTGCTGACCAACGTGCGCTGCATGCCCCAAAAGGCACGGGCGCGCCTGGTTTCAGTCGCCGGCAGCACCGCGATCTGGGCGCCTTCGATGGTATAGCTGATGTCATCCACCAGCGTCAGCGACAGTTCACCCTTAGGGCCTGTGACCACGAGTGTGCGGTCGTTGATGGAGGCTGTGACGCCGGCCGGAATGGCGACGGCTTTTTTACCGATGCGCGACATGGTCAGAACACCTGGCAGAGGATTTCGCCGCCCACGTTCTTCTCGCGCGCTTCCGCGTCGGAAAGAACACCCTGGGGCGTCGAAACAATGTTGATACCAAGGCCATTGCGGACGCGCGGCAGCTCGGTGGCGCCGCTGTAAACGCGGCGGCCGGGCTTCGACACGCGGGCAAGGTGCTGGATAGCGGGACGACCTTCGAAATATTTCAGGTCGATCCGTAGGTTCTGGTGAGCGCCATCAAGCACCGGAACATAGCCCCGGATGTAGCCTTCGCGTTGCAGAACATCCAGCACGCGAGCGCGCAGCCTGGAAGCGGGAGTTACGATCGAATCCTTACGGGCCTGTTGGCCGTTGCGGATCCGGGTGAGCATATCGCCCAGAGGATCAGACATCGACATGGGTCTATCCTTACCAGCTGGACTTCGTCACGCCGGGAATCAGGCCTTTGTTGGCCAATTCCCGCAGCATGATGCGCGAAAGTTTGAACTTGCGATAATAGGCACGCGGACGGCCCGTCAACTCACAGCGATTGCGGACCCGGGTGGGGTTCGCATTGCGCGGCAACTCCGACATTTTCAGGCGGGCCATCAAACGTTCCTCATCGGAACGATTCTCATCGGCGGCAATCGCCTTGAGGACGGCAAATTTGCCGGCGTACTTCACAACCAGCGCCTTGCGGTGCTCGTTCTTGTTGATCATGGAAAGCTTCGCCATGGCTCAGGCCGCCTTCTTTTCGAGGGTGTAGCCAACGAAGGGGAAGCCAAACAGCGCCAGGAGCGCGCGGGCTTCGTCGTCGGTCTTGGCCGAAGTGGCCACGATGATATCCATACCGCGGACCTGGTCGACTCGGTCGTAGCTGATTTCCGGGAAAATCAGCTGCTCCTTGATACCCATGGCGAAATTGCCACGGCCATCGAACGACTTGGCAGGCACGCCGCGGAAATCGCGAACGCGCGGCAAGGCGATGGTCACCAGACGGTCGAGAAAGTCGTACATGCGCTCGCGGCGCAGCGTGACCTTGCAGCCGATCGGCATGCCCTCACGCAGTTTGAACTGCGCGACAGACTTCTTGGCCTTGCAGATCACCGGCTTCTGGCCAGCAATCAGCGCCATTTCACCGGCAGCCTGATCGACCTTCTTCTTGTCCTGGGTGGCATCGCCGACACCCATGTTGAGCACGATCTTCTGGATCTTCGGCACTTGCATCATGTTCGTGTAGCCAAACAGTTCGACCATCCTGGTGCGAATCTGATCGGCATACAGAACCTGCATGCGGGGGGGTGTGGTGTCAGCCATCGATCTTGGCTCCCGACTTCTTGGCGATGCGAACCTTTTGCCCATCGACCATGGCGAAGCCGACGCGGGTGGGACCACCCGTGGTCGGATCCTTGATTGCCACATTCGACACCGCCATTGGCGCTTCGATACGCTCGATGCCGCCGTTGGGGTTGGACTGGTTTGGCTTGTTGTGACGCGTGATCATGTTGACACCGGCCACCACCACCTTGCCGTCGCGCGGCAGGTTGCGGGTCACGGTGCCTTCTTTGCCCTTGTCCTTGCCGGCCAAGACGATCACGGTATCACCCTTCTTGATCTTCAGTGCGCTCATTACAGCACCTCTGGAGCAAGGCTGATGATCTTCATGTGACCAGAGGCGCGCAATTCACGCACGACCGGCCCAAAGATACGGGTGCCAATCGGCTCCTCATTCTTGTTGATCAGCACGGCAGCGTTGCTGTCGAAACGGATCACCGAACCGTCGGGCCGACGGATATCCTTGGCGGTGCGCACCACGACAGCGCGGTGCACATCACCCTTTTTCACCTTGCCCTTGGGTTGAGCTTCCTTCACCGACACCACAATGACGTCGCCGACACCGGCGAACCGGCGCTTGGAACCACCCAGGACCTTGATGCACATCACCCGCTTGGCGCCACTATTGTCCGCCACGTCGAGGTTCGTCTGCATCTGGATCATGCGTTCGATCCTTCCATAAAGTCTGCCGATTCCGACCGGCAGACGGCTTAAATACCAACCTGAGACGCCGGATCAGCCGACCGCCTCAAGAACTTTCCGAAAAAACCCGGCTCAGCCGACCTTTTCCAAAACCTTCCACGTCTTCAGCTTCGACAGCGGAGCGCATTCCTCGATGCGCACCGTGTCACCGGCCTTGATCACATTGCCCTCGTCATGGGCGTGATACTTCTTCGAACGACGGATGATCTTGCCGTAAACCGGGTGAGCGACCTTGCGCTCCACCAGCACGACAACCGTCTTTTCGCCCTTGTCGGACACGACGGTGCCCTGCAATACGCGCTTCGGCATGTCTTATGCTCCCAACGACTGAGACGGCTGCACGGCGGCCTTGCGGGCCGACTGCAACGTCTTGATGCGGGCAATCGTCCGGCGCACAACACGCACACGGCCGGGCTTCTCCAGCTGGCCGGTGGCCGCCTGGAACCGCAGGTTGAATTGTTCACGCTTCAGCTCGGACAGCCGAACGGCGAGTTGATCGTCGGTCGAAACCTTCAGATCGGCAAAAATCTTGTCGGCCATGGCCCTTAATCCTGCGCTTAATCTTGCGTGGTGGGTTCGCCGAGGCGCACCACCATCTTGGTCTTGATCGGCAACTTGGCAGCGGCGCGCTCAAAGGCGCCGGCAGCAACGTCGTAAGGGACGCCGTCAAGCTCGAACATCACACGGCCGGGCTTGACGCGGGCCACCCAATGTTCGGGCGAGCCCTTGCCCGAGCCCATGCGGACTTCGGCCGGCTTCGACGACACCGGCAGATCCGGGAAAATCCGGATCCACAAGCGGCCCTGGCGCTTGATGTGACGCGAAATCGCGCGGCGAGCCGCTTCGATCTGGCGGGCAGTAATCCGCTCCGGCTCCAGCGCCTTCAAGCCGAAAGCACCGAAGTTCAGCGCTGTACCGCCCTTGGCATCACCATGGATACGGCCCTTGAACGCCTTGCGGAATTTGGTGCGCTTTGGTTGCAGCATCTTCTATTCCTTCTCAGCGGGCCGGACGGACGCCAGAGGTCTGGGCTTCCATCATCAAGCGGTCCTGGGCCATCGGGTCGTGGCCAAGGATCTCGCCCTTGAAGATCCAAACCTTCACGCCGCACACGCCATAAGCGGTGTGGGCCTGATGCTCGGCATAATCGACGTTGCCGCGCAGGGTGTGCAACGGCACACGGCCTTCACGATACCATTCGGTGCGGGCGATTTCTGCGCCGCCAAGACGACCCGAACAGGTAATCTTGATGCCTTCCGCGCCCAGACGCAGCGCCGATTGCACGGCACGCTTCATGGCACGGCGGAACGCGATACGGCGCTCCAACTGATCAGCCACACCGGCAGCCACCAGCTTGGAATCGATTTCCGGCTTGCGGATCTCGACGATGTTCAAGCTCACGTCGCTGCGGGTCATCTGGGCAATCTGCTTGCGCAGCTTCTCGATGTCCGCACCCTTCTTGCCGATGATCACGCCGGGGCGCGCAGCAAAAATGGAGACACGGCACAGCTTGGCCGGGCGCTCGATCACCACCTTGGAGATGGCAGCCTGCGCGTGGTTCTTGATGATGAACTCGCGGATGCGAAGATCTTCCAGCCACAGATTGCCGTACTCGTCACCCTTGGCAAACCAACGGCTGTCCCAGGTGCGATTGATCTGCAGGCGCAGACCGATGGGAGAAGTCTTGTGACCCATTATTCAGCGCTCCCAGAGGCCTTGGCGTCTTCGTCAGCTTCGCGCACCACAACGCGAAGGCGGCTGAACGGTTTGACGATTGCAGAGGCACGGCCGCGAGCACGCGGCGTGAAACGCTTCATGCTGATCGCCTTGCCAACACTGGCTTCCTTCACCACCAACGCATCGACATCCAGATTATGGTTGTTCTCGGCATTGGCCACGGCCGAAGCCAGCACCTTGCGAACATCAACCGCCATCGCCTTGCGCGAAAACAGCAGGATGTTGAGCGCTTCGGATGCCTTGCGGCCACGAATGAGGCCCGCAACCAGGTTCAGCTTGTAAGCCGAACCGCGGATGGTCGTGGCAATGGCCAGCGCCTCACGGTCACCAACCTTGCGGGGGGATTTGGGCTTGGACATCAGCGCTTGCCCTTCTTGTCGGCAGCGTGGCCGGGGAAGAAGCGCGTTGGCGCGAATTCACCCAGTTTCATGCCCACCATGTCTTCATTGACCATGACGGGGATATGCTTGCGGCCATTGTGAACGCTGAAGGTCAAGCCAACGAACTGCGGCAGGATGGTGGAGCGGCGCGACCAGGTCTTGATCGGCGTACGCGCACCGGAGCCCTGCGCGGCTTCGGCCTTCTTCAGCAGCGAGAGGTCCACGAACGGACC
>NZ_JBDNFM010000205.1:0-19822 GCF_041689835.1 Sandarakinorhabdus sp.
CACGCCATCCTGCACCTGCTTTATGCCCGGTTCTGGACGCGCGCGTTGCGGCACATCGGCTTGCTGGATGTGGCCGAACCGTTTGCTGGCCTGTTCACGCAGGGCATGGTCACCCACGAAACCTACAGCCGGGCGCAGGGTGAAGGCCTGCCGCCGATCTGGTTCACGCCCGAAGACGTGGAGCGTACCGGCACCGCAGCCATCCTGCAGGCCGATGGCCAGCCGGTGGAGATTGGCCGCGTCATCAAGATGTCGAAATCAAAGAAGAATGTCATCGATCCCGATGCCATTCTTGGCCGTTATGGCGCCGATGCCGTGCGCTGGTTCGTGCTGTCCGACAGCCCGCCGGAACGCGATCTGGCGTGGTCGGAAGCGGGCATCGACGGCGCCTGGCGGTTTGTGCAGCGCGTGTGGCGGCTGGCCGAAGACAATGAAGCTGCCGCCGATGGCGCCGCCGATGCCAGGGTTGATCGTGCCGTTCACCGCGCCACTGCGGCCATGACCGCCGATATCGACAAGTTGCAGTTCAACAAGGCGGTAGCCCGGCTTTATGAACTGGTCGGCACACTGGAACGCAGCGCCGCCGGCCCCAGCCGCCGCGCCGGGGTGATCACGCTGGTGCAGCTGGTAGCGCCGATGGCACCGCATCTGGCCGAAGAGGCGTGGGCGCTGCTGGGCCAGCCGGGTCTTGTGTGCGATGCGGCCTGGCCGATTGCCGATCCCGCGCTGTTGATCGACGATGAAGTGACTATCGCCGTGCAGGTAAACGGCAAACTGAAAGGCGATTTCACCGCCGCCAAGGGCAGCGACAAGGCTGCGCTGGAAGCCGCCGCGCTGGCACTGCCCGGCGTGCAACGCACACTTGACGGCGCCGCGCCAAAGAAGATTATCGTGGTTCCTGATCGCCTGGTGAACATCGTTGCCTGATTCCCGCCGCCCTGCTTTGTTGATGCTGGCCCTGCTGATGCCCGCTGTGCTGGCGCTGCCCGGCTGCCAGCTTGCCCCGGTTTATGCTGGCGGCAGCAGTTCGGCCCCGGCGACGCTGCTGGCCGATATCACCATCGCGCCGATCCCGGAACGGTCGGGCTTCATGGTGCGGCAGGCGCTGGCAGAACAGTTCGGCCTTGGCGCTACCAGCCCGCGGTATCGCCTCGAAGTCACCCTCGACGATCAGATCACTGCGTTCGGTGTGCGCGGCGATTCCTCGGCGGCACGCGAACGGCGAACATTGCGCGCCCGCTATCGGCTCGTTGATGTCGCCACTGGCGCCGTGCTGGTGGATGATACCGCCGCCGCCGATGCCGGGATTGACCGCGTGAGCTCCAATTTTGCTGTGGTCGCGGCTGAAACAACGGCGCTGGAACGGCTGTCGATCGATATCGCCCGCCAGATCAGCGCGCGGCTGGCCCGTTACGCCCGCGCGAGCAAGGGTTGAAGATGCTTGAGGCTAAGAGGCGGGCGTGAAGGCCGACGCGGCCCGCATCGCCGCCATCACCCGCGCCTGGCCCGCCGATCTGCGGTTGGTGCTGCTGCACGGGCACGACGAATCCGCCTCGCGCGACATGGCCGGCCAATTGGCGGCGGGCTTTGGTGCCGGCGTCACCATCACCGAATTGGCGGGCAGCGCGCTCAGGTCCGATCCGCAGGCGCTGCTGGCTGCGGCCACCAGCCTGTCGATGTTTGGCGACCGCGAGCTGGTGCGCGTTGATGGCCTTGACGACGAGGGCCAGGCGGCGGTGACGGCATTGCTGGAAGGGCCGCCCGGCCACCCGGTGCTGGCCGTCGCCGGCGTCTTTAAAAAGGGCAGCAAGCTGTTGGCACTGGCTGATAAACATGTCGCAGTGGCTGTCTGCATCAACTATGAAGCCAGCCTGCGCGATGCCGGCCGGCTGCTTGCCGAAATGGCGGCGCCGCTGGGCCTGCGCCTGGAACGCGGCGTGCCCGAAGGCCTGTTTGAAAGCGCTGGCGGTGACCGCATGATCATGCGGCGCGAGCTGGAGAAATTCGCCCTCTACAAGGATGCCAGCCTTCAAAACCCGCAGCGGCTTGGAGCAGAGGATCTGGCCGCGCTGGGTATCGCCACTGGAGAAGCCGAACTGTTCGCGCCCATCGCCGCCATCACAACAGGCGACGTTGGTGAAGCCACCGATCTGATCGGCCGCCTGCCCGACGGCACGGCCATCCCGTTGCTGCGCGCGCTTGAACGGCGCTTTGCGCAACTGGTGCTGCTGCGCACCGAAGTGGACGCCGGCCAGTCCCCGGCCGCCGTCGTGGAGGGCCAGGGCAAGGCCATTTTCTGGAAAGAAAAAACCTTCATTATCAAAGCGTTGTCGCTGTGGACCCAGCCTGCGCTGGCGGGTGCGATGGGCGATCTCCTCGCTGCCGAACGCGCCGTGAAATCCAGCGGCGGTATTGCCGACCTCGGCGCCCAGCACCTGCTGCTTGATCTTGCCCGCCGCGCTGCGGTGGCCGGGCGCCGCCGCTAGCTCAGGCGATGCCGAGCCTTGAGCAGAGCATATCGAGCTGGTCGAGATCGGCAAAGCGGATGGTGAGGCTGCCGCTGGTGGCGCCGGGGGCGACCTGCAGGGCAACCGGCATGCCGAGCGTTTCGGCCAATTGCTCTTCCAGAGCGTCGCTGTTGGGATCGTTGGCGGGCAAAGCCGCAGCGGCGCGGGGCTTGCTGGGGCGAGCCTTGCTGCCAGCCACCAAAGCTTCGAGGGCACGAACGGAAAGGCCCAATTTTACAGCGCGTTCGGCAAGGTTTTCGGCATCGGCGGCACCAACCAGGGTGCGGGCGTGGCCCATCGACAGCGCACCCGATTCGACCAGCGCCTGCACTAGGGCCGGCAAGTCCAGCAGGCGTAGCAGGTTGGTGACATGGCTGCGCGATTTGCCGACGATATCAGCCAGCACAGCTTGAGTGTGGCCATAGTCGGCGATGAGCTTCTGGTAGCCGCGTGCTTCTTCGATGGCGTTCAGATCGGCGCGCTGGATATTCTCGATCAATGCGATTTCAGCGACTTGCTTGTCGTCCAGAACGCGCACGACCACCGGGATTTCGTGCAGCCCGGCGGCTTGGGCTGCCCGCCAGCGGCGCTCCCCGGCGATGATCTGGTGGCGACCATCATGCGCCCGCACCAATATCGGTTGCAGCACCCCGTGGCTTTTGACGGATGCGATCAATTCGGCCATCGCGGATTCATCGAACTGGCGGCGCGGCTGTCCGGGGTTTGGCACGACATCAGCAACCGGTAGATGCAACACGCCGTGCGCAGACGCTTGCGGCGGTGCTGCGATATCGTCCAGCAACGCTGAAAGTCCGCGTCCAAGGCTGGATTTGCGTTTTGCGTCCATCATGGAATTCCTCATTATCCAGCCAATGCCAGCGGACCGTCGATCCGCTCCAGCAGTTCGCGTGCGAGCGCCAGATAGGCTTCGGAGCCGGCGCAACGGCTGTCATAAATCAGGGCGGGCAAGCCGTGGCTGGGTGCTTCGGACAGGCGAACGTTTCGCGGCACCATTGTTTTCAATACCTTGTTGCCCATCACCGCGCGCACATCCGCGCAAACCTGATCGGAAAGCCGGTTGCGGCGATCGACCATGGTGAGCACGATGCCCAGCAGTTCGAGCCGGCGATTGAGCCCGGCCTTTACCCGTTCGATGGTGCCGAGCAGCTGGCTCAGGCCCTCCAGTGCAAAGAACTCGCTTTGCAGTGGTACTAGAACGGCATCGGCGGCGACCAACGCATTGACGGTGACAAGGCCCAGCGACGGCGGGCAATCGATCAGCACATAATCAAATTCCGGCAGCGTTGCCAGCGCATCGGCGAGGCGGTGCGTACGGCGATCCGCATTGACCAGTTCGACTTCGGCGCCGGCTAGAGCAGGCGTGGCTGGAAGGATCGACAGACCGGGAATGGCGGTACCACGCATTGCGTCTGCGGCTGGAACGCCGTCCACAAGCACTTGGTAAATCGAGGGGTCCCTGTCCTTGCGGCCAATGCCGAATCCAGTCGACGCATTGCCTTGGGGGTCGCTGTCCACGATCAATACGCGTTTGCCAATGGCGGCGAGGGCAGTGGCCAGGTTTACTGCCGTGGTGGTTTTGCCGACTCCGCCTTTTTGATTGGCGATCGAGATGATCATCGGCGTTTTACCCCTTTCGCGACCACGATGCGTGCATCGGGATCGGTGCGGCTGGGAATCAGCTCGTGTTCAAACTGGAACCACTGGGCCGCGCTGGCAAGCTCTTCCTGCACGCGCGCGCCTTTTGGCAATATCCAGCGCGTGCTGGCGTTGGCAAAGCGCAGGCTCCAATCAAACAATATTTCAACGCTGGCCGTGGCGCGGGCGGTGATTATGTCAAATTTGCTGCCGGCAAGTGCCTCCACGCGCATGTTGGCGACGCCTACGCTGGCGGCAGTGGCGGTTTCGTTGGCCACTTCAGCCAGGAATCGGCATTTTTTGGTGATGGATTCGACCAACACGAGTTTGGCAGTGGGATCGAGGATGGCCAGCACCAAACCCGGAAAGCCCGCGCCGGCACCGATATCAAGCCAGCGCTTGCCGGTACCGGCAATGGGTAGCAGCTGAGCCGAATCGCGGAAGTGCCGATCCCACATGAGCGGCAGAGTGGATGACCCGACGAGATTCATGCGTTGCTGCCATTCAGCCAACAGCTCAGCATAGCGATCCAGCCTCGCCAATGTTT
Organism: Sandarakinorhabdus sp.; assembly: GCF_041689835.1. Taxonomy (GTDB): domain Bacteria; phylum Pseudomonadota; class Alphaproteobacteria; order Sphingomonadales; family Sphingomonadaceae; genus Sandarakinorhabdus. Next base: position 4,711 of record NZ_JBDNFM010000205.1, read on the forward strand.
CACGTGAAACATCAAACTCAGCGGCAAAGGCAGTGCGGGCGTCATCAATCATTTTAGGCGGCTCGCGGCGATTGGTTGCGCGTAGTGTGTGGCAGCAAGGCAATCAGCGCCGCCGGGGTGATGCCAGGCACGCGGCTAGCGGCACCCAGTGTGCACGGGCGCGCCCGTGCAAGTCGCTCGATCATCTCTGTGGACAGACCGGCCACCGATCTGAAGTCCAGTGTATCGGGCAAGGTAAGTGCCTCGTCCCGGTGAAGGGCGGCAACGTCGGCCTCTTGCCGCGCGACATAGGACGCGTAGTTGGCGTCCACGGCCAGACTTGCAAGCAGCTCGCTAGTGACGGCTGCGAGTTCGGGCCAAACGCGGCGAGCGGCGGCGGGAGTAACCGCCGGAAAACGCAACCAATCGAACAAGCTGCGGGATTGGCCATCCTGGCGCACATCAATACCGTGGCTTGCTAGCTGGTGCGGCGTGGCGGAGAGACTTTGCAGAAGAGCGCGGGCTGATTCGCGGGCCGCTTGCTCTGCATCGAAGCTGGCAGCTTGCCCATTGGAGATGAGTCCCAGATCAAGGCCAAGCGGCGTCAGTCGTTGATCGGCATTGTCAGCGCGCAGGCGCAGGCGATATTCGGCCCGGCTGGTGAACATGCGATAAGGCTCGGCGGCGCCATGCGTGGTGAGATCGTCGATCATCACGCCGATATAGGCTTGCGTTCGGTCAACGTTGAGTGGCTCGAGGCTCAGGGCGGCGGCAGCGGCGTTGGCGCCGGCCACCAAGCCTTGCGCGGCAGCTTCCTCGTAACCGGTAGTGCCATTGATTTGGCCAGCGAGGAATAGCCCGGGAATGTCCTTGACCGCCAGTGTTTTCGTCAATGCGCGCGGATCAACATGATCATATTCAATGGCATAGCCCGGGCGCAGGATACGGGCGCGCTCGAGCCCCGTAATCGTCGCGATAAACTTTTCCTGCGCGTGGAGGGGAAGCGAGGTTGAAAGCCCGTTTGGATAGATGGTGATATCGTCATAGCCCTCCGGCTCCAGGAAGATCTGGTGGCCATCGCGGTCGCCGAAGCGCACCACCTTGTCTTCGATGGAGGGGCAATAGCGCGGGCCGACCGAATCGATGTGACCGCCATAGAGAGCTGATTCGCCGAGGTGATCTCGGATGATGCGGTGTGTTTCGGTATTGGTGCGAGTGATGGCACAAGGCAGCGGCGGGCGTGGATTGGGATCGCCGTAGCGGCTGAGGCGCGGATCATCAGCATCGCCGTACTGCCATGCCAGCACAGACCAATCGATGCTGCGACCATCAAGGCGGGCAGGCGTGCCGGTTTTAAGCCGACTGACCGGCAGGCCCATGCGGCGCAAGGCTGCGGCCAGATCCGATGTGCCAGCATCGCTGGGAGCGCCGACGCGGCCGCCGGCTTCGCGTATGCTGCCAATGTGCATCATGCCGCCAAGAAAAGTGCCAGTGGTTAGCACAACAGCGGGCGCGGACAGCCGGCCTTGTGCAGTGTCCACCCCAGTAATGCGACCTTGCTCAAGCACCAAACCGTCCACAGCAGAGGCGATGATGGAAAGAGCCGGGAAGGCGGCCAATGCTTCGGCCATAGCAGCGCGGTACAGGGCGCGGTCCACCTGCGCGCGCGGCCCGTGGACGGCTGGACCCTTGGACCGGTTGAGCAGCCGCGATTGCAGGCGGGCGGCATCGGTAACGCGGGCCATCACGCCGCCGAGTGCATTAATCTCGGTAACAAGGTGGCCCTTGCCAATGCCGCCGACGGCCGGATTACAGCTGAGCGTGCCAGGGTCATCGGCGCGCAACGTCACCAACGCAACGCGTGCACCGCGCCGTGCCGCGGCAGCGGCGGCTTCGCAGCCGGCGTGGCCGGCGCCAACAATGATCACGTCGAATTCGTGCATCACGTTTCCATAGCGATTTGTGCCCAATGTTTCACGTGAAACATGTGGGGGGGTCGGCATTGCCTCCGGCTGAGGCCCTGCCCACCGGAGGCCCTCCGCTTCAAAAAATACCCAACCTCGAATCAAGTCCGGGGCGATACAGTGTTTTCGGCGGTGAGTTGGCTATTTGCCGATGCAGAAGCGGCTGAAGATCCGATCGAGCACATCATCGATACCGATGCGGCCAGCAATGCGCCCGAAGGCGTGGGCAGCGGTGCGCAGGGATTCGGCGCGTAGTACAGGCTCAGGCGCATGAGCTGCGTTGCGCAGGGCGGCCTCGGCATCGGCAAAGGCGGCGCGGTGGCGGGCGTGGGAAAGCAGCGCGGGCTCACCGAGGCGGGTGACGCTGCGTGCCCAATTACCGAGCCAGTCGCGCAGGGCCGGCAGCCCAGCGCCGGTCGTGGCAGACACGGCAAGCGCGCCTGCCGGCAGCGGTGGACTGGCGATGTCGCATTTGTTGAATAGCAGGAGGTGTGCCGGGCCGTCCGCAGCCGGGGAGGGCCATTCTGGCGCATCGGCGCTGGCCATGCTGATGACCAGATCGGCGCTTGCGGCGCGGCGGCGGGCGCGGGCGATGCCTTCGGCCTCCACCGGATCGTCGGTGTCACGCAGGCCGGCGGTGTCAATGAGCTGGGCAGCGATGCCGCCCAGGTCAATTGGCACTTCGATTGCATCGCGGGTGGTGCCGGCAATCGGCGTCACGATGGCGGCATCGCGCATCGACAACGCATTGACGATGCTGGATTTTCCAACATTGGGCGGACCGGTGACAGCAATCGAGAGGCCGTCGCGGATGCGCCCGGCACGGGCGGAATCGGCAATCAGGCTGGCCAGCTCGTCGGCCATTGCCAGCAGCTGGTGACGGGCGGCCTCGTCGAGCCGCTCCGCAACATCGGCTTCATCCTCGGCGAAATCCAAGCCAGCTTCGGCTTCAGCCAGCAGCATCAGGCAGCGTTCGCGCCACCCATCCGCCAGCCGCCCGAGCGCGCCGCCGACCAGCGCCAGCGCCTGATCGCGCTGGCTGGCGGTTTCGGCGTTGACCAGGTCGGCAAGGCCTTCGACCTGGGAAAGGTTCATGCGTCCATTGGCGAAGGCGCGTCGGGTGTATTCTCCGGGTTCGGCCAAGCGCACGCCGTGCAGGGCGGTTAGCGCCGCCAGCACGCCGGCGACGACAGCGGTGCCGCCGTGCAGGTGAAACTCGGCCAGATCTTCGCCGCTGGCGCTTGCGGGACCGGGGAAGATGGCAACAAGCGCCTCATCCAGGGTCGCTTCGCCCTGGCGGAGCCGGCACAAGCTGAGGCGGCGCGGCGGCGGCAGCCTGCCGGCCAGTGCGGCCACAGCAGCGAAGGCGGCCGGGCCGGACAGGCGGATTACGGCTAGCGCGGCGGGCGGGCGACCGCTGGCCAGCGCCGCGATGGTGTCGATCATGATGGGGTGTTCAGCCTTTGGGGGGGGTGCCGATGCCGGCGCTGCTCATGCCGGCCATGAACAATTTTTGCCATTGTTCGAAGCCACCAGCAATGCCCGGTGTCCAGGCGCGCATCATCTTCTCCCAGTCAGCCGGGGTGATGCCTTCGGTCATCGCTGATTTCATGCGATCAAGATAGACATCATGCAGTGGTCCAAGATCGGGCAGGCCGAAGAAGCTGCGGGCTTCTTCCGGGGTGCAATCAATGTCGAAGCTGATTTTCATATGCGCTTTGCCTCTTTCGTTCGTCCCGGAACGCATTAGTGTAGCGGCGTGGGGCGGGGCACTGCAAGCTGGCTGCGATTCGATTAAGTGTGTGAACAAATTCATATACTTACCGCGCAGCATAGCTGCAGCATAAGGCGAGGAACGGGCATGAAGGCGATCCGCATCGAACAGGCTGGTGGGCCAGAGGTGATGACATGGCAGGATATCAGCCTGCCTGCGCCGGGGCCAGGGGAGGTGCGGCTTCGCCATACCGCCATCGGCCTGAATTTCATCGACACCTATCACCGTTCGGGCCTTTACCCGATTGCCATGCCGTCCGGCCTCGGGCTGGAGGCGGCCGGCGTGGTGGAAGCGGCGGGGGAGGGCGCGGCGTTGCCGGTGGGTACGCGCGTTGGCTATTGCTGGGGGCCGATTGGCGCCTATGCCACGCACCGCAACATTGCAGCCGCGAATCTGGTGACGTTGCCCGATGGCGTGTCGGATGAAATGGCGGCGGCGGGCCTGCTGAAAGGTTGCACGGCGGAGTTTCTGATCGAACGCTGCGCGCGGGTGCGGCCGGGCGACATCGCGTTGGTGCCGGCGGCGGCGGGCGGGGTGGGCCTGCTGTTGGTGCAATGGCTCAAGCTGGTGGGGGCGACGGTGATCGCCGTGGCTGGTACGGCGCAGAAACTGGCGCTGGCTGCCGCGCACGGGGCGGATCATGGCCTGCTTGATAGCAGCGATGTGGCGGCGCAGGTGCGCATGATTACAGCCGGTCGCGGAGCTGATGTGGTGTTTGACGGGGTGGGCAAGGACAGCTGGGAATCGAGCCTCGATAGCTTGAAACGGCGCGGGCTGATGATCAGTTTCGGCAACGCATCCGGCCCGGTTTCTGGGGTCGATGTGGGTATATTGGCGCGCAAGGGATCGCTGTTTGCGACGCGGCCGACGCTGTTTGATTATTATGCGACGCCCGAGGAACGGCATGTGCATTCCACCCGCGTGCTGGGCCTGATGGCATCTGGCGGTCTGAAGCTGGCGATCAATCAGCGGTACAAGCTGGCCAATGCCGCCAAGGCCCACCAGGATTTGGCGGCGCGGTTGACGACGGGTTCGACGGTGCTGATTCCCTGAGCCGGGAGAGGGTTTGTGCTTACATTCCCAGCATCGGCTGCACGACCGGGGCGACTTCGTTATAGCCCTCCCAGATCATCTTGAACGCGACATAGACAATGACGGCCAGTCCGACGTAGGCGATCCAGCGATAACGCTCGATGTACTGGGCGATGATGTTGGCGGCGATGCCCATCATTGCGACCGACAGCACGAGGCCGGCAATGAGGATATCGGGGTGCTCGCGGGCGGCGCCGGCGACGGCAAGCACGTTGTCGAGGCTCATCGACACGTCGGCCAGCGCGACCGACCAGGCGGCAGCAGCAAAGCTTTTTGCCGGCGCCGGGGCATCGGTGGCGACGAAATCATCATTGTCGCCGGGTGCGTCGATCAAAACCGAGCTCGGGTTGATTTCGCGCCACATGCGCCAGGCGACCCACAGTAGCAACAGCCCGCCGGCCAGAATCAGGCCGACGATTTGCAGCAATTGCGTGACCAGCAGCGCAAAGATGATGCGCAGCACCAGTGCCGCGGCGATGCCGATCAGGATGACCTTTTTGCGCTGGGCCGCCGGCAGCCCGGCAGCGAGCGCGCCGACGACGATGGCGTTGTCACCCGCCAGCACCAGATCGATCAGCACCACCTGGCCAAAGGCCGACAGGGCTTCGGGGGTGATGAGTTGCGCGATGTCCATGGCGGCGATGTAGGCGCTGAGCAGCTTCAGCGCCAGTGCGCTTGCATCATTTCGGGTTCGCCAGCACCGCCACCAGATCCGACAGATAATCGCGGCCCTTCATCAGGCTTTCGATCTTGATGCGTTCGTTCAGGCCGTGGATGCCGTTGCCATCGGGATCGATCAATGTGCCCGGCGCGCCGTACACCGGAATGCCGATCGGGGCGATGTAGATGGCATCGGTGGCACCGGTGCTCATCATCGCCAGCATCGGCACGCCGGGGAAATGCTTTTCGCCCAGCGCCTTCATCGGGCCGATGATGGCGGGGTTCATCGGGGTGGGCCGGGCCACGGGGCGGATCGGCAGTTTAAGCGTGATGCCCACCTTGGCGTTGCCGATCACCTTGTCCAGATCGGCCTTGAGCGCATTTGGATCGGTGCCGGGGAACATGCGGCAGTTCACGTTGGAACGGGCGCGCTGGGCCAGGGCGTTTTCGGCGTGGCCCGCTTCGAGCAGGGTGGCAACGCAGGTGGTGCGCAGCACGCTGTGGTTGGTGGGATCGGTGCTGACGATGCGATTGGCCTGCGTATCGGCGGGATCGGCCAGCAGGCGCATCATGGCGGAACCGACGGGACCCGGCAGCACCGTGGAAAGCGTGGTGAAATAGGCGCGCGTGGTATCGGTGTATTGCACCGGGAATTCATGGGTGTTCACCGCCACGACGGCGCGGGCCAGATCGGTGATGGCGTTATCGGGGCGCGGCACGCTACTGTGGCCGCCGGGGTTGGTGGCTTCGAGCCAGAAATTCTGCACGGTCTTCTCGCCGACCTGCACGGCGAGGCCCTGCGGTTTGCCATTGTCGTCATAGCGGCCGCCGCCGCCTTCGTTGAGGGCAAATTGGGCCATGATCAGCTCGGGGCGGTTTTTTGCCAGCCAATCGGCGCCGTTGAAGGCGGTGGTGGTTTCCTCCCCGCAGGTGAGTGCCAGTTTGATGGTGCGTTTGGGGGCCTTGCCGGCCTTCAGGCGGATGAGCAGATCGGCCCAGATCGCCGCCTGTGCCTTGTCGTCAAAGGTGCCGCGGCCGTAGAAATAGCCGCCTTCCTCGATCAGCGTGAACGGGCTGCGCGTCCAGTCTTCGGGCTTGGCCGCAACCACGTCGAGGTGGCCGAGCAGCAGCATCGGCTGCAGTTTGGCGCTGCTGCCTTTCAAATGGACGACGATGCCGCCGTCCTTGGGGAATTCGGGCACGCTAAACTGGGTGATGTCGGCATCGGTGAACCCCGCCGCCTTGAAGCGCACCGCCAATTTGTCGGCCGCCGCGGTGCAACTGCCAGTGGTGACGCTGGTGTCGGTCTCTACCATCTCCTTGTAAAGCGACCGGAAAGCTGGTTCGCCGGGCTGTTTGCTGGCGTATTGCGCATGGGCCGCAGTGGCGGTGAGCAGGGTGGCGGCGAGAAGCAGGGCGCGCATCGAAGAGTCCTTATTTGCTGGCGTAGGCGGTGATCAGATCGAACAGATAGTCGCGTTCCTTCATCACACCGGCGACGGAGATGCGCTCGTTCAACCCGTGGACGCCGTTGCCATCGGGCATGCCGAAACGGCCGGGCATGCCATAGGTGGCGATCCCGGCAGCGTTGAGATAGCGGCCATCGGTGGCGCCGGTGGCCATTGTCGGGATAAGCGGAATGCCGGGGAAATGCCTGGCGGCCAGCGCAACAGCCGGGCCATAAACCATATCCGACAGGGGCGGCGGCGGCGCGGCTTGTTCGGGGTTTTCAGATGCGCGCGGCGTTACGCTGATGGTGGCATCGCCCAGCCGATCGGCGATTTGCCCGCGCACTTTCTCGACGCTTTCGCCGGGGAACATGCGGCAGTTCACATTGGCCTGCGCGCGCTGCGGCAGCGCATTGCGCGCATGGCCAGCATCAAGCATCGTCGCCACGCAGGTGGTGCGCAGCGTGCTGTGCCAGCCCGGATCCCTGGATACGGCGGCATTGGCGTCGGCATCGGCCGGGTTGGCGAGCAGGGCGCGGATGGCGCCAGCGGTCGCGGCATCGCTCAGCTTGGCCATTTCACCAAAATAGGCGCGCGTCGTGTCCGACAACATCACCGGAAAATCGTTTTGCGCCAGCCGCACCAGCCCGGCTGCGAGTTCATAGATCGCGTTGTCCGGGCGCGGCCGGCTGCTGTGGCCGCCGGGGTTGCGGGTTTCCAGAGTGAAATCCTGATAGACTTTTTCGCCGGCCTGAAACGCCAGGCTGATCGGCTTGCCCGCAGTGTCGGCCTTGCCGCCGCCGCCTTCATTCAGGGCAAATTCCGCCTCGATCCAGTCGCGGGGGTTTTCCACCAGCCACTTGGCGCTGTTGAACGGCCCGCCTTCTTCGCCGCAGGTCAGCGCGAGTTTCACGGTGCGTTTCGGCGGCTTGCCGGCCTGCTTCAACCGAACCATCGCATCGGTGAAGATCGCGCCGTGGGCCTTGTCGTCGGAAATGCCCCGGCCATAGAAAAAGCCGCCTTCTTCGATGAAGGTGAAGGGATCACGTTCCCAATCGGCGCGCTTGGCTTCGACCACATCGAGGTGGGACAGCAGCAGGATCGCCTTGGATTTGGTGTCGCTGCCCTTCAACGTCGCCACCAATCCGCCGTCGAGCGGGCGTTCCGCGGGGCCTGGGAACAGCTTGATATCGGCATCGGCATAGCCCGCCGCCTTCAGCCGCGCTGCCATGCGTTCGGCGGCCAGATTGCAGCTGCCGGTGGACACGGTGGTGTTGGTCTCCACCAGTTGCTTGTAGAGCGCGCGAAATGCCTGTTGATCGGGGCGCAGCGGTATCGTTTGGGCTGCGGCGGGAACGGCAATGGTGGCCGCCAGCAGGCCGGCGATGAGATGACGCATGATAAAACCCCTGTTGAGTGCCCGCGCATCAAAGCGGGGCGGCGGCGGTGTGGCAAGGGCAAAGCGGATGACGAAATGGAGAGGCCGCCGGCGGGCAGGCGGGGCCGCGCGGCAAGCAGCCGGGACAAGTCGCCCATAAATGATGACGACTGGCGCGGCTTATTTGGAACAACACAGCCCGGTGCCGGTTTGAATGTCGTGGCAAAAGGAGCATCCACCATGACTGATCACAGCGCATACAACGCCAATGGCAAAACCAACGGCAAAACCAATCCCGGCAATGGCAAATCATCGGCCCTGGTGGCCGGCGCAGCGGGCTTTGGCTTGGGCATGCTGGTTTCTGCCGGCCGCAAGGCAGCGGCGCAGGCACCAACCTATGCCGCCGGCGACTGGTTCGAAGGGCTGAAGGCCGAACACAAGATGGCGCGCGGGTTGCTGGACCAGCTGGCGGTAACCGGTGAGGACGACATCAAGAAGCGCGCGGCGCTGGTGTTCGAGCTGCAGCACGCCATGGGCAAGCATCAGATTCAGGAAGAATATGTGGTGTATTGCGTGGTCGCCGCACATGGCCAGTCCGATGTGGCTGAAGCGCTGAATGCCGACCATTTCGACGTCAAGCAGGGCCTGTACGAGCTGGAAATGATCGGTAAGGAACAGCGCCCGGGCTTCCTGGAGAAGGTCGCCGCCATCCGTACCGCCTTCGAAGCGCATGTGCGCGAGGAGGAAGAGGAAGTGTTTCCGGCGCTGCATGCCAAGTTGAGCGAAGCCGAAACAAAGGCGCTGACCGGCCGCATGAACCGTGAAGGGTTCAAGGTGGCCTGAGCCGTCTGACGACGATAGCAACGACATGGTGGGGCAGGGAGCGATCCCTGCCCCACAACCGTATTCAGTCGCGCAGCAGTTCGTTGATGCCGGTTTTGCTGCGGGTTTGCGCATCCACGGTTTTGACGATTACGGCGCAATACAGGTTTGGCCCCGGCGTGCCATCGGGCAACGGTTTGCCAGGCAGGGTGCCGGAGACGACGACGGCGTAAGGCGGCACGCGGCCGATGTGGATTTCGCCGGTGGCGCGGTCAATGATCTTCGTTGAGGCGCCCAGATAGACGCCCATCGACAGCACTGCGCCTTCGCCGACGATGACGCCTTCGGCGACTTCGGCGCGGGCGCCGATGAAGGCGCCATCGCCGATGATGACGGGGTTGGCCTGCAAGGGTTCGAGCACGCCGCCGATGCCGGCACCGCCGCTGATGTGGACGTTATCACCGATCTGCGCGCAGCTGCCGACGGTGGCCCAGGTATCGACCATGGTGTTTTTGCCAACGCGCGCGCCGATGTTGACAAAGCTGGGCATCAGCACGGCGCCGGGGGCGATGTAAGCGCCGCGGCGGACAACGGCACCGGGCACGGCGCGAAAACCGGCGGCACGAAATTCCGCATCGCCCCAATTTTCGAATTTCAGCGGCACCTTGTCGTAGAAAGCAGCATGTCCAAAACCCGGCATCACCACATTGTCATGGAGGCGGAACGACAGCAGCACGGCCTTTTTCAGCCATTGGTGGGTGGTGCCATCAGGTTCCGCCACACGCAAGTCGCCCGAATCGAGCCGGCTGAGCGCCTCGTTCACGGCGGCGCGCAAGGTCCCGTGGGTGGCACTGCCCACGTCGGCGCGGTCTTCCCAGCCGGCGTTGATGATGGCTTCGATGGTCATGCGGGCTCCAGGGCTGCCAGCGCTTCGGCGAGGAAGGCGGCGAGGTCGGTGATGATGAAATCGATGTGGTCGCGCGCCTCGCCCGATCCCTGCAGCTTTGGCCCTTGGTCGGCGCCGTTTTCGATCCACACCGTGGTCATGCCGATGGCTTTGGCCGGGGCCAGATTACGCGCCATGTCTTCGACGAACATCGCGCGCTGCGGATTGATGCCGTGGGCGGCGCACATGCTGGTGTAGGCCGGGGCCTGCGGTTTGGGCACATAATCCAGCGCGTGGATATCGTGCATGGCGTCGAACACGTCGGTGAGGCCGAGGCGGGCCAGCACGCGCTGTGCATACGGCGCATCGGCGTTGGTGAAGATGAATTTGCGGCCGGGCAGGCGGCTGATCAGATGGCCGAGTTCGGGGTGCGGGCGCAGCACGTCAATATCGACATCGTGGACATTGGCCAGGAAATCATGCGGATCGACATTGTGCAGTGCCATCAGGCCGGGCAGCGTCATGCCGTGCGAATGGTAGAGCTGTTTCTGGATGCGGTGGGCTTCGATCGGATCGACGTTGAGCAGGCGCTGGATATACAGGCCCATGCGTGCATCGATTTGCGGGAACAGCGCTGAATTCGCAGGATACAGCGTGTTGTCGAGATCGAAGATCCACGTGTCGATATGGGAGAGAGCGGCTTGCATGGGGGAACGCCATAAGCGCTGGCGGCGGCGATGTCATCGCGGCAAATGCAGCGGGCTTGCAGGAAGGGGGGGCGCGGACGCTGAATCAGCGGGTCGGTTCGCTATGACAGCGGCCGCGCCAAACCTGATCGGGGGAACAGGATGGACTGCTCACGCGCTATCGTGGGCGCTGTTGCACTGCGGCAAGAACGCCGCGCTACGCATTGTCGCGGAGGGGCGGGCCGGGCCCGCCACCCCGTCAGGCGAAGCGCTGCTTCAGGGCCACCATGGCCAGCGCGGCGGCGGCGGCTTCACCGCCCTTGTTTTTCTGGCTCTTGTCGGCGCGGGCGATGGCCTGGGCTTCGTTCTCCACCGTCAGGATGCCGTTGCCGATGGCGAGGCCATCAAGCGTGAGGGCCATGATGGCGCGGGCGCTTTCGCCGGCGACGACTTCGAAATGGTAGGTTTCGCCGCGGATCACGCAGCCCAGCGCAACATAGGCATCATATTGGCCCGATGCGTCGGCAAAGGCGATGGCCGCCGGCACTTCGAGTGCGCCGGGGACAGTGATGGCCTCGAAGGTGGCGCCGGCGGCCTTGAGCGCGGCGGTGACGCCATCAAGCTGCATGTCGGCGATGTGGGTGTAGAAACGGGCTTCGACGATCAGGATGTGCATGGGATCTAGCTCCGGGGTGGAATGGCGCGTTCACCGACAACGTGCAGGCCATAGCCTTCGATGCCGACGATGTTGCGGTGCTGGTTGGTGAGCAGGATCATGTCGGTCACGCCCAGATCAACCAGTATCTGCGCGCCGATGCCATAATCGCGCAAGGTGATGGGTTCGCCTTGGCCCTTGGCGCGCATCTGTTCGGAAATTGCGGTGAGGCTGCCGTCGCGGATGATAACAATGACGCCGGCGCCGTGTTCACCGATGGCGTCCATGGCGCGCCCCAGTTGCCCGGCGCGGTCACCCTTTTCCGCAAACATGTCGGTAAACATCGATTGAGTGTGGACGCGCACCAGCGTGGGCTTGCCGGGCTCGATGCGGCCCTTTTGCAGCACCATGTGCTCGCCGTATTCGGCGGTGTTGGCGTAGGTTTTCGCCAGCCATTCGCCGCCGTGCCAGCTTTCCAATCTGGTTTCGGCAACGCACTTCACCAGCCGGTCGTGGGCGTGGCGATAGGCAATGAGATCGCGGATGGTGCCGATTTTCAGGCCGTGGCGGCGGGCAAACGGGATCAGATCGGGCAGGCGCGCCATGGTGCCATCGTCGTTCATGATCTCGCAGATGACGCCGCTGGGGCTGAGGCCGGCAAGGCGCGAGATGTCGACGCTGGCTTCGGTATGGCCGGCGCGCACGAGCACGCCGCCGTCGCGGGCGACCAGCGGAAACACATGGCCCGGCGAAACGATATGTTCCGGGCCCTTGGCGGCATCGATTGCCACCGCGATGGTGCGGGCGCGGTCTGCCGCCGAAATGCCGGTGGTGACGCCTTCCTTGGCCTCGATCGATACGGTGAAGGCGGTGCTGTGACGGGTGCCGTTGTGCTGCGCCATCAGCGGCAGGCCGAGCGCCTTCACCCGTTCCGACGCCATCGCCAGGCAGATCAGTCCGCGGCCATAGCGGGCCATGAAGTTGACCGCATCGGGAGTGGCCATCTGGCCGGGAATAATCAGATCGCCTTCGTTTTCGCGGTCTTCATCGTCGACCAAAATGTACATGCGGCCGTTGCGGGCTTCGTTGATGATATCCTCGATCGGGGACAGCGCCGGGCCGCTGTTGCGATCCGCCAGCCAGTTTTCCAGCTTGCGCAGCGTGTCGGTGGTAGGGTTCCAATCGGCTTCGTCCAGCGCACGCAAGGAGTTGGCGTGCAGCCCGGCGGCGCGGGCCATGCCGGCTTTCGATTCTTCGCCACTGGCGACAAGGTCACGCAGCCGGGCAATCAGGGGTTCGCTCATCATGGGCCTCACATCGCAATGTGACTGCCGGATGCGCTTATCACATTAGGCTGTCAAGCCAGCTGCTTCATCCGGAACAGATATCGCGCGAGCACGTCGATCTCGATATTGACCTCGTCGCCCACGGCTGCGGTGCCGAAAGTGGTCCATTCCGCCGTGTGCGGGATGATGTTGACGGTGAACCAGTGGCCGAGATCATCATCGCTGACGTCGTTCACCGTGAGCGACGCGCCGTTGAGGCAGATGCTGCCCTTGGGTGCCACGTACGGCGCGACGCTGGCCGGCATCTGGAAGGTGAAGCGCTTGCTGTCCCCCTCGGCAGTGATGGCGGCGATCTGGCCGACGGCATCGACATGCCCGGTTACGATATGGCCGCCGAGTTCATCGCCGACTTTCAACGCGCGTTCCAGGTTCAGCCGCGCGCCCGGCTGCCACATGCCCGCCGCCGTGCAGCGCAGGGTTTCGGCCGAAACGTCGAAGGTGAGGCTGCCTCCCGAACTTCCTGTTGCGGCCTTGCTCACCACAGTCAGGCACACGCCGGAATTGGCCACCGACGCGCCGATGGCAATGCCGGCGGTATCGTAGGCGGTTTGCACCGTCACGCGCAGGTCGCCGCGCGCCTCCACGGATGCGATGGTGCCGATGTCGGTGATGATGCCAGTGAACATGGCGCTTGCCTTATCGGATGCGGGTGTAGCGTTCAATGCGGTCGGGGCCGAGCGTGACGATCGCCGCCGCCTGCCAGCGGCCGTGGGCATCGCCAAGATCGGCCAGCCCGATATCGCCCAGCGTGCGCCCGGCGCCGATCAGGATGGGCGCGCGGTGCAGGATCAATGTATCGACCAGATCGGCCGCAAACAGGCTGGCGGCGAGGCCCATGCCGCCTTCGACCAGCACGTTCATCGCTGGATCGGCAATGAGCGCGCCGAGGTCGGCGAAGTGGCTGATGTGCGCTGGCAGGCCGCTTTCGCGCCCGACCACACCGATTCGCGGGCTGCGCGCTTCAAGCCCAGCCAGGCGCACATCGAGCGCCGGCGCATCGGCATCCCAGGTGCCGCGCCCGACCACGATTAGATCGGCGCGGGCGCGTTCCAGATGCGCGGCGGCGCGGGCGCGGTCGCCAGTGATCCATTTGCTGCGGCCGTCGGCCATGGCGATGGCGCCGTCCAGCGACACCGCCAGTTTCAGCGTGATGTGCGGGCGGCCCTGTTTCAAACGCGTGAGGAACCCGGCCAACTGGCTTTGCGCTTCGGCGGCGCGCACGCCGCACGTCACGGCGATGCCCGCGCTCGACAGCCGGGCCACGCCATCACCATTGGTGCGCGGATCGGGATCGTGCGCTGCCACCACCACCCGCGCGATGCCAGCGGCAATCAAATTGTCCGAACAGGCGGCCCCGCGCGGCGAAACATGCGCGCACGGTTCCAGCGTGACATAGGCGGCCGCACCCCTTGCTGCGCCGCCGGCCTGCGCCAGTGCCATGGCTTCGGCATGGGGCCGGCCGCCGGGCTGCGTCCAGCCGCGGCCGACGACGCGGCCATCCGCCACGATCACGCAGCCGACGCAAGGGTTGGGGAAAGTGGTGCCGATGCCGCGGCTGGCCAGTGCCAGCGCGGCGCCCATGAATCGCCAGTCGTGGCGCCAGTCTTCGGCGGCGCTGTTCACTCGATGGGAGGTTCAGCCGGAGGTGGTTCTGCCGGCACGCGCACAATGGCCTGCAGCGATGGCTGCGCCGGCACATAAGCAAATTCCTTGGCCGCGCCGCCGCCGTTCACATACGCATCGTATTTTTTCTGCGCGTCGGCCTTGGGCTTGCCCGAAAGCGTGGCGATGAAGGCGCGGCTTTTGGCCATCGCGGTTTCGCGCGCGGCCATGGTGGACTTGGTGTCGGCAACGGCATCGGCGCGGGTGCGATCGGCTTTCCAGCTTTGCGCATAAACGATCACCGGATCGGGCTTCATGTAGCCCCAGCGCGATTCGATCAGGAACAGGGTCATGATGGCGGTGGTGGCCAGCACGGAGCTAGCAGCAATCCAGTAGCGCGTGCGCCGCGCCTGGGCATCGGGTGGATCAAGAAAAGCCATGTTGGCACGATAAGCGGCTGCGGCGCGCTTGGCCAGTGGTGCGGCAATGGTGGACGGGTATCAGCCGGCCAGCCGGCGCAGCGCCTCGCCCCGCCCGATCAGCGGCAGCAGCGCCGCCATTTCGGGGCCGTGCGGCTGGCCGGTGAGGGCCTGGCGCAGCGGCATGAACAGCAATTTGCCCTTGCGCCCCGTGCTGGCCTTCAGCGAGTCGATCAGGCGGGCCCAGATATCGTCGCCCCCAGTCTCCCCCCACGCCAGTTCAGCCAGTGCGGCGCGGGCGGCGGCAATATAGTCGGCGTCTTCGATCACGGGCGCGATTGGCCCGGTGATCACCTGCTGCCACAGCGCAGCTTCCTCGATACGGGTGAGGTTGCCGCGCA
>NZ_JBDNFM010000206.1:0-16074 GCF_041689835.1 Sandarakinorhabdus sp.
ACCGCATCTTCGGGTCCTACACCGAAATCGTCGATCACTGCTGTGACGCCTGGAACAAGCTGATCGATCAGCCAGACCGCATCAAATCCATCGGAATGCGCCAATGGGCACATGGGTCATGATTATCGCGACTTGGTATTACCCCCTGTCCCCGCGCTTTACAGCGCGTGGAACAGGCGGGCTTCGACCACGGCCGGCGTGAGGATGACGCGGCGCCAGAGACCCTTGCGGCGCAAAGGAAGGAGGCGAACGAGGGCCAAGACTTCGGCAACCGGAATAGCGCGCACCTGCGGTTCAAATTCAGTCGTGACGACCTTCATTGGTACGCTCCTGATAATGAGCCGGGCCAATTCCCGGCTGACAGGAGCTGTAATAAGTCTGTCACACGAACTTGTGCAGTGCAGCAAACTCGGCACCAGCCATGCATTCAGCGCATGAATTACAAGCAATCAGGATTGGGCTTTTGGCGTCGGCGGCGCCGGCTCCTCGGGATCGGCCTCCCAATGGGTCGGCAGCGACGAGGCCACCAGCGCACCCGGTATGATACCGTGTAACGCGTGAAACGGCCGGGCATCCACCGCAATCGGGGTCAGCTCGACATAAAATGAGGTATGCAGTTGGCTGCTTGCGGATTTGGTCTCGCTCACCTGCGATCCAAACCCATTCGGGACGGTCTTCATGGCGACGCTCCTGTCTCGTCAACGGAGGATTCCCCCGGCTGCCAGGCGGTGCGGCGTAGGACAATCTGCGACGCGGCAGACTCAGTGGCAGCGCCGCAATAGTAGCACGAAACGGGCGCGATCACGCCTCTGATTGCGCCTCTGCGACCAGCGTCAGCCAGCCATCCTCGTCCAGCACCTGAATTCCCAAGGACCGCGCCTTGGTGAGCTTTGATCCCGCCCCTGGCCCAGCCACGAGCAAGGTGGTTTTCGACGACACACTGCCCGATGTTTTCGCACCCAAAAGTTCAGCCTGCGCCTCGGCGGCCTCGCGAGTGAATTTCTCCAACGCGCCGGTGAACACCACGGTCTTGCCCGAAAGCCCGGTCTGCTTGATCGCCGGCAGCGGCTGCGGCGTCACCTGCACCAACAAATCTGCAAGAGTTTCGCGGTTGTGAGGTTCGGCAAAGAAATCAATCAGCGCTTCGGCCACGATGCCGCCGATGCCATTCACCGCCGTCAGCCGGTTCACCGCATCCTGCGCCATCGCGGCGACCTGCACCGCATCGGCCGACCCAAAGGCCCGCGCCAGATCGCGCGCCGTCACCTCGCCGACGTGGCGGATGCCGAGTGCGAACACGAAACGGTCCAGCCCCACCGTGCGCCGTTCGTCGATAGCTGCAAGCAGTTTATCGACCGACTTTTCCTTGAAACCGGGCAGCGCCAGCAGTGCGCCGCGGCGCATGTGCAGCCGGAAAATGTCCCTCGGCCCCTCGATCAGTCCCTCGGCGGCGAACAGCTCCAGCCGTTCCGTTCCCAAACCCTCGATATCGAAGGCATTGCGGCTGACGAAATGCCTGAGCCGCTCATGGCGCTGCGCCGGGCACGTGAGCCCGCCGGTGCAGCGGCGAATGGCGCCGTCTTCCTCGCGCACCGCGGTCGATCCGCACGCCGGGCAATGATCGGGAAACACGAACGCGGCACCGCGCGGGCTGCCCGACGGCACCACACAAAGCACTTGCGGAATCACATCGCCGGCACGTTGCACGCGAACGCGGTCGCCCGGCCGCACATCAAGCCGCGCAATTTCGTCTTCGTTGTGCAGCGTGGCATTGGTGACGACGACGCCGCCCACCGTCACCGGCGCCAGCCGCGCCACCGGCGTTAGTGCACCGGTGCGGCCGACCTGAATATCGATATCGATCAGGACGGTTTCGGCCTTTTCCGCCGGGAATTTGTGCGCCACCGCCCAACGCGGGCTGCGCGCCACCTGGCCCAGCCGCTCCTGCCAATCAAGCCGCTCCACCTTGTACACCACGCCGTCGATATCGAACGGCAGATCGGCGCGGCGGCGCTGCAGATCGGCGGTGAAGGCCAGGCAATCGTCGATGCTCGCATCGCCCACCGCCAGGCTGCCGCAGTCGAACCCCCAACCGGCAATGGCGGCGGTCACTTCGCTTTGCGTACTGCCCAAAGGCCCGTTTGCCATGGCGCTCATTTCGCCCCAGCCGTGGACGATGAGAGCCAGAGGCCGGCTGGCGCTGATCGCTGGATCAAGCTGGCGCAGCGAGCCGGCAGCGGCATTGCGCGGATTGGCGAAGATCTTAGCGCCGGCCTGCGCCTGGCGTTCGTTCAGCGCGGCAAAGCCGGCCTTGGACATGTAAACCTCGCCGCGCACCTCCGCCACCTGCGGCGCACTTGCCGGCAACCGATGCGCGATTCCCGCCACCAAAGCCAGATTGGCCGTCACCTCTTCGCCCACCGCGCCATCACCGCGCGTCGCGCCGTGCGCCAGCCGGCCATTTTCAAACCGCATCGCACACGAAAGCCCGTCGATCTTGGCCTCCGCCCGCAGCCGCACATCGGCATCCTCGGGCAGGTTCAAAAACCGCCGCACCCGCGCCACAAACTCGCGCGCTTCCTCGTCGCTGAACACATTGTCCAGACTGAGCATTGGCCGGCTGTGAGTGATCTTGGCAAAACCGGCCGCCGGTTTCGACCCCACCCTGAAACTGGGCGAATCGCTGCGAACAAGGTGAGGAAACGCCGCCTCAATGGCCGCATTGCGCTGCACCAGCGCGTCAAACTCCGCGTCCGAAACCTGCGGCGCGTCTTTTTGGTAATAAGCTTCGCTGTGGTGCGCGATGACATCAGCCAGCTGCGCCAGTTCAGCGGCAGCCTCAACGTCGGACGGGGGCAAATCGGCAGTCATATGCTCAGGAGTAGCAGGGCATTGCACGTCGGCAAAGTGGAACGCGGCCAGTGGCGAGGCCGCCGAGCCCGCTTGGTGAGGCAAGGCCGGAAACACCAAGTGCGCGGCTGAACCGCACCGTCTGGCGGGCAAAAAGGGCGGGGTGTTGGCCCCACCCTTTTTGACTCGCTGGCCGATCTTGCCGGGAGCCGGCGCGCGGCAGGCGCGCTCGCCCGGCTGCGATCAGAATTTGAACCCAACCATCGCATTGAACGTGCGCGGATCGCCGAAATACACCGTCTGGATATTGCCGACCGAGCTGAATTCCTGGCCATCGGTACGGTAACGCTCGTTGGTCAGATTCTTCACGCCGCCTTGCAAATACCAGTGGCCGCCGTTTGCATCGAAGCGCACGAAGGCGTTGGCCAACCAATAGCCAGGCTCGACCAGGCCGGGGCGGTTGTCGATGCTGAGGAAGTGCTTGTCAACAAAGCGCGCGTCGCCGCCCAGCGTGATGCTGCCGGCAGCGCCCACCGGGATGCGGTAGTCACTGGCCAGCGTAAGGGTGATTGGCGGCGCAAAGGCTGGTTCGCAGGTCACCTGCGCACCGGTCGGGTTGCACGAGAAGGCCGGGGCACGGCGGCCATCGTTGAACTCGGCATAGCGCGCGTTGAGATAGCCAAGGCTGGCGCGCAGGTTCCAATACTTGGTTGGCTTCACCGCCGCTTCCATTTCCACACCCCAGATCGCAACGCTGCCGGCGTTGAGCACCGGGAAGGCCGCCACCGCGCCGCCGCCGACACGGGCCTGGAAATCACGGAAATCGCTGTAAAATACGGTGCCCGCCAGATAGACGCGGCCACCAGCAAAGCTGCCCTTGGCACCGCCTTCATACGTCCACACGGTTTCCGGATTGAAGCGCGTCACCAGCTGGGGCGCGCCATTCACTGTCAGGGTCAGATCGTTCAGGCTGTTGGCGCGGCCGTTGAAACCGCCTGATTTGAACCCGCGCGAAGCCGAGGCATAGATCTGGCTGTTGCTGTCCGGCTTCCATGCCAGAGTGACGCTGGGCGTCCAGGCGTTGAATTGCGCGCTGTTGTCGAGGTTCAGCGGTGCCGGCAAGCTGCCGGGAAAGCGGAAGCTGATGCCGTTGAGGCCCGACAAGGACGATGCCGTGGTTGTGGCGCGGTCGTAGGTCCGCTCTTCATGGGTGTAGCGCAGGCCAGCCGTCAGGCTGACGCTGTCGGTGAACTTGTAGCTGGCCTGACCGAAGGCGGCATAGCTTTTGGTGTTTTGCTTGTCGTCGATGAACCGGGTGAAGCTGATTGGCCCGCCGAAAAATGCAAACAGATCATCGGCATAGGCTTCCTGATGCGAACGGATATTCTCGTTCAGGTAAAACAGCCCGGCCACGCCGGAGAAACGATCGCCTGACCATTTCAGCTGCAATTCCTGGCTGAACTGGCGCTGATCGATGCCCACGAACACATCGCCCAGCTTGGCCTGGCTGGCGTCGATGTCGATGAACAGGTCCGGATCGAGCTTGCGCCAGGCAGTGATGCTGGTCAGCGTGATCTGATCGGTAAGCGACCAGTTGGCGGTGAGATTGAGGCCATAATGATCCAGCCGCTGGCCTTCGTTGCCGCGAAAGCTGGTTGATGCCTGGAAATCATAGGCGCCATAAGGATTGGCCGGCACCAGCGTGCGCGGGCCGGTGGCAAAATCGGTTTGGATCAGCGGCGCGGTGGCATAGCCCAGCGTGAGCGCGTTGCGTTGGCGGTTGTAATCGCCGGAAACCAGGATTTCGAGAGCGTCGGTCGGCTTGGCGCGCAGGATGGCGCGCACGGTGACGCTGTCGCGATCGTTGTAGCGGCGACCGGTGCGGGGATCGGTGACCAGCCCGTCGCGCTTGTCCCACTGGCCGGCAACGCTGAGCGCTACCTTGTCCCCCGCCAGCGGCGCCGACACATAACCATTGAGCACGACCTGATTATAGCTGCCATACAGCGCCGAAGCCTGCGCCTTGAACACCTCAAGATCGGGCTTGCGTGACACGATGGAAATCGCACCGCCCGTGGTGTTCTTGCCATAAAGCGTGCCCTGCGGCCCGCGCAGCACCTCAATGCGTTCCACGTCGAACAGGTTCAGCAGCGCGCCCTGGATGCGGCTGAGATAGACGCCGTCAACATAAACGCCAACCGCCGGATCGAAGGTTTGCAGCGCGTCGGGTTGGCCGATGCCGCGAATGAAGATATTGGCGCTGCCCGCCGAGCCGCGGCCCTGCACAAGATTGAGATTGGGCGCAGCAGCCTGCAGGCCGCTCAGATCAAGCGCCTGATATTTCTGCAAATCGGCCTGCGAAAAAGCGGTCACGGCGACCGGCACATCGATCAGCCGTTCTTCACGGCGGCGAGCGGAAACAACGATTTCCGCATCGTTCACTACGACATCAGCGGCGGCTGTTTGCTGAGCGGCGGCAGGCTGGCTGGCAAACAGCCCTGCGGTGGCAAGCAGCGCGAGACGGAAACGGGCATCGATCATCAACATTCTCCCCACGGGGCCTCGCCTTGGCAGCGCCGGCTTGTGTTCGTGTGACAGGTGCAATACTGAAACATGAACCAGGATTCAACTCTGGTGGCACGAAATGCCGGCTTGACCGGCCGCCGGGGATGGGATTGGGACGATAGTGTGACCGCAACGCCACAGCCTGAAGCCAGCACCAAGCAGCCGCGCACCGCGATCCGGAGCAAGGAGCCGCGCACCGCGCGGGGCCGCAGGACGCTGCGCCTGATCCTGGATGCCGCCGCCGAGGAATTTGGCGCGCGCGGCTATCACGAAGGCAGCATCGCCCGCATCGCCCAGCGTGCCGGCGTCGCGATCGGCAGTTTTTACACCTATTTCGTTTCCAAGGAGGCGGTGTTCCGCGCGCTGGTGGCCGACATGAGCCGCCAGGTGCGCGAACATGTGGTGCCGTTCATCCTTGCTGCTCCGGACCGTCTGGCTGGTGAACGCGCCGGCCTCGCTGCCTATCTGGAGTTCGTGCGCACCCACAAAGCGCTGTACCGGATTATCGACGAAAGCGCGTTCGTGGCCGAAGACGCCTATCGCCGCCATTATGTCGATGTCGCCGATGGCTATGCCGTGTCGCTGGAACAGGCGTTTGGGCGCGGCGAGGTCACGCCCGGCGACTGGCAGGTACGGGCCTGGGCGATCATGGGCATGAACGTCTTTCTGGGCCTGAAATTCGGGGTTTGGGACGACAGCCGCCCGGCGGACGAGATTGCGGCAGCCGCCCATGCCCTGATCGCTGACGGACTGTCACCGCCCGATTGAACACCACAGCGCGGATTTTTTCGCCGCAGCGCCTTGAACATTACACGTTCGTAATTATCTTAATCTGTAGTCGGCACCGGCAATGCCCCATTCCCCCCAGAACCCGGAGGCAGCCGGGCCGCGGGCGCCTTCCCCACCTTGGGGCGCCCGCGGCCGCCGGTACTGCAATGGGGCCATGCTGCCCGGCCAAACTTCAGCCCTTCCTCCGCCCGAACGGCCAATCGGTAATTCCGCCAGCCCACAGCGCCCACCAGACAAGCACCGGCTGGGCCAGCAAGCGCGGGCCGTGATAGCTCCAGCCCAGGACTTGGCCAGACACAGCGATGCCCTCCGCTGCGTGCTTGATGTTGGCGGGAAACACGCACACCGCATAGGCCGCCAGCCCCCACGCGGCCGCCGTGCGCAGGCGCGGGATCATCAGGCCGATGGCACCCGCCATCTCCGCTACCCCGGTCAACAGCACCACCTCGCGCGGGAATGGCACCCACGCGGGCATGATTGGCAGAAAGCCTTCGGGGCTTTTCAGGTGGACAGTGCCGACATAGCCATAGGCCAGCGCCAGCACCAGCCGCGCCAGCCAGCGGTAAAGCGTTTCAGCGCGCTTTTTTGCTGTGAGCGTTTCAGCGCGCTTTTTTGCTGTGAGCGTTTCAGCGCTCACCGGCCATCTGCATCGGCATTCAGCGCCGCGGCAAGATCGGCATCCCGCTGCAACCGGCTGTCGGCCATCGTCTGCAGCATCAGCACAACGGCAAACTGCCTCACCTGATCGACCATGAACAGCGTGCCGGCCGCGCCGCCCCAGCCATAGGCTTCAGCCGGGCTGCCGGCCCAGCCGCGATTGCTGATGGCATTGTTGCTGCGCGTATCAAACAGAGTAACCCGCCCTCCGGCGCCATAACCGTTGCTGCCATCATAGAACACGCCGGCCGGCATCAGGTTGCTGGTCGCCAGCCGGGCCGTGCCGCGCGGCATGATGGTTCGCCCGCCGAATTCGCCCTGGTTCAGCAGCATCTGGGCAAATTTCGCATAGTCGCGCGCCGTGCCGACCATGCCGCCGCCGCCCGAAAGCAGTTGCGGCCGCGTGGTAAAGCCATCTTTTTCCAGCATTGAAATCGGAATTGGCTTGGCCAGCGGCGCCGTGGTGCCCGGTGCGCTCCACAGATAATTGGCTGCCAGCCGCGCCGGATCGCGGGCCCAAAATCCGGTATCCTTCATGCCCAGCGGGCCAAGCAGCTGTTGTTCAAGCACCTTGTCGAGCGTCTGGCCGGTCAATCGTTCCAGCAGGGCACCAGCAACATCAAGGCTGATCGAATATTTCCATGCCGTGCCGGGATCGAGCACCAGCGGCAGGCCGGCCAGCGCGAGGGCCATGACCTGGAGATCGGGCAGCGCGCCGTCGCCGGGCTGCAGAAAGGCCGGCACACTCCCCGGCTGGATGCCCAGACGCTTGTATTCCTTCTCCAGCGGGCCGTTGCCAGCGACAGTGTACGAAAAACCGGCGGTGTGGGTGAGGAGGTGGCGCACCGTGATCGGCCGCGCCGCCTCGCGCGATTCCAGCCCTTTGGCGGGATCGATCAGCACCCGCATTGCCCTGAATTCCGGCATGATGTCGGCAATCGGCTGATCCAGTTTCAATTCGCCCGTGGCGACGCGCTGCATCACTGCCATGCCGGTGATCGGCTTGGTCATCGAATAGATGCGCCACTGCGTATCGGGCGTTACCTTTGCAGTGCCGCCAAAAGCGGTTACCCCGGCGGTGACAAACTGCGGGCGTTGGCTGCCCGGTTCCACCAACGCGACCACGGCGCCAGGCACGCGCCCATCCGCCACATAACGATCGATCAGCGATTGCACTGCATCATGGCGCAAGGGCGCCGGGCGCCGCATCGGCAGTTGGGCAGCAGCCGGCCCGGCGGCAGCGAGCGCGGCGGCAGACAACAGTTGACGGCGATCAACAGCAAGCATCGGTCAATTTCCTTCCAACAGGCGAGCGGCCTGAGCGCGGGCTTCCTGCGTCACGTCGGCGCCCGACAACATGCGGGCAATTTCTTCCTGGCGGGCGTCGCCGTCAAGCAGCGCCAGACGCGTGCGGGTGATGCCCGCCTCCAGTGATTTCTCGATGCGCCACTGGCTGTGGCCGCGCGCCGCCACTTGGGGGCTGTGGGTGACGACCAGCACCTGCGCCCCGTCGGCCAGCCGCGCCAGCCGATCGCCGATGGCCGATGCCACCGCGCCGCCTACGCCGCGGTCAATCTCGTCAAAGATCATGGTGCCAGCACTGCCGGCACTGGCCAGCGCCACCTTCAGCGCCAGGATGAAACGCGACAGCTCCCCGCCAGAAGCAATCTTGATCAGCGGGGCAAAATCGGCGCCGGGGTTGGTGGCGATCTCATATTCAGCTCGCTCCTGGCCGTCGGGCCCCCATTCGGCCTGGGGCAGCGGGGTGATGCGGGTGCGAAAACGGGCGGCATCCAGTTTCAGCGGTTTCAACTCGGCCGCCACTGCCGCATCCAGCCGTGCTGCGGCGGCCGCGCGGGCGGCACTCAAGGCAGCGGCCTTGCTGTCATAATCGGTTTGGGCGGCGCGCACGGCAGCATTTAGCGCGATCAGCCCTTCCTCGCCAGCGACCAGTGCGGCCGCGCGCGCCTGCAGTTCGGCGGCCAGTGAAGGCAGGGCTTCGGCTTCAACCTTGTGCTTGCGGGCCAGCCCGCGCAAATCGAACAGCCGGCTTTCCACCTGCTCCAGCCGCGCCGGATCGGCATCCAGTGCACGCGTGGCTTCAATCAGCTTTGTCTCTGCCTCCCCCCCTTCTGCCAAAGCCCGGTCCAGTGCCTCCAGCGCCGCGGTAAGCAGCGGATGTTCCCCGGCAATCCGGTCCAGCCGGCGCGCGCCCTGCGCCAAGGAGGCATTGCCTGCACCAAACAGTTCGGAAATCGTCGCCAGATCGTCGGTCAGCCGCGCGCCCTTCTGCATGGCAGCACGGGCCAGAGCCAGTTCCGCCTCCTCTCCCGGCTGCGCGTCCATTGCATCAAGCTCGGCCACGGCATGGTCCAGCCATTCGCGGTCGCGCTGATCGGCGGCCAGTCGTTTGCGCGCTGCATCGGCCGCCGCGCAGGCGACGCGCCAAGCCTCCCAGGCGGAGCGGGTAGCAGCCAGCGGTCCGGCGAAGCCGCCAAATTGATCGAGCAGGGCGCGGTGGCCCCTCGGGCTGAGTAGTCCGCGTTCATCGTGCTGGCCGTGAATTTCAATCAGGCAACTGCCCAGCTCGCGCAGCAGCGCCGCCGAAACCGGTTGGTCGTTCACAAAGGCGCGGCTGCCGCCATCGGCTTTCAGCTGGCGGCGCAAGATGATGGCGCCCCCGCTCTGTGGATCTCCGCCATCCAGATCATTTTCTGCCAACAAGGCGCGTGCTGGATGATCAGGCCCCACTGCAAATTCCGCCACCGCGCGCGCCGTATCTGCCCCGGCGCGCACCAACGATGCATCAGCTCTGCTGCCCAGCACGAGGCCCAGCGCATCGAGCAGAATCGACTTGCCGGCTCCGGTCTCGCCTGTGAGCACAACCAGTCCGGGCGCGAACTCGATGGCCAGCGCTTCGATGAGCACGACATTCTGAATGGCAAGCGCGATGAGCACGATATGCTGTTAGCCCATTGCCCCCAATGCTTGCGAGCGGCATTTTCACAGCGGCCAATACCGGTCATTCGGCATTCACGCTTGCACTGGAGCGAAAATCGAATATAGCCGCCTTCTTCTCCGTCAATCCGGGGCGTTCGGCCCGGCCATAACCCATGGTCGATGCTTTTGCAGCCTTCGCACCGGGTGGCGGATCAAACGACCGATTTCAGATTGATGGATACAGGTGCCTCATGGCCGTTCCCAAGCGCAAGACTTCGCCTTCCCGCCGCAACATGCGTCGCAGCCATCATGCGCTGACGGCGACCCAGTTTCAGGAATGCCCGAACTGCGGCGAACTGAAGCTGCCGCACAATCTGTGTGGGGCCTGCGGTTTCTACAACGGCCGCGAAATCGTCGCCGTCGAAGCCTGATTCCGGCGCCCGGCGGGCTGGTCAAGTTTACATGACAGTCACGACGAACCGGTCTCCGATCATCGCTCTCGATGTGATGAGCGGCGAAGCGGGGGCTGCTGAAGCCATCGCTGCAGCCGATATCGCAGCCGAGCGTTATCCGCGCCTCTCCTTCCTGTTGTTCGGCCGGCAAGACGTGATCGCCGCCGAACTGGTGCGCTGGCCGCGACTCGCATCGCGCGCACAGATCATTCATTGCGATGATGTCATTGGCATGAGCGACAAGCCTAGCCAAGCGCTGCGCCGCGCGCGCAGCACTTCAATGGGCATGGCTATCAATGCGGTAAAGCAAGGCGATGCCAATGCGGCCGTCTCGGCAGGCAACACCGGTGCGCTGATGGCAATGTCGTTGTTTGCGTTGCGCACCATGCCTGGCATTGATCGGCCGGCACTGGCTGCCGTGTTACCAACCCTAAAATCCGAATCGGTGATGCTCGATCTGGGCGCCAACACCGAATGCGACGCCACCAATCTGGTGCAATTCGCAGTGATGGGCGCGGCCTTTGCGCGCACCGTGCTGGGGCTGGAACGCCCGCGCGTCGCACTCCTCAACATCGGTGAGGAGGAATTGAAGGGCACCGGCGAAATTCGTGCCGCCGCCGCCGTGCTGAAAGGCGCGCGGCTACCGATGAAGTTCATCGGCTTTGTCGAAGGCGACAAGATCGGTTCCGGCGATGTGGACGTGGTGGTGACTGATGGTTTTTCAGGCAACATTGCGGTGAAAACAGCCGAAGGCACCAGCCGGCTGGTGACTGGCTTGCTCGGCAATGCCTTCCGCGCCTCGATCTGGGGCAAGCTGGGCTATTTCATTGCGCGCGGGGCGCTGCAATCGCTGCGCGCGCATCTTGATCCCAATGCCCACAATGGCGCCGTGTTTCTGGGCCTGAATGGCCTGGTGGTAAAAAGCCATGGCGGCGCCAATGCCCGCGGCCTCGCCAATGCCATCGGCGTGGCGCACGATCTGGTGGCCGATGATGTCAGCCGGCGCATCCGCGATGATCTGGCGGGTGTCGACATGGCATCGGCAACTGCAGCCGCACCCGACGCGGCATGAGCAAGCGGCGCTCTGTCATCACCGGTACCGGCAGCTATCTGCCGCAGACGGTCCTGAGCAACGAAGACCTCGCCGCCCGGCTCGACACATCCGACGAATGGATTATCGAGCGCACCGGCATCCGCTGCCGCCATATCGCGGCAGAAGGTGAATTCACCTCCGATCTGGCCACCGAAGCTGCCCGCCAGGCGCTGGCCGCTGCCGGCAGGACGCCGCACGACATTGATCTGATCATCGTCGCCACCGCCACGCCCGATCAAACCTTCCCGGCCGTTGCCACCGTAGTTCAGCACAAATTGGGCATGATCCACGGCGTCGCCTTCGACGTCGCGGCTGTCTGTTCGGGTTTTCTTTATGCGCTCACAGTGGCGGATTCGCTGCTCGCCACCGGCGCCTACAACCGCGCGCTGGTGATCGGCGCCGAAACCTTTTCGCACATCCTCGATTGGGAAGACCGCACCACGGCCGTGCTGTTCGGCGACGGTGCGGGCGCCATCGTGCTGGAAGCCCAGCAACAGCCCGGCGACAACGCGAGCGATCGCGGTGTGATCGCTTGCCGGCTGCACAGCGACGGCCGCTACAATGATCTGCTCTATGTCGACGGCGGCCCGGGTTCAACCGGCACCACCGGCAAGCTGCGGATGAAGGGCAAGGAAGTGTTCCGTCACGCCGTGAACAATCTTTCCAGTGTGATGGGCGAAGTTCTTGAGGCCGCATCTTTGCTGCCGTCCGATGTCGCCTGGGTGGTGCCGCATCAGGCCAATTTGCGCATCCTCGAAGCCACCGCCAGAAAACTGAACATCTCGCCCAGCCAGGTGGTGGTTACTGTAGACCGCCACGCAACACGTCGGCTGCTTCGGTGCCCCTGGCGCTGGATGTGGCAGTGCGCGATGGCCGCGTGCAGCCCGGCGATCTGCTGCTGCTGGAAGCCATGGGCGGCGGTTTCACCTGGGGCGCGGCAGCCGTTCGCTGGTAGCCCGTGCGCGCCCTGCGACAGGGTGCGACAATTAGTCTGGCCAATCGGAAAAAATCGCGTAGAATCACGCCATAACAAGATTCGCTTGCCGTTTTGTCTCACCCGATTGGGTCTAACGCTGCTGGGCAGGCAGCAAATGGGGGGAAGTCATGGCCACAGATTCAACCGGCACAGCAACAGCAGGCAGCGTAACGCGCGCCGATCTGGCCGACGCGGTTCACCGTGAAATCGGCCTGTCGCGCACCGAATCGGCGCAACTAGTCGAACAGGTTCTGGACCGTATCGGCGAAGCGCTTGTTTCGGGCGGCAACGTGAAGATCTCCAGCTTTGGCGGTTTCGTTCTGCGCAGCAAGGGCCTGCGGGTTGGCCGCAATCCCAAGACCGGGGTGGAAGTGCCGATCGAACCGCGCACGGTTCTCACCTTCAGGCCCAGCCAGTTGCTGCGCGAAGCCATCAACAAGTAAGCACCGGGACGGAACGTGGCCGACAAATCCGATACTGCGTTCCGCACCATTTCCGAAGCCGCTGACGAAATCGGCGTGCCCGCGCATGTGCTGCGTTTCTGGGAAACCCGCTTCACGCAATTGCAACCGTTGAAGCGGGCCGGCGCGCGCCGTTATTACCGCCCGATCGACATGGCGCTCCTGCGCCAGATCAAGGCGTTGCTGCACGACGACGGCATGACCATCCGCGGCGCCCAGTTGGTGCTTATTGGCAAGGGTGTGGCGGCCAAGGACGCGCCGGGAACCGCCGCAGCGCCAGCAGCACTCTTGGCGGCAGCGCCCGTGCCTGGCACGCATCGCCAGACGTTAATCGCCATCCGCGATCGTCTTGTTGCCGCGCTGGCGGCTTGACCCACCTCATGCGTTGCATCGCCCTGTTCAGCGTGAAGGGCGGGGTGGGCAAAACCGCGCTTGCCGTGAATTTGGCGCATGCTTCGGCCACGCTGTCCGGCCGGCGCACCCTGCTCTGGGATCTGGATGCCCAAGGCGCCGCGACCTGGCTGCTGAAAGTTGAAGCCCGCGCCGGCGCCAAGGCACGGAAGGGACTGGCCGAGGCCGAACTCGCCGAACTGGTGCAGCCCACCGCCTACCCCAATCTTCATGTGCTCGCAGCCGATCGCTCGTTGCGCCGCTTGGAGGCTGATCTTGCCGGCGAAGGTGAGAAGAGGCTTAAAAAGGCGCTGAAATCGCTGGAAAACCGGTATGACCGGGTGATCCTCGATTGCCCGCCCGGGCTCACTGAACTGGCCGATCAACTGTTCCGCGCCGCCGATTTGATCGTCGTGCCGCTCATCCCCTCCCCGTTGTCGACACGCGCACTGGCACAGCTCACCGAACATCTTGCCACCGAAATGAAATCACCGCCTCCGGTGATGCCGGTGTTCTCGATGGCCGATCGCCGCAAGGCGCTTCACCGTGGTGCGCTGGCCGCGCAACCCGATTGGCCGGTGATCCCCTATGCCGCTGCCGTCGAAGCCATGACGGTGACGCGCACCCCGTTGCTTGCTGGCCGCATCAGCCCGGCCGCCGCCGCCCTCGCTGGCCTGTGGGCCAGTGTGGAGCGGCGGCTGACCGCTTAAACCGTCAGCGACATGCCGCGATAGATGCGACTGCGGTAACGGCTGTCTTCCGCATCGGGCAACGGCGCCCCGGCCAGCAGCACCGCGCGGGCAAAGCGGCGCACCTCTTCGTCATGCTCGGCGGCGTTGCGCGGCTCTTCCGATCGCACGCGTCGGGTGAGGTTGATCTGGTTCACCGCCACTTCGTGCACCAGCCGCTCGTTCTCCACAGCAATCGTTGCCGTGAAGGCGTGCAGCGTCGTTTTCACGAAATTGGCCAGCGCAAACGCACCCTTGGCGCCCTCGCCCATCGGCACGTCGGGCGAAACCAGCACCAACTGGCATTCATCAAACAGCGACACCTTGCGGGCAATGCGGAAATGATGGGTGAGATTATGCTCCACCACATCGGCAAATCCGTCACCGTCCAGCGGGTTTTCGGCATCGAACAACTGATCCGGCAGCGGCTTCAGCGGGGTGGAAACGATGGTGGTGGGATGTCCCCACTTGGCCAGCGCCGCATCCATCGCGGTTTCGATATCGCCGTCGATGACAAGGCTATGCACCCGCTCGGCGCCGCGGCCAACATGGCCCACAATCGCCGCCGCACCGGCGGCGCTCGCAGTGATCAGCACCACCCGCGCCACGTCGCAATCAAGGAAACCCTGCGCGGCAGCACCCATATAATCGGCCAGATGTTCGCCCACCAGCCACACTGTCTTGCCGCCCATCCGGGCCAGGCGCTCGGCCTTCGGGCTGCCGAACAACTCGCGTTCGGTGTGTGAACGTTCCACATTCAGGCCGCCTGACGGCATGAAGGTTTCTCCCGATACCGCGCGATCGGCCAGGAAAAACACGGTGGCCTGCGCCACTTCGGTCTCGGTCGGCATCTTGCCCAGATGAAGCTGGCTCAGCACGCCGCCGCGCACTTTGGCAGCTTCGCGGCCGCTCTGCGCCACCGGTAGCCACGGCATGTCGTCGGGCGGCACGCGCACGAGCCAGTCGGCCTCATCGCGGGTCTGCCATTCGGTGCCGATCAGCCAGCCACCCAGCCGCAAGCGCTTGAGCAGCTTGGCCGCCAGCGGCGTGGTGAGGATGAACCGATCCCAACAGCAGCTTTCATCGCCTTCACGCGCACAGGCCAGAGCCAGATCGCGCAGCGGCTGTGGGTTGGACTTGTCGTGAGACAGTTGCACCGAATCGTTGCGGGCCAGACGCGGCAATATCTGCGCCACCAGTCCGCCAGCCCGCACGGATTTGATCACGGCGGCATGCACGGCGTTCAGCCGCTTGTTTTCCAGAATCAGGCGGCCGCGCCGTTCAAACAGGCCGGGCTTGCCGCCCAGGCCAGCAAGGCGATCGCCGTCCACCGGGCCGGGCGCAATCGCGTTGATCTGGATTTCCGGGCCAAGGTGCCGCGCCATCGATTCGACCATCGCCCGCTGTCCGGACTTCGAAACCGCATAATCGGTGCGGTTCGGGTACGATACCGCCAGATGTTTTTCGCCGCCAAAATAGCTGGAAACATTGAGGACGTAACCCGAACCCTGGCGGCGCATCATCGGCACCACCATGTGCATCAGGGCGTAATTGGAAATCAGATTGGCAAATTGGGTATGGCGGAACGCATCCACCCCCATGTCCACCGCCATCTCTTCCGCGCCTGAAACCCCGGCGTTGTTGATCAGATAATCGATGCGGCCAAAGGCACGCACGGTTTCATCAACGGCGTGGCGAAGCGAATTCATGTCGGCCACGTCGATGCCGGCCAGGGTGCGCACGCGGCGCTCCACGCCGGCAAAACCGATATCCTGCAATTCGCCGACAATACGCTCGCGCGCGACCGCCAGTTCGGATTCGCGCCGGGCGACAATCATCACCTTGGCGCCGGCCAATGCCAGCAGCCGCGCCAGCGCACCGCCGATGCCGGCTGAGCCACCAGTGATCAGCGCCACCTTGCCCAAATGCAGCCCGGTGATGTTTTCGGCCGTGCCGACCAGCGCGCGGCGGGCGCCAGTGGCCTTGGCGATGCTGGCCGGGATATGCAGGTTGATCGGGTCGACCTGGCGGCCACCCAGCAGCAGGCGCGCGGCATGGCCAGCGGCGAAATCGCGGTTTTCGGTTTCGGCATTGCCAAAGCGCACGATCTGGTTGCCCCACAGCGCACGCGGCGTCTTGCCTTGCGCGGTGGCAACGCGGGCTTCGTCGCGCC
>NZ_JBDNFM010000207.1:0-8547 GCF_041689835.1 Sandarakinorhabdus sp.
ACTGGTATAACACAAGCCCGCTGGCGCGGTTTCCGGCAGTTCGGTCCACGGTTCTTCGATGCTCTCGGCGCTGAGCAGATCTTCATAGCAAAGCAGGTTCAAACTGCTCTCGGCTGGCATATGAGCACGGTCGGTAAGCAGCACGAAATGCTCGATTGTTCCGAGGCTTGGCTCAATTTTCTCGACCAACTTGACAAACGTAAGGTCGAAAAACAACACCCGGTCTTCTGCATGGTTGGCGATGTAGATGATCTGCTCTTCGAACAGCCGCGGATTGATGGTGTGCGCGACTCCACCCATGCCGGAAATGCCGTACCAGCTTTCGACATGGCGCCAGGTGTTCCACGCCAGAGTGGCGACGCGATCACCCGGCTGCATACCCAGCCGGCGCAGGGCGCCAGCCACCTGGCGGGCGCGGCCGCGCACCTGCGCCCAGTTGGTGCGATGTTTGGGCCCTTCGCAACTCAGTGACACAATCTCGCGCTTTGCATGATGAATCGCGGCGTGATCGATCAGCTTCCACACCAGCAGCGGCCAATCCTGCATCGTTCCGTGCATTTCATTCTCCCCGAGCGATCCGCGCACCTTAGCCGCGCCTGCCTGAAAACAGTCATAGCGGCGCTACCAATCAGGGGAAAGAGGGGCTTGACGATTGGAACATAATTAGAACATATATCCAGAACATAAACAGAACGGAATGGCGTTACGCCGCTGATTGAAGGAATTGGATGATGACGATGCTGATGCTGCTGGCCTGCGTGGCCGCTTGGGCACTGGTTGCGCTAATGCTGGGTGATGCACGCCTGCAGTTGATCGAAGCCCTGCGCGGTCAACCGGTTCAGGGCGGCGGCTGGATGCCGTCGGGTTCGCCAGCGCGCGCCATGGTGCGAGTGGCGCCTTCTCGGGCCTTTACCCGGGCATAGGATCGCACGGCAAATGGCAACAGCACCGCATAGGTTAGGGCGATGAAGCTCAGCATAGGCCAGGGGTTGGTAACCAGTCCCCCGGCAAACAGGCCGACCCCTGCCAGTGCCGGCAACCGCCACGACGGCCGCAGTCGCAACGCGCCCCAGCCATAGCTCGGCAGATTTGAGACCATCAGGAAGGCGACGATCAGCGTTGTGACAGCCACCACGCTGGCCCTTGTGGTGACGTCCTCCAGAAACGACGGCGCCAGCCAGAAATGGACATAAAGCGGCAACAGAGTGAGCCCCGCCCCGGCTGGGGCTGGAATGCCGGTAAGGTAGCCGTGGCGCTTGTGCGGTTGATCCTCGGCATCGATCTGCGCGTTGAAACGCGCCAACCGCAGCGCACACGCGATGGCCTGAGCCAGGGCAATCATCCAGCCCAAACGGCCCGGCAGATGCTGCAATGCCCACAAATACAGAATCAGCGTTGGCGCCACACCAAAAGCGGTCACGTCGGACAGCGAATCCAATTCGGCGCCGAAACGGCTGGTGCCTTTCAGCAGCCGGGCAATTCGGCCATCGATACCATCGAGCACGGCGGCCAGGATCACGGCCGCCACGGCCTTTTCCCATTCGCCGCCAATGGCAAAGCGAACCCCCGTCAAGCCGACGCACAGAGCAAGCACCGTCACGGCGTTGGGCACCACGGCGCGCAGCGGAATGCCGCGGCGGCGGGGCGGTTCGGCTTTATTCATGGGGCGCAACATCGGCGCGGCAGCGGCAACTTGCAAGCCTGCTGAGGCAATGCCCGTCAAGCCAAGGGGCTTAGTGCCCCTGCGCGCCCCACATCAGTGGTGCGCCCTTCACCGCCAGCACGGTTTCACCGGCAATGGCGCGTTGGCCTACTGCCACTGCAGGCACATAGCCGGCCGGCAGGTACACATCGACCCGGCTGCCAAAACGGATCAGGCCGAAACGCTCGCCCACCTTCAGCGCCTGGCCCACATCCACCCACTTCATGATGCGCCGAGCGATCAAGCCGGCAATCTGGGTGAAGGCAACGCGCATGCCGCTGGCATCTTCGATCACGAAATATTGGCGCTCGTTCTCCTCGCTCGCCTTGTCGAGGTCGGCGTTGAGAAACTTGCCCGGCACATAGACGATGCGCGTCAACCGACCGGCGATCGGCGCACGGTTCACGTGCACGTCAAACACGTTCATGAACACCGTGACGCGGGTTACAAGGCCTTCACCGAGGCCGCCTTCGCCCGCCAACTGGCGCGGTACGTCGACATTGGTGATCAGGCTTATCAGCCCATCGGCAGGCGAAACGATAAGATTGTCACCCAGCGGCGTGACGCGCACCGGATCGCGGAAGAATGCCGCCACCCAGATTGCAATGCCAAGCAGAACAAAGCTGACTGCCGTCCATTCCAGCACCAGTCCGGTAAACAGCACGGCGATCAAAGCCAGCCCCAGGAACTTGCGGCCTTCGGGGTGCATGTCGGGCAGGCGATACTTGGCCGATTCGCCCGGCACAAGCGGCAGCGGCCCTGCCGGCACTTCGGGTGGCGTTGGCAGGGCCTCCATGGCCGGCAATTGCGGTTCCGATGTCGGCGCCACATCCAGCGGGTTCGGGGTCGGCTTGGTCAACGACACGCCTTCGGGGGTTTGGGTCGCCAGTGGCTTGTTGTCAGGATCGGTCATGACTGCTGCTTTAGACTTCTGATACGCCGTTTGGCAATTCGTCGCGGATTGCACTCAGCCGGGCGATGCGTCACAGGGCGAGGATGATACGTTCCTTGCTGCTGTTCTGCGGTTCCCGCCCTGGCCATGACCCCGCCCATGCCGAGCTCGCCGCAGGGCTGGGCAGTTTGTGCGCCAACCGCGGTGTGGCACTTGTTTATGGCGGCGGGCGCGTGGGGCTGATGGGGGTGGCAGCGCGGGCCTGCATGGCCGGTGGCGGGCGGGTAATCGGCATCATCCCGCGCTTGCTTATGACCACCGAAATTGCCCAGGACGGGCTTGATGAACTGCACGTCGTCGAGACGCTTCACGAGCGCAAGGCATTGATGCACAAGTTTTCCGACGCGATCATTGCCCTGCCCGGCAGCATCGGCACGCTGGACGAATTGTTCGAAAGCCTGACTTGGCGGGAACTGGGCATCCACGACAAGCCTGTCTGGCTGCTGGGCGGCCAAGGCTATTGGCAACCGCTCACCGCGCTTTTGGCTCACATCGGCCAAGCCGGCTTTGGCCCGCCGCACCTGGATCAATTGGCCGAACCGCTTCAGGATCTGGCCGCATTGTCGCAAAAGCTTGAGGCATCCCGTCACGCTAACCGTTGACCGCAGCCGCCCCAAACCCCTAGAACGCTGCTACATTGCGCCGCCCAGTATTTCAGGAAACACCGATGCCCAAGATCAAGGTCGAAAACCCCGTTGTCGAGCTGGACGGCGACGAAATGACCCGGATCATCTGGCAATGGATCCGCGAACAGTTGATCCTGCCATACCTTGATATCGATCTGAAATATTACGATCTCGGCATGGAAAACCGCGACGACACCAACGACAAGGTGACCGTCGAATCCGCCAACGCGATCAGGGAGTTCGGCGTGGGCGTCAAGTGCGCCACCATCACGCCGGACGAAGCCCGCGTGAAGGAATTCGGGCTCAAGCGGATGTGGAAATCGCCCAATGGCACCATCCGCAACATTCTGGGGGGCGTCGTGTTCCGCGAACCCATCGTCATCAAGTCGGTGCCGCGGCTGGTGCCGGGCTGGACCGATCCCATCGTCATCGGCCGCCATGCCTTTGGAGACCAGTATCGCGCCACCGATTTCCGGGTGCCCGGCCCCGGCAAGCTGATCATGCGCTGGGAAGCGCAAGATGGCAGCAGCGTGATCGAGGAAGAGGTGTTCGAATTTCCGTCCTCGGGCGTCGCCATGGGCATGTACAATCTTGACGATTCGATCCGCGATTTCGCGCGGGCGTGTTTGAACTACGGTCTGGATCGCGGTTGGCCGGTCTATCTGTCCACCAAGAACACCATTCTGAAAGCCTATGACGGCCGCTTCAAGGACCTGTTCGAGGAAGTTTATACTGAAGACTTCAAGGCGCAATTCCGCAAGGCGGGCATCGTTTACGAACACCGCCTGATCGACGATCTGGTGGCCTCTGCCCTGAAATGGTCGGGCAAGTTCGTGTGGGCCTGCAAGAATTATGACGGCGACGTGCAGTCCGACATGGTGGCACAGGGCTATGGCAGCCTTGGCTTGATGAAATCGATCCTGATGACGCCTGATGGCCAGACAGTAGAAGCCGAAGCCGCCCACGGCACCGTTACACGGCATTATCGCATGCATCAGGAAGGCAAGCCGACCAGCACCAACCCGATCGCCAGCATCTTTGCCTGGACCGGCGGCCTCAAGCATCGCGGCAAGCTGGATAACACGCCGGCCGTGACCAATTTTGCCGAAACACTTGAGCGCATCTGTATCGAAACCGTGGAATCGGGTGCCATGACAAAGGATCTGGCACTGCTGGTCGGCCCGGATCAGGCTTGGATGACGACAGAGAAATTCTTCGAAACCGTCCGCGCCAACCTCGACGCTGCCATCGCCAAAGGGCTTTGAAAGCGCGCGTTTCCCATCAAGCGCCCGCCAAGCTGAAGCATGTTCAGCATGGCGGGCGCGAGGTGCGCCCCGCAAGCTTACGGAGAGCCTGACATGACCGCACCCCGCATCAGTCGCCGCCAGTTGCTGGCTGGCACCGCCGCCATCGCAGTGGCGGGACCGGCAGCAGCGTTGACCGACCCGACGGCGGCCGATGCACAGCTGCTCAGCCTGTTCGATGCCATGTTTGCCGAAGGCATCGCCGAAGCGCCGGAACGCGCCACGGCGCTGGGGCTCGATGTGGGCGCCAATGCCGGGCTGAAATCGCGCCTGTCGGATTACAGCCGCACCGGGCGGACGGCCGATCTGGTTCGTGCAAAAAGCCAGCTTGATCGGCTGCGCGGCATTCCGTCAGAGGCACTGTCACCTGAGCGGCGGCTTGATCGCGACGTTGTGGAATATGATCTGTCGCGCCGGGTGATGAATGAAACCCGCTTTGGCTTTGGCAGAGCCGGCGGAAATTTTGCGCCCTACGTTCTCACCCACAGCGAAGGCGCCTATCGCGATGTGCCGGGCTTTCTGGAAAGTCAGCATGGCGTCACATCTGCCAGCGATGCCGAAGCTTGGCTGGCACGCCTGAGCAGCTTTGCCTCGGCACTCGACCAAAACACGGGACGACTGCAGGAAGAGGCGGCAATGGGCGTGATACTGCCGGCCTTCCTGCTCGATCTGGCGCTGCCGCAGATGAGCCGGCTGCGCGCCACGCCGGCCGGAGAAACCGTGCTGGTTGCTGCCCTTGCCCGCAAGGCAGTCGCCGCCAACGTGGCCGGGGATTGGGGCAGCCGTGCAGCTGCCATTGTGGAACAACAGGTGTTCCCCGCGCTTGATCGCCAGATTGCCGCCGTCACCGCCCTGCGCAAGGGCGCCACCATGGATGCCGGCGTCTGGAAGCTGCCCGACGGCGCTGCCTATTACGACGCCGCGGTTAAATCATCTACAACGACCAATTACAACGCCGAGGACGTGCACCAATTGGGCCTGGCGCAAGTGGCTGAGATCTCGAGCCAGCTCGATGCACTGCTCAAGGGCCAGGGCCTCACTCAAGGCACGGTTGGCCAGCGGCTGGTGGCGCTGAATGAGCGGCCGGACCAGACCCATCCCAATACAGACGCGGGCAAGGAGGAATTGCTCACCGAATTGCGCGCCCACGTCGCCTCGATGTATCCGCGACTGGAGCGGCTGTTCATCACTCAACCGAAATCGAAACTTGATGTGAAGCGGGTTCCTCTGGCCATTCAGGAAGGCGGCGCCGGCGCCTATTATCAGAACGGTACCCCCGATGGCGCGCGCAACGGCACCTTCTTCATCAACCTGACTGACAGTTTCGATCGACCAAAATTTGGCCTGCCCACCGTAACCTTCCACGAAGGCGTGCCCGGCCATCATTTCCAGGTCATGCTGGCGCTGGAAAGCCCGGACGTGCCGCCGATCCGCCGCCGCGCGGGCTACAGCGCCTATACCGAAGGCTGGGCGCTGTATGCCGAAACCCTGGCGGATGAAAACGGCTATTACGAAGGCAACCCACTGGGCCGTATTGGCTATCTGCAAAGCCTGCTGTTCCGCGCGACCCGGCTGGTGGTCGATACCGGCCTGCACCACAAACGCTGGACCAAGGATCAGGCCATTGATTGGATGGTAGCCGCCACCGGCTTTGCCAAGGGCCGCACCACGCGCGAAATCGTGCGCTATGCCGGCGCGCCGGGCCAGGCGCTCAGCTACAAGATCGGCCACACCAAATGGCTGGCCGTGCGCGAGGCAGTGAAGGCGAAACAGGGCGCTGACTTCGACATCCGCCAGTTCCATGAAATCCTGCGGCTGGGCGCAATGCCGCTGGTGCTGCTGGAGCGCGAGGCGCTGCGCCGCAGCTGAAGCACGCCGCCCATTGTTGCGCCTGACAGAGCCGGCGTGACAGCGCGCAAAGCAGAAGCCATGATGCGAGAATGGCGCTGAACCTGGAATCCACCGCCTTCAAGGACATGGTCCTCGTGCTGGGCGCAGCTGGGCTGGTGATCCCGGCCTTTGCCGCGCTGCGCATTTCTCCAGTGATCGGTTTCATCCTCATTGGCGTGGCGGCCGGGCCCTACGGGCTGGGCCAATTGCCGGGGCTGGGCTGGCTGGAACTGTCCAATCCGATGGCACTGGCAGCGCCGGCCGAACTGGGGGTGGCGCTGCTGCTGTTTGCGCTGGGGCTGGAACTAAGCCTTGATCGCATCCGCACCATGCGCAGCCTGATCCTTGGGCTGGGCAGCCAGCAACTGCTGCTGTGCGCCGCGCTCATTGGGGCGGGGCTGCTGGTGGCCGGGCTTCCAATCATCGCTGTGGTGGCAATCTCCGGGGCGCTGGCGTTATCATCCACGGCGGTGGGCTTGCAACTGTTGTCGGCAAGCGGGCGGGTGGGCAGCCAAGCCGGGCGCAAGGCATTGGGCGTGCTGCTGTTTCAGGATCTGGCGCTGGCGCCGATACTGCTGCTGATCGGTGCCAGCAGCGGCGGCAATTTTGGCCTCAGCCTGGCTATAGGCGTGGGCGCCTTGCTCGGCATCGCACTTTTTGCCCGCTACATCGTGCCGCCGCTGTTTTTGCAAGCCGCCCGCACGCGGCGATCGGAATTGTTCCTGGCAGCGGCATTGGTCGTGCTGATCGGTTCGGCCGCTACCGCCGCGCTGGCGGGCCTGGCGCCGGCCGTGGGTGCGCTCATGGCCGGGCTGATGCTGTCCACCAGCGATTACCGCCGCCAGATCGAAGCGGCCATTCAGCCCTTTGAAGGCTTGCTGTTGGGCGTGTTTTTGATCTGGGTGGGCAGTGGGCTTGATCTGGCAGCGATTGCTGCCAATCCCTGGCCCATGCTGGGCGGTACGGCGGCGGTACTCACGGTCAAAGCCGGCGCGGTTTATGCCCTGTTACGGCTGCGCGGAAACAGGCGCGGTGTTGCGGGCCATGTCGCCCTGCTGCTGGCCAGCCCGTCGGAAACCAGCCTGGTTGTGCTGGCCGCGGCCGTCACCGCCGGGCTGATCGGCGGCAGCACGGCGCAATATGCGCTGGCCGTTGCCTCGCTCACGCTGGCGCTGGCGCCGCTGCTGGGCCTGGCGGGTGCGCGGCTGGAGGCGCAGAGCAATGAAGATCATCAGCAACTCCCACCGGAGGCCACCGACCAGCAAACCGTGATCATCGGCTATGGCCGCGTTGGCCGGCTGGTTGCCCAGATGCTCGACATGCACGGCCAGCCCTGGCTAGCGGTGGACAGCGATCCGGACGAGGTGCAGCGCTTTCGCCGGGCCGGCAAACCGGTGATCTATGGCGACGCCCGCCGCCCGGAACTGGTGGATCGGTTGAGGCTGGACCATGCCCGTGCCGTGGTGTTGACCATTGACGACATGCGCATGCTCGATCTGCTCATTCGCCGCATTCGTGCCAGCCACCCCGATCTCTGCATCGTGGTCCGAGCCCGCGATGCCGAACATGCCGGCACGCTTTATGCCCTTGGCGCCACCGATGCCGTGCCCG
The DNA here is from genome assembly GCF_041689835.1 of Sandarakinorhabdus sp. GTDB lineage: Bacteria > Pseudomonadota > Alphaproteobacteria > Sphingomonadales > Sphingomonadaceae > Sandarakinorhabdus. The sequence goes on from NZ_JBDNFM010000207.1 coordinate 8,086, forward strand.
AAACCGTTGAAAGCAGCCTGCAACTGGCGGAAGCCGTGCTGGTCGATCTGGGGGTGCCGATGGGGCCAGTGATCGCGTCTGTCCACGAGAAGCGCGAAGAACTCCGTGCCCAGATCAAAGGTGGAATCATGGGGGGCAGCGGCACGACCCCCAAGCGGCCGCCATTGCGCAGCTTGCGCCGAGGACCAACGCAGGGCGATTAAGCCGGTTTCCGCCAAAGCATGATGTGGAAATTCGGCACCCGGTTGTAGCGGTCGCGCTTGTCGGCCGGGCCGCCGGTGGCGGCGATGCCACGCGCCGCCAGCATCGGCGTGTCGAGCACATGGACGCGGCCGAAATCGCCGCTATCACCCTGTATGGCGATCCACGCGGCCGCTGACGCATCCAGGCCAATCGCCATCACCGCTTCCCTTCATTCCGGGCGCGGCGTCTGGACGGATCGCCGGGCGTCGTCAAGCCAAC
>NZ_JBDNFM010000208.1:0-7202 GCF_041689835.1 Sandarakinorhabdus sp.
AGCTTGAGCCCTAACCACGCGCGCAGATCATCATGCCCGCCCACCCGCTGGCCGGCGATCCACACCTGCGGCGTCGTCTTCACGCCGTTTGCCGCCTTGAACACTTCCACTGCCTCCCGGCTGGCCAACAATACCTCCTCGAACGCAAAGCCATTGCTGCGCAGCAGATGCCGCGCCCGCAAGCCCCACGGGCAAACATGATCGGGCAGCGCCATGCGCACCAGGCGGGCCGTCCGGGGAAGCTGGGCATCCATCGAAATTGTCCTTTGCACGCCGCCGAGTCGCTGCTTAATAGCCTGCGTACCATGCTACGGAGTCAAGCCGTGTCGTCGCTTACCCCCGCCAACCTCACGCGCGCTAACCTCACGCCCGCTATCATCACGATTGCCCGCCTTGCAGCTGCTGCCGGAGTGGGCATCGAAACCGTACGCTTTTATCAACGCAAGGGCCTGATGGTTGTTCCCGCTGCCAACGGCGCCGTGCGGCATTATGGCGATGTCGACGTGGAACGCCTGCGCTTCATCCGCGCCGCCCAGCGCGCCGGTTTCAGCCTGAAGGAAATCGCCGAGCTGCTCGCCCTCGATGCCAGCGATGATCGCACCCGCGTTCAAGCGCTCACGCGCGCGCGATTGGCAGCGCTTGACGCCGAATTGGCCGAGCTCGCCGCCGCCCGCACCTTGCTGTCCGGCCTACTCGACGAATGCACCAGCGGCAGCGCTGGCCCCTGCCCGATCATCGCGACCTTCACCGGCACCAAATGCCATTGATGGCGCCGGCTCGACACAGCCGGGCGTGTCGCCCAATGTGCGGGCGATGAAAGCCTTTTCAAACATTCCCGCCATGGCCTGGCTGGCAGTGGTTATTGCGGCCTTGGCCCCGGTTGCGGCCATGGTGCTGCTGAGGGACGTTCCGGCTCCGGCACCGCTTGCCTTGGTTGGCGGCCCGATATTGGCGGTCGGGCTGATGGGCACTGGCATGATCGCAGCGGCGGCCGCCGGGCGGCTATGGATTGGCGTTCTTTTCGCCCTGCTCGCCGGGGTGGGCCTGATCCTGTTGGCGCGGGCGCTGGGCATGCCGGCGCTGCCGCACCCGATTTCTTGCCTGCTGGCCGTGATCGTCGCCACCCTCAGCTTTGCCGCACGCGGCACGCTGTTTGCCCGGGCAATGAATCGCAACGGCTGGTTGATGGCGCTGTTCGTCGTCGCCGGCGAGGCAGCGATGCTCTACGCGGCCTCGGCCCTGCCGACCTTGCTGCCAGCCTGGCTGCTGGTGCTGCTGCCCGCCCAATGGGCCAGCACGGCGATCCAGACGGCGCTCACCGGCACAGGCACACGGGCGGCAAGTTCCGCATTGTTCGCCCTGGCTGGCACGGCAGCAACGACGCTGCTGGTCGCCCTGCTGTGGCCCCGCCGCTGGCCCTACTTGCTGATGTTCTCGGCCTGGCTCGGCCTGTCCGCGCTCGTCTGGCACCGGCCCGGCCCACCGATGCCCCGCTCCGATCTTGCCGTTTACGCTCTGCCGGCATTGCTGGAACGCCCAGCCAATATCGCTCCTATCGCGATGGCACCGCCCGATCCCGCCACGGCAAGCGCGCTGGCCCGGGTGCAGCGCCAGCTTGCCTCATGGCCGCCCGCCGCGGCGGAACCCGATCTCGTCCAGCGCGCCCGCAACCTGCTGCTGATCGCCGCGGTGCTCGATCTCTACGACAGCGAACCGCTCCAATCGCACCTGCCCGGCCTTGTCAGCGCCGCGATAAAAACCCGTATCCCCGCCGTTGACCGCACCGCCATCCTCACTGCCATTGCGCTCCACCCCGAAGAAGGCAGCGTCGCGGCGCGCGGCGCGCTGCCGGCCTTGGGCCTGCCGGCCAACACGGGCGAAGAAAAGCCTGTGCGCAGCCGCATGGCGCTGTATGCCGCGCAGCTGGCGGCCCGCCCATGATGCAAATGCCCGCCCCCGATGCCGGCGTGATCACCCGCCAGGCCGAGATTGCCGCCGCACTGGCCGCGATCGTGCCCGATGGCGTGATTGCCGATGCCGATGGCGTGTCGCCTTATGGCAGCGACGGGCTGTCGATGTACCGGCAAAGCCCATTGGCCGTGGTGTTGCCGCGCACGACCGACCAGGTCAGCCGCGTGCTGGCGTGGTGCCATGCGAACGGCGTCAAGGTGGTGGCGCGCGGATCGGGCACCTCGCTGTCGGGCGGAGCGCTGCCGCTGGCCGATGGGATCGTGCTGGGGATGGCGCGCTTCAATCGCATCCTCAGCGTCGATTACGACAATCGCTGTGCCGTGGTGCAGCCCGGCGTCACCAATCTCGCCGTGACCCAGGCCACCGCACACAAAGGCTTTTATTACGCGCCCGATCCCTCCAGCCAGATTGCCTGTTCAATCGGCGGCAATGTCGCAGAAAACGCCGGCGGGGTGCATTGCCTGAAATATGGCACCACCAGCCCCAATCTGCTGGGGGTGGAGCTGGTGCTGATCGATGGCACGGTGCTGCGCCTTGGGGGCCCGGGGCAGGAACAGGCGGGCTATGATCTGCTCGGGCTGGTGTGCGGTTCCGAAGGGCTGCTCGGTGTTGTCACCGAAGCCACCGTGCGCATCCTACCCAAACCAGCCGCGCAGCGCGCGTTGTTGCTGGGGTTTCCGTCGGTTGCCGATGCCAGCGACTGTGTGGCGGCCATTATCGCTGCCGGCATCATCCCGGCGGGCCTTGAAATGATGGACGCGCCCGCGATCCGCGCGGCAGAAGATTTCGTGCAGGCCGGCTACCCACTCGACGTCGCCGCGCTGATGATTGCCGAAGCCGATGGCAGCCCAGCGGAGGTGGACGACCAGCTGGCGCGCATCACCGCCATCGCCCACGCCCACCAGTGCAGCCACCTGCGCGCCTCGACGGATGAGGCGCAGCGGCTGTTGTTCTGGGCCGGGCGCAAGGCGGCGTTTCCGGCGGTGGGGCGCATCGCATCGGATTATTACTGCGTCGACGGCACCATCCCACGCCGCCAGTTGGGCAATGTGCTGGCGCAAATCAGCGCCATCGTCGCCCGCCGCGGCTTGAGCGTGGCCAATGTGTTCCACGCCGGCGACGGCAACCTGCATCCGCTGGTGATGTATGATGCCGCCGTGCCGGGCCAGACCGAAGCCGCCGAAGCCGCCGGCGCCGAGATCCTGATGGCCTGTGTCGATGCCGGCGGCGTGCTTACGGGTGAACACGGCGTGGGCGTGGAAAAACGCGATCTGATGCTCCACCAATTCACCGCGACCGATCTTGAAGTGCAGAGCCGGCTGAAATACGCCTTTGACGAACGCGGTTTGCTCAACCCCGGCAAATTGTTTCCCACCCTGTCCCGCTGCGCCGAGATGAACGCCATGCACGTGCACGGCGGGCGGGTGGCGTTTCCCGATATCCCCAGATTTTGATGATGGTTATCTGATGGCCTACCGCCCCGCCACGCCCGAAGAATTGGCCGCGATGATCGTCGAGGCGGCAGCGCTTGGCCGGTCGGTGGCCATCTCCGGCACCGGTAGCAAGCCCGGCATCGGGCCAGGCACCGCCGATGCCGCGCTCGATGTGACCGGGCTGGGCGGCACCATCACGCATGATCCGGGCGAGCTGCTGCTCACCCTGCCGGCTTCCACGCCGCTGCTGCATGTCGAACAACTCCTCGCCCGCGCCGGGCAGTGTCTGGCGTTCGAGCCGCCTTCCCCCGATGCGATCTGGGGCCTTGGCCACGGCACTATCGGCGGCGCGGCGGCGAGCGGGCTTTCGGGCCCGCGCCGGCCGTTTGCCGGGGGGTGCCGAGATCATGTGCTGGGCCTGTCGGGCGTGACGGGGCGCGGCGAGATTTTCACTGCCGGCGGCAAGGTACTGAAAAACGTCACCGGTTTCGATCTGCCGCGCCTGCTCACCGGCTCGCGCGGCACGTTGGCGGTGCTCACCGAAATCACCCTGAAAGTGCTGCCACTGGCGCCGGCGCAAGCCACGCTGCTGCTGCCCGCCGACACAGCAGCGCGCGCCGTGCGGATCATGGCCGATGCGTGCCAGATCGATGGCGGCATCACCGGCGCGGCGTGGAGTGACGCTGCCGTGCACTTGCGTATCGAAACCAGCGTTGCCGCCCTGCCCGCCTTGATGGACGCGGCCCGCGCCCGCCTGCCCGCCGGCACCGTGATGCACGACGCCGGCAGCCGCACATTGTGGGCCGGCATCGCCAGCCTGGCCGGGCATGTGCAGGCTGATGACATTGTTTGGCGCTGCCCGCTTCCCGCCACACGCGCACCAGCGCTGGCGGCGCTGCTGCCGCCGGCCGCCCGCCTGCGGCTGGATTGGGCCGGCGCGCTGGCGTGGGTGCTGCTGCCGGCTGATCTGGCCGATCTCGATTTGCACGCCCTCGTCGCGCAAGCCGCTGGCCGCGATGGCCATGCCGAACGGCTGCGCGGGCCAGCCAGCATCGTCCCGGCCCGCGCCCGGCTCGAACCCGGCCTCGCCGCGCTGTCAGCTCGGGTGAAGGCGCAGTTCGATCCCGCCGGCATCCTCAGCCCCGCCGCCGCACCATGACCGATGCCGCTGCCCTCATCCGCAAATGCGTGCTCTGCGGTTTCTGCAACGCCACTTGCCCGACCTATCTGCTCACCGGCGATGAACTCGACGGCCCGCGCGGCCGTATCTGGCTGATGAAAGACATGCTGGCCGCGCCCGAAACGCCGCCCTCCCCGCGTGTGCTTCGCCACCTCGATCGCTGCCTCACCTGCCTGTCGTGCACCACCACCTGCCCGTCGGGCGTCGACTATGCCCAGCTGATCGATCAAGCCCGCGCCCACGCCGAACCCAGCCGGCCGTGGGCCGAACGCCTCGCCCGCCGCGCGCTGACGGGGCTGCTATCGCGCCGGCGGCTGTTCCGCGCGGCGTTGCACGTGGGCCGCCTCGCTCGCCCGCTGTCGCCATTATTGCCGGCCCGCCTGCAATCCCTGCTGGCGATGGTGCCCGCCCACATCCCGCCCGCCGGCGCCGCCGAACGCACAAACCCGCCCGCGCCCGCCAACCCCACCGGCCGCGTCATCCTGCACCTCGGCTGCGTTGGGCCCGCCCTGCGCCCCAGCATCGACGATGCCGCGCTGCGCCTGCTCACCCGCCACGGCCTCCAGATCATCGTCACCCGCGACGCCGGCTGCTGCGGCGCACTGCACCAGCATCTCGGCCAGGCCAACGTCGCCGCCACCCGCGCCGCTGCGACGCTGGCGCAATGGCGCAGCCATGGCCCAGTGGACGCCATCCTCACCACAACCTCCGGCTGCAGCAGCGTGATGAAACACTGGGCCGACCCCCTCGCCGACAAGGTGCGCGACATCAGCGAATTCATCGCCACCCTGCCGACCCTGTCTCCCACCATCCCGCCCGGAACCGCCGTGGCCTGGCACAACCCCTGCTCCCTCCAACACGGCCAACGCGTCTTCTCCGCCCGCGAGCTGCTCGTGCAAGCCGGCTTCACCCTCCACGATGTGGCCGAGCCCCACCTCTGCTGCGGCTCCGCCGGCACTTACGCCCTGCTGCAACCCGAACTGTCCGGCCAACTGAAGGTCCGCAAACACACCCACATCGCCGCCACCGGCGCGCGGATATTGGCCAGCAGCAACGTCGGCTGCCTCACCCAACTGACCAGCCCGGACTGGCAGGCAGTGCACGTCGTCGAACTGCTCGACTGGGCGAGCGGCGGGCCTTGCCCGTTGGTGAAGTAAAGAAGCGGCCTCCGGCGGGCAGGGCCTGAGGCCCTGCACCCACTTTTGTTAAGGCAAGTCCTTCAACCATCATGCTGAAACAAGTTGAGCGTGACGGGATTGTTGAGTGGAACAGAAATCCAACGGGTGCAGGGACTGCGTCCCTGCCCGCCGGAGGCCCTTCTTTTTCAGCCTGAAACCCGCAACACCACCGTCAGCCCCGGCGGCAGCGGATCGGGCACGACCTCCAACCGCGCCGCATCGCGGCGAGCGCGGTCTATCACGGCGGGGGCCACCTGGCCTTCCACAACCAGCGCATCGCAGCGGGCGAGGGCGTTCAGCTGGTTGAGGGTGAGGTCGCCGGGGTCGGGGCTGGTGAGGGTGATGACCAGCAGTTGGGGGGCGGCGTTTGAGGTGTTGGTGACCACGGCGGCGACGGCGGCTTCCACGTCTGCAATCGCCGCAAACGGATCCAGCGGGCCGCCCTCGGCCAGCGCGCGTTCCCAGAGGCGGCGGCGGTCGGTGGGGGTGGGGTGGTGGGCGGCGACGGCGTCGCGGGCGGCGAGGATGGCGCGCGCCAGGGGCCCGAGGCTGGCGGGGAGCATGGCCTCGAAGCGGGTGCGCAGGGCGCGGGCCAGGCTGGCGGAGGCGCCGGCTGTGGAGACGGCGACCACCACGGGCGAGCGATCAATGATGGCGCCCATCAGGAAGTCGGACAGGGCAGGCTTGTCGACGACGTTGACCAGCAGGCCGCGGGCGCGCAGGCGAGTGGCGGCGGCGTAGGCTTGGGCGTCGTCTTCAATGGCGACGAAGGCGAGGGCTGCTTCGGGGGCGTCTTCGCCGACCAGCGTGCCGCCGGCGGCGCGGACAAGGCGGGCTTTGGCCTCAGCGGGTTCACCGTCGCCGATAAGGATGACGGGCTTACCGGCGAGGTTCACGAAGATCGGCAGTTGCTGCATCAGCCGGCTCTGCCCCGCGCCTTACGCCGGCGCAATACTGGACTCTGGTGCGTGCGGATCGGCGACGCGGGTGAGGCGCGCCAGCAGCGCGAGGCCGCCCGGCACTGCCGAAAGCCCGGCCACCGCAGCCAGCCGGCCGACGGGGTGCCGTGCCAGCCGCAGCGCTGCCATGGCGAGGCGGACGGGGCGGCGGGTGCGGGTGAGCAGTTCGCGCTGAAATTGTGCCGCGCTGGCGCCATCATTGAGCATGGCCGCCGCCAGCCGGCCCGATTCGAGCGCGATGGCCATGCCGTCCCCGCAGAAACTGGGGATCACGGCCGCCTGATCGCCCAGCCGCCACACGCCGTCATCGTTCGGCCCCGCAAGATGACCGTAGGGCACGCGGCTGATGGCGAGGGGGCGGGCCAGCAGCGGTTCGGCGCTGGCGAGCGCGGCTAGGGCAGGCTCCGTGACCAGCCGTGCCAGCAGGGCCGGCCAACTGCCGAGGCTGCGATAATGCGCGCCGTCGACCAGCAGGCACAGG
>NZ_JBDNFM010000209.1:0-7768 GCF_041689835.1 Sandarakinorhabdus sp.
AGAACACCCCGCCAGCAAATGATCCATTGCCGCCAGCAGATCAGGACGTTTCGGTGGTCGCCGCCACCGGCAGCCGTTCGGCTGAAAACGCCGTGCGCCAGGCCGGCGATGCCTTTGGCACCAGCATCGGCCGCGAAGCGTCGGGCCTGTACAGCCGCGAACGCGTGCGCGGCTTTTCGCCGGTGGCCGCCGGCAATGTGCGGATCGATGGCCTGTTTTTCGATCCCATCGTCACCCCGTCCAGCCGGCTGGTGCGCACCACCACCATCCGCGTCGGCCCGTCGGCGCTCGGCAGCCCGTTTCCCGCCCCCACCGGCATTGTCGATCTGGGCCTGCGCCGCCCCGGCAACGAAGCCGCCGCCAGCGTGCTGATCGGCTACAACACATGGCACACGCCCACAGCGGAATTCGATGCCAGCCTGCCGATCAGTTCCACGCTCAGCATCGGATTCGGCGCCGGCCTGGTGCTGGAAAACGGCTTCAACAAGACCCGCGATCACAGCATGGAAGGCGCGTTCATTGCGCAGTGGAAACCCTCGGCCAGCTTCAGCCTGCTGCCGTTCATCAACGTGCGTGAAACGACAATCGACGATCATGGCCCGATCTCGGTTCCGCAGGGCAATTTCCTGCCGCCGCGCCTGCCGCGCCGGCAGTTCTTTGGCCCGTGGTGGTCGCGCGGCGGCGATACCGAAGTGAACGCCGGGGTGATTTCCGATTGGGCGGTGGCCGAAGGTTGGCTGTTGCGGGCCGGCCTGTTCCGGTCGCAGCGGGTGGTGCGCGGCCAGTTCGCCAATATCGTGCGCCTCACCTCGCCCACTGGCGCCGGCACCCAGCGCATCACCGGCGATCCCGCGCTTTATTCCGCCTCCACCAGCGGCGAAGTGCGGCTGACCCGCCGGTTCGAGGATGGCCCGCGCCTGCATCAGGTGCATGTCACGCTGCGCGGCCGCCAGGCCTATCGGCGGTTTGGCGGATCCGATGTGGTCGATCTGGGCATCATCAACATCTTGGGCGTTGCCCCCGATGTGCCGCAGCCCACCTTGAATTTCGGCCCGCAGCAGGATGACAATGTCCAGCAATGGACCGGCGGCATCGCCTATGAAGGCCGCTGGGCCGGCATTGGCGAAATCTCGGTGGGCGTGCAGAAAAGCGATTACAGGAAACGCATCGGTTTTCCCGGCGCGCTGGCCGCGATCGATGCCAGCCCCTGGCTGTACAACGTCACCGCCGCTTTTCAGATTGCCGAAGGCATCACCCTGTACGGCGGCGCCGTCACCGGCCTTGAGGAATCGGGCGTTGCCCCCAATTTTGCCGCCAACCGCAACGAAGCCCTGCCGGCGATCCAGACCCGGCAGGTGGATGCCGGGGTGCGGCTGGCGCTGGGCAACATGCGCATGGTCGCCGGCTTGTTCCAGGTGTCCAAACCCTATTTCAATCTTGATGCCGCCGGCCGCTTCGATGTGCTGGGTGATGTGATCAATCGCGGTTTCGAAGCCAGCATCGCCGGGCCGATCACGCCGGAACTGTCGTTGGTGGCCGGTGCCAGCCTGCTGCGCCCGCAGGTGACCGGCGATGCCGTCACGCGCGGCCTGGTTGGCCGCCTGCCTGTCACGGCCATCGCCGAACGCTTTGAAGTATCGGCCGATTGGCGCCCCGGCTTTGCCCCCGGCGTGTCGCTGGACATGCGTTTTTCCTATCGCTCGCCGGAAATCGCCACGGTCAATAATCTGGTTTCGGTGCCCACCCGCACGCTGGTGGATCTGGGAGGGCGCTACCGCTTCAAGCTGGCCGGCAATGATGCCGTGCTGCGCGTGCAGGCCACCAATTTGTTCAACCAGCAAGGTTTTGATCTGCGCGGCGCCAATGCCTACACGGTGCTGCCGGGCCGGGTGGCACAGGCCTATCTCACCGTGGATTTCTGATCGCCGGGCCGTTTTTGCCCCCAAGGTGTTCCTGATAGCTTGCAGTGTGCGCGCAAACCGGCGAACGCGGGAGCGATGACAGGGCAGCATTTCCAATGGGCCGGCGCACTGATGCTGCTGGCAACGATGGCCGAGGCGCGCGGCGCGGCGCAGCCTGCCAGGGCACTGCCGGCGGCGCAGGCTGATCAATCCCTGCCCGCCCCCCACGCTGCCGGCGCCGCCGACCCCGCCGACCCCGCAGCTGTGGCCGCAGATGTCGCCGCAACTGGCAGCCGCGCCTCCGAAAACGCCGTGCGCCAAGCCGGAGACGCTTTTGGCAGCACCGTCGGCCGCGAAGTGATCGGCATCTACAACCAGATGAACGTGCGCGGTTTCTCGCCGATTGCGGCCGGCAACGTGCGCATCGATGGCCTGTATTTCGATCCGGTGGTGCCGCCCAGCACCCGGATCAGCCGCACCACCACCATCCGCGTTGGCTTGTCGGCGTTGGGCAGCCCGTTTCCCGCTCCCACCGGGCTGGTGGATTTCGGCTTCCGCCGCCCCGGCGATCAGGCCGCCGCCAGCGTGCTGTTTGCCGCCGATGAATGGGGCACACTCAATGCCGAATTCGATGCAGTGCTGCCGGTGGATGGCCGCCTCAGCCTTGGCATGGGCGCGTCGCTGCGCCGCGAAAGCGGCCCGGACGCCACCCGCGAAACCAGCATTGGCGGCACGTTGATCGCACGCTGGAATCCGGCGCCGGGCGTCACCTTGATCCCGTTCGTCAGCCTGCTGCATCAGCCGCTGGATGATCACCGCCTCACCTTTCAAACCGCTGGCGAATTCCTGCCGCCCTTGCTGCCGCGCCGCCAGCGCTTTGGCCCGGATTGGGTGAACGGCAGCGGCCTCGATCTCAACACCGGCGTGCTGGCCGATTGGCAGGTCGCACCAGGGTGGCTGCTGCGCGCCGGCCTGTTCCGTTCATCGCGCACCCGCAATCGCCAGATGACCAACCTGGTGCGCGGCCTGCAGCCGGATCGCACCGGCACCCAGCGTGTCATCGTTGATCCGCAGCTCGATTTTGCCGCCGTCAGCGGTGAAGTGCGGCTGACCCGGCAGATCGACGAAGGCCCGCGCCGCCACCAGATTCACCTCGCGTTTCGCGGCCGCAGCGGCGATCGGCGCTTTGGCGGGTCCGACATTCTGGAGCTTGGCGCGGTGCAGATCGACACGCCAAGCCAGGTGCCCGAACCGGCCTTCAATTTCAGCCGGCAGCAACTGGATGACGTCAAGCAGGTGACTGGCGGCATTGCCTATGAAGGCCGCTGGCTGGGCGTGGGCGAAGTCGCCGCCGGCCTGCAATGGACCGATTACAAGAAGCGCATCGATCTCCCGGGTGGCGGCGTGCAAGCCACCAACGATCGGCTGCTGCTGTACAATATCACCGTGTCGGCCAACATCACCGATGCGCTGGTCGTCTATGCCGGCACGGTCAACGGCCTTGAAGAAAGCGGCACTGCGCCGGGCAATGCCGTCAACCGCAACGAGGCGCTGCCCGCCATCCGCACCCGCCAGTTCGATGCCGGGCTGCGCCTTGCCCTCACCGATCAGATACAGCTGGTGGCCGGCGTGTTCGACATTACCAAACCCTATTTCAACCTGGATGCGGCGGGCCGCTTCGATGTGCTGGGCGACGTGGTCAATCGTGGGGTGGAAGCCTCCATCGCCGGGCCGCTCACCCCCACGCTCAGCATCGTTGCCGGCGGCGTGTGGCTGTGGCCCAAGGTGTCGGGCCCTGGCGTCGTGGCCGGCCCGGGGCTTGGCGGCGCCATCGGCCCGCGCCCGGTTGCCGCCATCGGCCAGCGGCTTGAATTCAGCGCCGATTGGCGGCCGCCATTCGCGCCCGGCCTGTCGTTCGATACCCGCGTTGCCTATCGCAGCTCCGAAACCGCCACGGTCAGCAACCGTGTGGCAGTGCCGGCGCGGACGGTGATGGATGTGGGTGGCCGTTATCGGTTTCGGCTGGCCGGCAACGACGCCTTGCTGCGCCTGCAGGTCAACAATCTGTTCGATGTCCAGGGCTATGATCTGCGCGGTGCGGGTGCCTATGGCCCGATCCCGGGGCGGTTGGTGCAAGCCTATGTCACCATCGATCTTTGAAATCGCGCTGGCCGCGCCGGCGGCCACGGCAGCGCTGGCGGCGCAGTTGGCAGCCGTGTTGCGGCCGGGCGACATCATCGCGCTCCACGGTGATCTGGGCGCCGGCAAATCCACATTGGCGCGCGGGCTGCTGCATGGGCTCGGTTGGCCCGGCGACGTGCCATCGCCCACCTATACGCTGGTGCAGCCCTATGATCCGCCAGATCTGCCGTTCCCGGTCTGGCATGTCGATCTTTACCGCCTCGAATCCCCCGCCGAAGCCGATGCGCTGGGCCTGTTCGAGACGGATGCGGCGCTGATCATCGAATGGCCGGAGCGGCTGGGCGCACGATTGCCAGCCGAAGCGCTGCACCTGACGCTTTCCGGCAGCGGCGATGATGTTCGCACCTTGACTTGGGACGCAGCCCCGGCTTGGGAAGGCCGGTGGCCACCACCCTTTCCCAGATGATTCCGCCGCCCGGTACTGGGGCGTTCCTGAATGCCCATGGCTGGGGCGGCGCCGCCGTGCGTCCGCTGGCCGGGGATGCCAGTTTCCGCCGCTATTTCCGCGTCGAATTGGCTGGCCGCACCGCCGTTCTGATGGACGCACCGCCCGACAAGGAAGACAGCACGCCCTTCCTCGCCGTAGGCAAGCATCTGCACGATCTGGGCTTTTCTGCGCCGCAGCCGCTGGCGGCCGATCTGCACCAAGGCCTCGTGCTGCTCGAAGATTTTGGCGATGCCCGCGTCAATCCGGTGCTGTCTGCCGACGCCAGTGCCGAGCACGACATCTACGCCGCCGCGGTCGATATCCTCGCCGCGCTGCACCAGCATCCGCATGGCTGCGTGCCGCCCTACAACGAAGCCGAATATCTGCGCGAAGCCCGGCTGTTTCCGGACTGGTATTTGCCCGCCGTCGGCCTCGCCGAAGCGCCGGGGTACAACGACGCCTGGGCACTGCTGTGGCCCGCGCTGTTCACCCACCCCCCGGTGCTGGTGCTGCGCGATTATCACGCCGACAATCTGATGCTGCTGGACCGCCCCGGCCTCAAACAACTGGGTTTGCTCGATTATCAGGACGCAACTGCAGGCCACCCGGCCTATGATCTGGCCAGCCTGTTGCAGGATATCCGCCGCACCGTTTCGCCCGCGCTCGAGACCGCCATGGTCGCCCGCTATCTTGCCGCGCGGCCGGGTCTGGATGAAGCCGCCTTCCGCACCGCCTATGCCATTCTGGCGGCGCAGCGGAACATCAAGATCCTCGGCGTCTTCACCCGGCTGTATGTTCGCGACGGCAAGCCCGCCTATCCGCGCTTTCACCCGCGCCTGTGGGAATTGGTGAACGCCAATCTGGAACACCCCGCGTTGGCACCGGTGAAGGCGTGGTTTGATGCGCATGTGCCGGCCGCCGCTCGCACGGGCGTGCAATCATGAACAGCATCCGCCCACCGCTCACGCTCAAACCGCACATCGATTGCGTGCTGCCGCACACCGCCATGGTGATGGCCGCCGGCCTGGGCAAGCGCATGCGCCCGCTCACCGCGACGCGCCCCAAGCCGCTGATCGACGTTGGCGGCCGCAGTCTGCTCGATCGCGCATTGGACGGGGTCGCTGCAGCCGGGGTAAAACATGCCGTGGTGAATGCGCATTATTTTGCCGATCAGATCGAAGCGGCGGTGAAGGGGCGCGCCACCCCGCCACACATCGACGTATCGGATGAACGCGGCGTGCTGCTGGAAACCGGCGGCGGCATTGCCAAGGCGCTGCCGCTGATCAAGGGCGATGCCTTTTACACCATCAATGCCGACAATATGTGGATCGACGGCGCGCAGGACACGCTGCGCCTGATCGCCAGCCGCTGGGATGCCGCCCAGATGGACGCGCTGCTGCTGCTGGTGCCGCTCGCCCGCGCCCACGGCTATGACGGCCGCGGCGATTTCCACATGGACGGTATCGGCTGCCTGACGCCGCGCGGCGGGCTGAAGGTGGCGCCGTTCGTGTACAGCGGCATCCAGATCATCGCCCGCCGCCTGTTCGAAGGCGAACCCATCGAACCCTTCACCATGTGGCGGGCGTGGAACAAGGCGCAAGCCCAAGGCCGCATGTTTGGTCTTTCGCATCCCGGGCTGTGGTTCCACGTCGGCACCCCGGCGAGCATCGGCGAAACTGAAGCACGGCTCAGCGAGTCCTGAACTTTATTTTCGCAAGCATGGAACAAAATCGCCTGCCGTGTTGACAGCGCTGCGTTGCCGCCGCATTGCGACTTTCGTCCTGTTCTATCGTGGCGGACCAAATATTCGCCCGGACGGGAAACATGTACGGTATCAGCGACGACGCGCGCATCGATGCGGTCATCACCTGGGTCAATGGTGACGATCCGGCGCACATCACCAAACGCCTGGCCCACCAACCGCAAGCGCCGCGCAACGCCAATGCAATCAACCCGCACCGCTGGGCGTGCAATGACGAGCTTGGCTATTGCCTGCGTTCCATCGCCAATCATGCGCCGTGGATCGGTCGGATCTGGATCATCACCGACGCGCAGTCGCCCGATCTTTCGGGCCTGCCCGCTGATCTGCTGGCGCGCATCACCATCGTCGATCACCTGACGCTGTTTGCCGGCTTCGAGGCCGCGCTGCCCACTTTCAACTCGCTGGCGATCGAAACCCTGTTGTGGCGGGTGCCGGGCCTGGCCGAACATTTCGTCTATTTCAACGACGATGTGTTCCTGACCGGGCCACTGGCGCGGGGCGACGTGTTTCAAAGTGGTGCGCCGGTGCTGCGCGGCGCGTGGATCATGGAGCGCGTCCTGGGAAAACCCGTGCCACCGCCGCCGGCGGCCGTGCCGGCTATCGAGCCGGACACACGCGGTGCCACGACGATCCGCGAGCAGTTGGAAAAACATCGCTCGCAGGAAAGCTGTGCGCTTTGCCACGACAAGATGGACCCGGCGGGTTTCGCGCTGGAAAGCTTCGACGTGCTTGGCGGCTGGCGCGACCGCTACCGCGCGCTCGGCGACGGCGAGAAGGAGAAGGGTTTTGGCAAAAACGGGAACGCTTTCACCTTCCACCTCGCGCTGCCCGTGGATGCGAGCGGCACGGTGCCGGGCGGCGGCGATTTCAAAAACGTCCGCGCGCTGAAGCAAGTGCTGCTCAAGGATGAGCGGCAGATCGCGCGCAATCTCGCGCAGCAACTGCTCGTCTTCGCGACCGGCTCGGCGGTGCGCTTCGGCGACCGGCCGGAGCTGGAGCAGTTGCTCGATCGGGCGAAAGGCGGCGACTATGCTGTGCGCACGCTGATTCACGAAATCGTCCAGAGCAGTCTTTTCCGACACAAGTAAGCCACCCATTCATTCATGAAATCCACCGGCTCCTTCATCTCCACCCAGCGCGCGTGCTCGCGCCGCACCTTTCTCCGCGCATCGGGCGTCGCGCTGGCCCTGCCTTGGCTGGAAGCGATGCGTCCCGCCTTTGCCCGCGCCGCGAATGTCGCGCCGGTGCCGCGCCGGATGCTCGGCATCTGCAACAATCTCGGCCTCGTGCCCGACAAGTTTTTTCCCACCGGCGCCGGCCGCGACTACGCGCTTTCGCCCTACCTCGAAGTCCTCGCCGAGCACCGCAAGGATTTCACCGTTTTCAGCGGCGTGTCGCATCCGGACGTGGACGGAGGGCACCCGGCGGACAACTGCTTCCTGACGGCTGCGCCGCATCCGGGCAGCGGCGGCTTTC
>NZ_JBDNFM010000210.1:0-6914 GCF_041689835.1 Sandarakinorhabdus sp.
ACTTCGATCAGCGTGTCGAGCCCCTTGCCGGTCGCGCCCGAACACGTGAGCAACGGCACGCCCTTCACTTGGCTCAGGCCATCGTCCAGCGCCCTGCGCACGCCCTGGAACAATCGGCTTTGATCATGCGCGACATCCCATTTGTTGAGCGCGATGATCAGCGCGCGGCCTTCGGACAGCACTTTGTCGGCGATGCGCAGATCCTGCGCCTCCAGCCCAAGGGTGGAATCGAGCAGCAGCACCACGACTTCGGCGAAATCGATGGCGAGCTTGGTGTCGGCGGCGGACATTCTTTCCAGCTTGTCAATAACCTTGGCGCGCTTGCGCAGGCCGGCGGTGTCGATCAGGCGCACTGGCTGGCTGGTACCGTCACGGTCGACCCAGTCCCAATCGATGGCGATCGAATCGCGGGTGATACCCGCTTCGGGCCCAGTGACCAGCCGCTGTTCACCAAGCAGCCGGTTGATCAGGGTGGACTTGCCGGAATTCGGGCGGCCGACGATGGCCAGCTTGAGCGGGCCTGGCGGCGGCTCGGGCACTTCGCTGTCCTCGTCGGCGGGGGTGGCGTCGTCGTCGGGCGTCTCCACGGGCTTTTCAGCCAAAAAGGGCGCCAGCGCCTGATAAAGATCCGCAAGGCCCAGCCCATGTTCGGCCGACAGCCCGATCGGCTCGCCAAAGCCCAGTTCATGGCCTTCGTTGATGCCGGTTTCGGCCTGCATCCCTTCCGCCTTGTTGGCGACCAGTACTAGCGGCACGCCGCGCCGCCGCAGCCAGGCGGCGAAATGGCGATCAAGCGGTGTCACGCCGGCGCGGGCATCGTAAACCAGCAGGGCGACTGTGGCGCGGCTGACGGCAGCATCGGTTTGGGCGCGCATGCGGCCCGACAGGCTTTCTTCGCTGCCATCCTCGAAGCCGGCGGTATCGACGGCCACGAAATTCAGATCGAACAGGCTGGCCGATCCTTCGCGGCGATCGCGGGTCACGCCAGGCTGATCGTCGACCAGCGCCAGCTTGCGCCCGACCAGTCGATTGAACAGGGTGGATTTGCCCACATTGGGGCGGCCAACGATGGCCACGCGCGGCGCATCGACGTCATAATCAAGGATATTGCCAGAGGTCATCGCGCGGCCTTACCAGCGCCAGAGCTTAAGCGATAGGCTGTCAACGATAGGCGATCAGCGATAGGCCATCAGCGAACCGTCGTCGGTGAGCACATACATCATGCCGCCCGCCACCACCGGCGGCAGATAGGCCGGAGCCTTCAGCTTGATACTGGCGACGCGCTTGCCTTCATAGGCATCCAGCGCCACCAGTTCGCGGTTGGAGCCGGCCACCCACAGCCGCTCACTGGCCAACACAGGCCCAGCCCACTGGATCGGGTCTTTCTTTTTCTTCATGCTGCGAAAGCTATCGAGACGGCTGACCCAGCGCAGCTTGCCTTCGGTGCGGGTGATGCACAGCACCTCGCCTTCCACCGTAACGACATAGATGAACTCGCCCGACACCCACGGCGTCCACACACCGGCGAAATTGCGTTCCCACACGCGCTGGCCCGTCGCCAGTTCCAGCGCGACCATGCGGCCGCCGTGGCCCACGGCAAATACCCGGCCCCGGTCAACCACCGGCGAACCATCGATATCGGCCAGCGCTGCCATGGCGGTCGAGCGCCCCGTGCGGGCCAGCTGGTCTTCCCATACGGTGCGGCCATTCTCGCCGCGCAGCGCCTTGAGTTCACCCGAACAGAAACCGGCCACCACCGTATCGAGCGCAACAGCCGGCGCGCCGGTGCCCAGGATGCAGGCCGGCTCCACGGTGCCGGCCACGGTCCAGCGCACATCGCCAGTGGCGCTGTCGAGCGCGTGGAGCTGATTGTCCTGGCTGAGGAAAAACACGCGCGAACCAGAAACGCTGGGCGCCCCGCGCAGCGGCTGCACCAGCGGACGTTCCCACAATTGCTTGCCGGTTTGCGCATCGTAAGCCAGCGCGAGGCCATAACCGGTGGCGACATAAACCCGGCCATCGCCAACCGCCACGCCGCCGCCAAAGGCTGCGCGGTTGCCGCGTTTGGGAATGTTGACGGTCGCGCGCCAAGCCAGGCTGCCCGACTGCGCGTCAAACGCGCTGACCTGCCCGCCAATATCAATGGTAAAAACCTTGCCGCCAGCCACCACCGGGATGGCATTCAGGCGGGCGGTGCCGCTGCTGCCCTTGCCGATGCTGGCGCGCCAGGCTTCGACGGGCTGTTCCGCCAGCACCAGATGGCCGCCCACCTTGGCCGGTGAGCCGCCGGGCTGCGCCCATTCCGCATTGGTGACCGGCGGCGGCAGCACGATGGCCACATCCTTCATCTCCGGCTCGACCTCGGCGCGGGTTTCGAAGCTCAGGATGGGAATGCGCTCGCCGATGGTCGGCGTGCGGGATTTGGCCTTTTTGAACATGCCGCAGCTGGCCAACGCCATGCTGGCCATCACAAGAATGGCGGCTGTGCGAACTGTGCTGCGGTTGTTCACCTTGAATTCCTCACTGCGCCGCCAGATTTACTGAACAGGCTGGGGATTGATGCCTTTAGCATTGATGCCCAGCGTCGCGATATCAACCCCGGCGGCAATCGCCAGCTGTGCCGCGCGGGTGCGCAGCGACGGGCTGAGCTGCTCGTCTTTCACCATGGCGGTCAGGATCGGCTTGGCCAGTTCCGGTTTGCCGTCCTTGAAATGCGCCACAGCCACCAGTTCGCCGGCCACGCCGAACCAGGCGTTGCCCGGCACTGTCAGCGGCTTCAGCTTGGCCACAACGTCGGCGGGGCGCAATTGATCAAAACCCACGCGCACCGCCTTCACCAACGCCGCATCGCGCAGCGGCTGCGGCAGGCTGCTGTCAGCGGCCACCGCTTCGTACAGCCCGCGCGCCTTGGGCTTGTCGCCGCCAGCCAGTGCATCATTTGCCATCACCATGCGGGCCAGGCCCGTGTAGGCGCCGGGGCCGTTGCGGGTCATGGCTTCGAGCACCGGGCGGGCGCGGGCGCCTTCACCCACTTCCAGCTGCTCGACGGCCCGCGTGAGCGCGGCGCCGGCATCGCCCGCCGCCTTGGCCTGCCGGTCTTGCCAGAACAGCCAGCCGGCGAGGCCGGCCAGCGCAAGGATGAGCACCGCAACCGCCAGCGTGCCGAAACGCTTCCACAGGCCCGCCATCTGCGAACGGCGATATTCCTCGTCCACTTCGCGCAGGAAAGCGTCTTCGGGTTTGGCAGGCGTGTTGGCCAAGGTCGTCAAGCTCCTGATGGTCGGGATTTGCACCGGCGTATCTTGCCGAGGCGTGAATGCCCGACAGCGCCGTAAAGGTAAAGGGTCGCCGCCGTTCAGCGATACAGCTGCGCATCCGTTGGAAATCGGCGTTCGCGCACGGCGCCAGCATAACGCGCTGCCGCATCGGAAATGCGCGCCGCCAGATTATCGAAACGTTCGACAAAACGCGGCGCCCGCTCGAACATGCCCAACATGTCGTCCACCACCAGCACCTGGCCGTCGCAGGCGGGCGATGCGCCGATACCGATCGTGGGGCAGGTCACAGCCGCGGTTATATCGCGGCCCAGCGTTTCCACCACGCCTTCGACGACCAACGCAAAACAGCCGGCTTCGGCCACGGCGCGGGCATCATCGAGTATCTTGGCGGCTTCGGCTTCACTGCGGCCGCGCGCGCCATAGCCGCCCAGCGCATTCACAGCCTGCGGGGTGAGGCCGACATGCGCCATCACCGGAATGCCGCGCTCGCTCAAAAACTTCACCGTTGGTGCCATGACAGCGCCGCCTTCCAGCTTGACCGCGGCCGCGCCGGTTTCCTGCATCACCCTCGCCGCCGTGCGGAACGCGGCCTGCGGGCTTTCTTCATAGGAACCGAACGGCAAATCGATCACCACCACGCTGCGGCAGGAACCGCGCACCACGGCAGCCCCGTGCGCGATCATCATGTCGATCGACACTTTCACCGTGGTATCCAGGCCATAGATCACCTGCCCGAGCGAATCGCCGACCAGCAGCAGATCGCAATGCGGATCAAGCAATTGCGCCATGCGCGCCGTGTACGCCGTGAGCATCACGATCGGCTCCCCGCCCTTGCGCTTGGCGATGGCCGGCACAGTAAGCCGCCGCACCGGTTCCGGCACCGGGTGGGCGCGGGAGGCGCTGGTATCAAGTGTGAAGGTGGTGCTCATGACGGCGCGCTTTACGCGCCGCGCCAGCACACATCAACCAGACAGCGTGGCCGCCACCTGATCGCCCGCCATGGCGGCTTTACAGAACGGTAATGGCCCCTGATAGTCAGCCGCAGAAAAGCTGCCGGACAGACATTGGCGAGCAGCGCGGGGTATGCATGGCACCAACCAGCGCGGTCAAGGCCGACAAACCGTCACTGAGAACGCGCCTCGCCTACGGCTTTGGCGCGGCAGCTTATGGTATCAAGGATGGCGGCTTCAGTTATTTCCTGCTGCTGTTTTACAGCCAGGTCATCGGGCTTGATGCGCGGCTGGTGGGCTTGGCGATCACGATTTCGCTGATGATCGATGCAGTGTGCGATCCGATTGTTGGCTATTGGTCGGATAATCTGCGTTCCCACTGGGGGCGGCGGCATCCGTTCATGTATGCTTCTGCGTTACCGGTGGCCGCCACTTATTTCCTGATCTGGAATCCGCCGGCCGATTGGTCGCAAACGGCGCTGTTCTGGTATCTGCTTGGCCTCGCCGTTGTGGTGCGCATCTCGATCACTTTTTATGAAATCCCCAGCGCAGCACTCGCGCCCGAACTGGCGACGGATTACGATCAGCGCTCGGCGTTGCTCGGCTGGCGTTATTATTTCGGGTGGACTGGCGGCAGCGTGCTGACCGTGGCGAACTTCACCGTTCTGTTTCCGCTGTTTGCCACCGCTGCCATCCCCAACGGCCAATTCAACCGCGACGCTTACGAGGTTTATGGCATCATCGCTTCGGTGCTGATCTTTGTGGCGATCATCGCTTCATCGCTGGGCACGCATGAACGCATCGCCCATCTGCGGTTGCCGCCCGCCAAACGCAGCATCACTGTTGGCACCGTGTTTCGCGAGATGTTTGAAACGCTGGCCAACCGCAGCTTTGCTGCGCTGTTCGGCGCGGCAATGCTTGGCGCGATTGCCACTGGCTTGTCGGCGTCGCTGTCCTTCTATTTCTCGGCCTATTTCTGGGGCTTCTCCCCGCCGGAAATCGGCCTCATCACGGCCAGCGTGTTCATTTCGGCGATCATCGGCGCGGTCATGGCTCCGATTGCCACGCGCACAGTGGGCAAAAAACGCGGCGCCATCATCATCGGCCTGATTGCCGGGCTGATTTTGCCGGCACCGATCATCCTGCGCCTTTTCGGCCTGCTGCCGCCAAATGGCGATCCGTCGCTGTTCTGGATGATGCTGTTTGTCACCGTGATAGATGTCGGCCTGATCATCTGCTTCCAGATTCTCAGTTCGGCCATGCTTGCCGATCTTGTTGAACAGGCCGAACTCAAGACCAGCCGACGTTCCGAAGGCGTGTTCTTTGCCGCCGCCACCTTCATCCGCAAATCAGTGCAGGGCCTTGGCGTTATTGCCGCCAGCTTCGTGCTGACGCTGGCGGCATTTCCCACCGGCGCCAGCCCGGATCAGGTGCCCGAAGCCAGCTTGTGGCAGCTGGGCGCGTGGTATGTGCCGTCGATCCTCGTGCTGTGGTTGCTGATGATCGCGGTAATTTCCACCTACAAACTCAGCCGCGCCGATCATGAGGAGAATTTGCGCCTGCTGGCCTCGCGGCAAAGCGTTTCCATCAAAGCGGTGTGACGCGAGCTGTCTATTTTGCGACAAATACCGCCTTGGGCATCACAACATGCACGCCCTTGTTGCGGTCCACCAGCTCGGTGATCTCGATATCGCCGGCGACGCTCACCAGCATGTAGGCATCGTCGCGGGTCATGCCTTTTCCGGCCACCAGGAAATCGATCATGTTGCGAACTGCCTTGCGGGTGGCGTTGCTCAGATCGTCGTCAAACCCCATCGCGATATAGGCTGTGGGGGTTTCGGCGCGCGGATAGGGCGTGACGATTTTCTTGTGCAGGATGAACTCGAACGTGCCGATCAGCGAGGTTTCGAGCGCGGTGATCGTCACTTCACCATTGCCCTGCGCGGCGTGGCCATCGCCGGCCTGGAACAGCGCGCCGGGCACATAAACCGGCAGGAACAGTGTTGTGCCCGCCACCAGTTTCTTGTCGTCCATGTTGCCGCCGTTGATGCCCGGCGGGGCCGAATCCACTCGGCCGAATGTTGCCGGCGGCGCAACGCCCATGCTGCCGAAAAACGGTTCCAGTGGGACTTCGATGCCAGGCCCGAACTTGCCGACCATGCGTTCCCGGTCGAGCGGCACGATCTTGATGCGCGAATAAGGGAAATCGTCGGTGAGGAAACCGGCGCCGTAACGGAAGGCATTGTAGCTGTAGGGAATGGCCAGATCGACCTTCTTGATCCGCACTTCGAGCGTGTCGCCGGGCTCCGCGCCCTCGATGGCGATCGGCCCGGTGAGGATATGCCCGCCCGGCCCGCGCGCCGACAGCGGCACGCCGTCAAACACCGCCCGCAGCGCCGGCTCGATATCTTTTGGTGCCACCCCTGCCCGCTCAAGGCCGATCGGGCTGTTGGTAAGCAGCGTGTGCATCACCACCGTATCGCCCGACTTGATGGTCAATGCCGGCTTGTCGGCGGCATCATAATGGCCCCATGCCACGGTTTGCGGCGTGGGCTTGAGCTGATGGGTGGCGGCATACGCCGGGGTGGCGGCATACGCCGGGGTGGCGGCATACGCCGGGGTGGCGAGCACGAGGGAGACGCGTAGCAGGCGCATGATGTTCGTCCTTCAAAAAAACCCCGGCTCA
>NZ_JBDNFM010000211.1:0-7777 GCF_041689835.1 Sandarakinorhabdus sp.
AAAGCCTCGGCGCCGCTGTTGGTGAAAAACACGGTGTCGGCAAAGGTCATCTCAACCAACCGCTGGGCCAGATGTTCCTGCGCCGGCGCCTTGTAAAGATTGGACGTGTGCATCAGCGTGGCGGCCTGTTTCTGGATGGCTTCCACCAGATGCGGGTGGCCGTGGCCCAGGCAATTCACCGCAATGCCGCTGGCCATGTCCAGCCATTCGCGGCCCTGTGCGTCATACAGGTAACAGCCTTCGCCGCGCACCGGCGCAACTTCACAGCGGCCATAAACGGGCATGAGCGGGCTGATCGTCATTGCAATTGCTTTCCAGATCGGTGTCTGCATGCGGACGCCGGCAACGCACAAAGGCGGCTCACCACAAGCCGCCTTCACAAACATCCTATAGCGGCTTGGATGTTCCCTCTCAACCCCCGACGATGAGGCCGATGCGGATGCTGCGCCCTGGTTGCGGCAAGCCCAGCTGCGGCAAAATCACGGCGTTGGTGATGTTGTCGATGGCGGCGGTGGCGCTGATCGGCATTCGGCCCAGGCGCAGCACGGGCACGCGGGCGCGCAGGTTGAGTTCGGTGGCCGGCGCGAGGGGGGCAAGGCGGCCATCAGGCGCAAGATCGCGCGCCGGCCCAATCCGGCGCAGTTCGGCGCGCAGATCAAAAGCCCTGACAGCACTTGGGCCCGGCGCCCAATCCAACGCCAGCATCGCCTCGTGCGCCGGGCGCTGCAGCAGGGGCTGGCCGGCGGCGCTGGCATGAAGCGCGGTGCCGGTGAGTTCCAGCGTAAGGCCATCGGCCAGCGGCACCTGCAGCGCGCCGTCAATGCCGATGCTGGTGGCCGGTGCCTGGTTGAAACGCTGGCGCAGGCCGGCACCGTTCACACGCACGATGCGCTGGCCGATGCTGCCATCCACTTGGCTCCAGAACGGGGTGAGGCTGAGGGTGAGACCGCGCGTCTGCCAGACGAATTCTGCATCGGCCAGCCATGCCCGTTCGGGCAGCAGCGCCGAATTGGGCAGGAAGCGTCCCTGCGCCTCTCCGAACAATTCGCGGGGGGAGGCAAAGCGGTTTCGCCGCCCGCCAGACAGGGTGAGGGAGACGCCGGCCGCCGGTTTGATTGCCAGTGCGGCGGAAAATGTGGCGGCTTGCCGCGTCGGTTGCGCCGGCTTGTCGCCGGTGCGCGGATTGGTGGAGCGATCGAGGCCCAGCCCCAGCGTGAGCCGGGCAGCACCCAGCGGAACATCGGCCTCCACCCCGCCAGATGTCAGCGACTGGCGATACAGCTTGGGCGCGGGCTGCGTGCCGGCCGGGATGGTCACATCGGTTTGCCGGTGATCACTGGTCTGCCCCGACAGGCTCCAGCGCAGGGTGACGGGGCCGAGCGGATGACGGAGCGTGAACCGGCCGCCAACTGTGTCGTCGTCGTTGATCTCGCGGCCGCGCAGCATGGTGAAGCTGGCGCCGTGATACGCCTCGATCTTTTGCCCGAACCACTGGCGCCAGGCGACGGCGCGGGCGGTGACGGCGCCGATCGGCAGTTCCAGCGCGATCTGCGCCTGCGTCAAGTTCCAGTCCGGCGTGCGCCAGAAGCGCGCGCTGCCGGGATCGCGATCCGATTCCGGGGCGACACCGCGCCGGGCGTCGATCCGGAGCACACTCACCCGCCAAGTGAGCGTGCCGGCGGCGCCGCCCAGTCCGGCAAACAGGCTGGTCGCAGCCAGATCGCTGTTCAGGCGGCCGCCGCTGGCGGGCTGGTTGAAGGGCAGGGCGCTGCTGCGCGCCACTGGCAGTGCGGCGTGTGCCTGATGCGAGGCTGCAAGCGTGAGCAAGGTGCCGCCAATGGGCACGGCGCCGGCGGCCGACAGGTTCGTCAGGCCATACAGCCCGGCCTGCGCCACACCCACGCTGCCGCGGGTGCGGGTGGTCAGATCGACCACGCCGGCCACGGCATTGGCGCCGTATTCCAGGGCGCCGGCACCTTTGCGCACCGTGAGCCCGCCAATCAACCCGGCTGGCAACAGCCCAATATCGACGCGGCCATCCCACGGAACGCTGAGCGGCGCGCCGTCCAGAAACACCAAAGTTTGGCGTTCGTCGCTGCCACGAATGCGTGCCACGGCTTCACCGCGCGAATTGGTGCGAACCGAGACACCCGGCAAGCCGCGCAGCGCATCAGCGATGCTGCGCGGTTGCCGATCAAGCAGAGCTTCGCCCGACAGGCCGACCACAGGGGTGAACACGCGGCCGGGTAGCGGTGGCGCGGTAACGGTAATCAGGGCTTCGGCGGGCAGACGCGGCTCTGGCGCAGCGGTTCCCAGTGGGAACGACTGCGCCAGCAGCAGCGCCGCAATCGCTGGTGTCACCGTTTCTTGCGCGGGAAGGCCAAGCTGCGGAAATCACCGAAATAACGCCCGCCGACCATGCCCCGGGCCAGCGCGCTCAATTGCCCGCCAGTCGGCACCAGATCCACCGTAACTGCTGCCAGGCTGATCGGCGCGATGCCGGCCAGTTGCAGCCGCGTGTTGAACGCTGCGGCCTTGCCGGACTTGAGGGCGGCAAAGGCGTCTTCGACTTCCTTCAGCTCCCGCTCCAGCGCATCCACCCGCGCGACGGCATAGCCCGGCGGCCGGCCTTCGGTGCTGATGATCTGGCCGTACGCCATGTCCATATTCTCGCGCAGCCGTTCCTCGCCGGTGATGGCGCCGCCCTCGGTGGTCGCAACCACCTGCTTGCGCAGTTCATCGGCCCTGGTGCCCAGATCGAGTGCGGCGGTTTTTGCTGCTGGTGTGGCGGTGGGCGCACTTGCGGCCTGCGCCGCGTCCCGCTTGAGCGCGACCAGCCCAAAGGTGAGTGCGGTCATGCGGCGGAACAGCGTTTTCACCCGCTCGGCGGCGTCATATTGCGCCTTGCGATCATCCGCGCTGAAGGTGGCGCGCGGATCGCTGATCAGCGTCAACGGCGCTTCGGTGACTTCGCCGGCCTTGGTCAGCCGCACCTTGTACGCTCCGGCCATGACGCGCTGGCCCAGGATCGAATTGCCGGCCAGGCTGGCGGCGGGCGGGACCAAAGGCGGCTTGGTGCGCATCGACCACACGACACGGTTGACCCCCTTGCGCTTGGAGGTGGTCAATTCTTCCACCACCTGGCCATCGGGGCCGATGATTTCCATCTTCATGCGGCCGATAACGTGGCGGGCTTTTTGATAATAAGTGATCACCGCGCCGTCGGGCGGATTGTCGCCGACAAAATTGGCATCGCCTTCCGACCAGCCGCCATTGCCCTGAATGCGCTGTTCTACCGGCGCGGAGGCAACGAGGGTGACGTTGGAAGCCACCACTGCGGGCGTCAGGCTGCGCAGCGGCGAGACATCGTCGATCACCCAGATGCCGCGGCCGTGGGTGGCCAGCACCAGATCGTCGCCCTTTTTCGATTGGACGACATCGCGCACCGCCACAGCCGGGAAATTGCCGGGGCGGAATTCTTCCCAGTTGGCGCCGGCGTTGCGGCTGACGAACAGGCCGAATTCGGTGCCGGCAAACAGGATGTTGCGGTCGCTGCGGTCTTCCTTGATCACGTGGGCATAACCGCGAATGCCAGCCGTGGCCGGGCCGGCGATGCGCGTGAACGATTTGCCGCCATCGCGGGTAACAAAGATGTGCGGGGCCATGTCGCCGAACGCGTGGCGATCCACCGCGACATAGGCGACGGCAGCATCGTGCTGGCTGGCTTCGACCCAGCTCACCCAATTGTCCGGGCCCAGTTTCAGCGCCTTGGTGACATTGGTCCACTTGCCGCCGCCGTCGCGGGTCACCTGCACATTGCCGTCGTCGGTGCCCACCCAGATGGTGCCGGCCGCTTGGGGGCTTTCGCTGACCGAATAGATGGTGGTGTGCATTTCGGCGGAACTGTTGTCCACCGTGATGCCGCCGGATTTTTCCTGTTGCTGCTTGGCCGGGTTGTTGGTGGTGAGATCCGGCGAAATCCGTTCCCACGTGTTGCCGTGGTCGCGGGTGCGGTGCAGAAACTGGCTGCCCAGATACAGCACGGTCTTGTCGTGCGGGCTGAGCGCCATCGGCGTATTCCAGTTGAAGCGCAGTTTTTCCTTGTAACCGGCTTTGGGCTGAATGGCCTTTTGTTCCAGAGTCTTGCGGTTGATCCGTCCGATGTTGCCGCCCTGATATTCGGCATAGACGTGATCGGCGCTGGTGGGATCGGGCAGCACCCAGAATCCGTCGCCGCCATACAGATTTTCCCAGCGGTGGTTGCTGATGCCGCCCGGATACTCGCTGTCCCCCACCCAGCTGCTGTTGTCCTGCAGGCCGCCGTATACCTGGTACGGGTCACGATCGTCGATGGCGACGTGATAAAATTGGCTGATCGGCAGGTTGCGCGCGTGTGACCATTTGCTGCCGCCATCGTGGCTGATCCACATGCCGCCATCATCGGCGCCAATCAGATGCTTGGGGTTTTTGGGGTTCACCCACACATCGTGCCAATCGGCGTGGCTGCCGCCAGCGGTGTCGGAAAAGCTTTTGCCGGCATTGTCGGACACGATCACGCGCAGGTTCATCTTGAACAGGCGATCGGCGTTGGTGGGATCCACCACCAGTTTCTGGAAATAGAACGGGCGCCACACCATATTGCGGCTGCTGTCGCGCGCTTCCCAGCTCTTGCCGCCGTCTTCGGAAACATACAGCGCGGTTTTGGCGTGTTCGATCACCGCATAAACGCGGTTCGGCATCGACGGTGCGTGCACCACCTCGATGCGGCCCCACGGGCCCTTCGGCAAGCCCTTGGTGGTGGCGGCGTCCATGGTTTTCCACGTCTTGCCGCCATCTTCGCTGATTGCCATCGCGCTGCCCGACGGCGCATCGGGGCCGTCACCGCCCGAACGGAATGTCCAGCCCTTGCGGCGGAAATCCCACAGCCCGGCGATGATGCGTTCAGGGTTCGACGGATCAAGGCTGACGCCCGAACAGCCGGTTGAAAGATTGGCGCCTTTCAGGATCTGCGCCCACGTCTTGCCGCCGTCGGTCGTCTTGTAAAGGCCGCGATCGGGGCTGTCGCTCCACAGCGCACCGGGGGCGCAGGCATAAACGATGTTGCCGTTGGCGGGGTGCACCACGATCTTGGTGATGCGCTCGGTGCCGGGCAGGCCCATCAACGTCCAGTTGTCGCCGCCATCGGTGGATTTGTAGATGCCATTGCCCACCGAAACGCTGTTGCGTGTCCAGGCCTCGCCGGTGCCCACCCACACGGTTTGCTTGTTGCTGGGATCAAGCGCCACTGCGCCAATCGACTGCACCGGCTGCTTGTCGAATTTGGGCGTGAACGTTGTGCCGCCGTCTTCGGATTTCCAGACACCACCGGATGCGGCGCCCACGAACAGGGTGACCTTGCCGTCTTCTTCCACCCGCGCCGCCAGCGCAGCGATGCGCCCCGACATGGCGGCCGAACCGATGTTGCGGATGCCCAAACCTGAAATGCCGGCACTGGCCGGAACGGCGGTGTCCGCGGCAGCGGCTGGGATGGCAAGAGTGAGGGCCGTTGCGGCCAGCAGGAATGTGCGGATCATGGGACGAAATTCCCTCATTTGCTGGGGCTGGCGAACAGGCTGGCGGGCGCGGCCGGATTGGCGCTCGCCTTGGCGATGATGACGCGCTGGCGCTGGCTGGCGCCCTGCGGGCCAGTTTCGATCGACATCGGGAACATCACGCCGCCCACGGCTTCATAATCGCCCAGTTCGGATTCGCTCACCTGCACGGTGCCGCGCAGTTTGCGGGTTTCGGTAATCTTCACTTCCAGCATGGAATCCGGATCGATCAGATAAACGAACTCATCGCCGTCTTTCTGCGCCACCTTCAGCTTGTAACAATTGGTGCCATCGAAATCCTCACGCCCCAGATAGGTGACGGCGCTGCCATCGCTGGCCGCCGACAGCAGCACGCCGGCAATCGGCGCGGTGTCGGCAAAGCTACGGGCTTCATCGTCGCTCATCGGTTCGGCGTCCTTGCGGCCTTCGAACGGATTGATGCGCCAGCCCGTGCCCTTGCCGTCATACGCCTGCACCAGCGCCAGGCCCTGCAGCGCGGCATCCACCCGCACGCCGCCGCCGGCTCGCACTTCGTTGTAGGTAAGCTCAAAGCCGCCGGGAAACACCAGCCTGCCTTCAAGGCTCACCGATTTCAGCGCCGCCAATGCGGCCCCGCCGCCGCGCGCCGCGAGGTTCTTCGCCACCAGATCGGCCGCGCTCGGTTCGGCGGGCTGAGCCGACGCTTGCGTGTGGAAGCCGCCGGCCAGCAACATTGCCGCCAACGCACAGGATGCGATTCGCATGGGATCCCTCTTGGATAAGGTCATGATACCGTATGGCTGCCGCAGCCTTGGTGTATTGTCAAACCAATACTCTTGTGCACTGCACGCTTGTTGGGCAAATCCAGCACCATGGCTCATGAAGACGTGCTCCGCTGGCTGGCTGCCAACGCCCCCGATGTGCCGGTGATCGTGCCGGGCGCGTCCACCGCCACCGTGGCGCAAGCCGCCGCCGCGCTGGGAGTGGCGCCGGGCCGGATCGCCAAGACGCTGGCGATGCGGGTGAACGGCGCGGTGCTGTTGCTGGTGACGCGCGGCGATGCCCGGCTCGACAACAAGAAGGCGCGCGCGGCATTGGGCGGCAAGCCGCGCATGCTGGATGCCGAAGAAACCCTGGCTGTGACCGGGCACGCGGTCGGCGGCGTCTGCCCGTTCGGGCTGGCAACCGGCGTGCCGGTGTGGATCGACGTGTCGCTGAAACCCTATGCGACGGTATTTCCCGCCGCCGGCTGCCGCGAAAGCTCGCTGGAAATCGCGCCTGATCGCTTGGCCGCACTGGCGGCGCTGGGCTGGGTCGATGCCTGCACATTGCCATCGCCGGTATAGGGCCGCACCAGCGCCGCCACATCCACCCGTGCCTTCAGCCGGGCCGCCAGCAGATACATGCCGGCAATCTTGCGCTGGATGAACAGGATGTCGGGCGGCGGCGCGATGAAATGTTCGCGCTGGGCAATCAGCGTGGACGATTGGTCTTTCAGATTGCCCGCCAGCCCACCGGCGCCGAAATCGAACGGCCCGTCCAGCCGCAGCGGCGCAAACCCGTCGCGCGCCATTGCCAATATCGTCTCGGTCATCGCGGCCGGGGCATTGGGCGGCAAGATACCGATGCCGGCCATCGCCTGCAGCAGCCCGTGGTCATCGCCGGCCAAACCGGATGCCAGCAGCGCCCGGTAGCCGTCGCTTACCACCGTCGATATTTCGCGCGCCGCACCGAAATCGAGCAGCACCAGCTGGCCACTATTGAGATCGTAGCGATAATTGGCAAAATTCGGGTCGGTCTGCATCACCCGCCAATCAAATAATTCGGCCATCAGGATGCGCAGCATGAGGGTCATCAACCGGTCGCGCTCGGCCTGGGGCAGGGCGGCGGTCCGGTCGATGGCGACGCCCTTGACGTGGCTCATCGCCAATATGGTGGGCCGGGACAGATCGGCGGCCAGCCGCGGCACCACCACCTCAGGCCACTCAGCGACGAGCGCGCGGTAACGCGTCAACATCGTGCCTTCGCGGGCGTAATCGGCTTCCTCGTGCAACTGACGCTTGGCTTCGGCCAGCAGCGGATCAATGGCAAAGCCCGCCGGCACCAACCCCGAAAGCTTCACCAGCGTCGCCACATTGTCCACATCGGCATCGATGCTGGCCGCCACGCCGGGATACTGCACCTTGATCGCCAGATCGCGGCCATCC
>NZ_JBDNFM010000212.1:0-2522 GCF_041689835.1 Sandarakinorhabdus sp.
CCTTTTCGGGCTACCCCGGCGCCATGATTAATGCTTTTGCTCCTGCCGCGCTCGCCGGTATCCGTGTGCTTGACTTGTCGCGCGTTCTTGCCGGGCCATGGAGCACGCAGATCCTCGCCGATCTGGGCGCCGATGTGGTGAAGGTGGAAACACCGGGACGCGGCGATGACACCCGTGCCTGGGGCCCACCGTTTCTCAAAGGCGCTGACGGCACGGATGAAATTGGCACCTCGGCCTATTATCTGGCGGCCAACCGCAACAAGCGTTCGATTGCGGTGGATTTCGCCGATCCTGCCGGCGCGGCGTTGCTGCGCGAAATGGCGGCCAAGGCAGATATCGTCGTCGAGAATTTCAAGGTTGGCGGCCTGAAAAAATACGGCCTGGATTGGGACAGTCTGCGCAGTATCAAGCCCAGCCTTGTGTATTGTTCCATCACCGGCTTTGGGCAAACCGGGCCTTATGCTGCTCGCGGCGGCTATGATTTCGTCGCGCAGGGCATGGGTGGCTTCATGGCGATTACCGGCGAAGAGGGCGGCGCCCCTCTGCGCGCCGGGGTGGCGATGGCCGATGTGACAACAGGGCTTTATGCCACCATCTCGATCCTGGCCGCGCTGAGACATGCCGAACGCAGCGGTGAAGGCCAGCATATCGATATCAGCCTGCTTGATACTCAGATCGCCTGCCTGGCCAATCAGGCGATGAACTGGCTGGTGGGCGGGGTCGATCCGGGCCGGATGGGCAATCGCCACCCCACGGTGGTACCTTACAAAACATTTGACGTCGCCGATGGCACCATCATCATCGCCATCGGCAATGATGGCCAGTTTCGCGCCTTCTGCCGGTTGATGGGCGTGCCGCAATTGGCCGAAGACGAACGCTTCCTCACCGCCAGCGCCCGCCTGCTCAACCGCGACGCCATCGAAGCCGAAGTGCAGCGGCTGGTGGCAAACGAACCCGGCGCGGCGCTGATCGAACGGCTGGCGGCCGCAGGCGTGCCGGCCGGGCCGGTGAACAAAATAAGCGAGGTGTTTGCCGATCCGTTCATTGCCGCCCGCAACGTGGTGCATGAATTCACCCGCAGCGACGGCGCCCATATTCCCAGCGTCGCCTTTCCGGGCAAATTGTCGGCCACGCCGGCCACCATGCGCCGGCCGCCGCCGCGCGTGGGGGAAGATGAAGCCAGCGTGCTGGCCGATTGGCTGGGCCGCGATGCTGCCGACACTTGAGCCGATCAGCTGAGGCCGTGCACCGCAACCGGTTCAGTTTCCGCTGAAATCCGGCGTCCGCTTTTCCAGGAAGGCGGCCATCGCCTCGCGGTTGTCGTCCGTCGTGTGTGCCAGCGCCTGCATCGCGGCCGAAAGCTGCAATATCGTCTCCAGACTGGCCTGACGCGCCTCCCACAGCAGGCGCTTGGTCATGCGCACTGCGAGTGGCGGGTTGGCGGCGATACGCAAGGCGACCGCGCGGGCAGCATCCAGCAACTCGGCATCCGGCACCACGCGGCTCACCAGCCCGATGCGCAGCGCTTCGGCGGCGTCCACCATGTCGCCGGTCAGCGCCATTTCGGCGGCCTTGGCATGGCCCACCACGTGCGGCAGCAGCCAAGCGCCGCCATCGCCGGGGATGATGCCCAGTTTCACGAAACTCTCGGCAAATCTGGCACTTGTCCCCGCCACACGGATGTCGCACATGCAGGCCAGATCGCAGCCGGCACCGATGGCCGCGCCGTTTACCGCCGCCACGATCGGCACCTCCAGCGCCGCAAACGCCCGGGGCAGGCGCTGGATGCCGGTGAGGTAATTGCGCCTCGTCTTGATCGGCGCGGCGTCGGCCAACCCGCCGCCGCTGGCCATCTTTTTCAGGTTGCCGCCCGATGAAAAGGCGCTGCCGGCTCCGGTGAGGATGGCCACGCGCGCATCCGGATCGTTTTCCAGCCGCACCAGTGCCGCCAATATAGCATCCACCATGTCATCATCTGAAACCGGGTTGCGCAATTCCGGCTGATTGAGCGTGAGGGTGACGATGTGGCCATCGCGTTCATACAGGACAAGGTCGGTCATTTCATGCTCCTGGACCCGGCTTCGGGATGTTTGAATTGCTGTGAATCCAAATGGTTGTAAAAGCGCCAACGGCGGGCAGGTTTCGGGCTTCGGCTTTGCCAGTTTTGACGAATTGTGTGGAATCGGGACAGGCTGGGCCGCCGGCAATCGTCACCTGCAATATTTGTGGACGCAGCCATGATGACAGGCTTTGGCCGTGTAGGACAGGCCTTGGCTCTATCGCACGCCCAGCCCGCGCGCGATGATGCCGCGCAATATCTCGCGGGTGCCGCCGCGCAAGGACACCATCGGCGCGATGTGGACCGTGGCCTCCAGCGTGGCGAGCAGTCTGGCGGGCGGGTTCGGGATGAAGGGCAACAGGCTGCGCGTCACTTCGGGGATGGCCTGTTCGAAGGTCGCGCCCAAATCCTTGACCATGGCTGCTTCCAGGCCTGCGTCTTCGCCGGCTTCCAGCAGCGCCGC
>NZ_JBDNFM010000213.1:0-6908 GCF_041689835.1 Sandarakinorhabdus sp.
CCGCGTCTCCGCGGCGCTGGGCTGCGGTTTCCGCCGCGGGGCGATCCGAGGCGCCGGGTTCAGCCAACATGCACCCGGCGATAGCGGCCATGCAGATACAGCAGCGGCTCGCGGCCCTGATCCAGCGCAAGGCGCGTCACCCGGCCAACGATGATGCGGTGATCGCCGCCATCGTGATCGGCGTGCAGCGTGCAGGCAAAGGCCGCCTTGGCGCTGGCCAGCACCGGCACGCCGTCCCAATCCTGCCAATCTTCATCGGCGAAACGGTCGATGCCGCGCTTGGTGAAGCGATCGGCCACCGCCTGACCATCCGACGCGAGAATATTGATGGCAAATCGCCCCGATTCGCGCAGCACCGGCAACGCCGAGGCACCGCTGGCCGGGCAAAACAGCAGCAACGGCGGATCAATGCTGACCGACGTGAAGCTGTTTGCCGTCAGGCCCACCCGTTCGCCGCTGGGGGATTGACTGGTCACCACCGTGACCCCGGTGGTAAAACAGCCAAAGGCATCGCGCAGCAAGCGGGCATCGAAGGGGGAATGGGCGTCGGTCATCCGCCGTCACCTATCGCGAATCCACCGCCCGTCAATGTTGCGGATGACACAGGCGGCGCTATCGTGTCGTTCCAGTCACAGCCGAAAGCCCCCGCGCGCATGATCGTCGCCATTCTAGCCTCGCTTGCCGCCGCGGCCGCGTTGCCCGCCAGCCTGCCAATTGACGCCGCCAGCCTGGCCCGGCTGCCAGCAGCTAGCGCGACATTGACAGCGCATGGGCAAAGCCATGTGTGCACCGGGGCGTGGTTGGCCGATCTGGCGGCAGCGGCCGGCCTGCCAGCGGGCGAGGCGCTGCGCGGGGCGGCGTTGACGACGCTGATCGTGGCGCAGGCCGCCGATGGTTACCGCGTCACCTTCAGCCTGGGCGAACTTGATGCCAAGCTGGGCAATCGGCCGGTGCTGGTGGCGACCGCCTGCGACGGCAAGCCACTTTCCCAAGCAGACGGCCCGGTTCGGCTGGTGGTAGCGGGCGAGGTGCGGGCGGCGCGGTCTGTCCGCCAATTGCGGGCGCTGCAGGTGGTTGGCCTGCCCTGACCGCCTAGGCGTAGTTGGCGCGCAGCCATTCGCGCACGGCCGGCCCCACATCGTCCCGCTCCAGCGCCAATGCGATGTTGGCGGTGATGTGCCCGGCCTTGTCACCGCAATCAAAGCGCGTGCCGGTGAACGTGAGCGCGTGGAACGGCTGCTGGCCGATCATTTCCGCCATCGCATCCGTAAGCTGGATTTCGTTGCCGGCGCCGCGCTTGCCGTGTGCCAGCACGTCCATCACCTCGGGTTGCAGGATATACCGCCCGATGGCAGCCAGCCGCGACGGCGCAGTGCCCGGTGCCGGCTTTTCCACCAGTGCTTTTACCTCGGTGATCAGCCCATCGACTGCGCCGGGCGAGACAATACCATAACGCTGGGTATGTTCTTCGGGCACTTCGAGCACCGAAATGATGTTGCCTCCCAGCCGCTCATAGGCGGCATGCATTTCCTTCAGCGCCGGGTTTGCCGGGTTCCACAGCAATTCGTCGGGCAGCAGCACGGCAAACGCCTCGCGCCCGACGACATGGCGGGCGCACCACACGGCGTGGCCCAGCCCAGCCGGCTCCTGCTGGCGCACATAAACCAGCCGTCCAGGTTCGATCTGGGTGGTTTCCAGGATGGCGAGTTCCGCCGTCTTGCCCTTGGCCTTCAAGCTGTCCACCAGTTCCCGGGCAATATCGAAATAATCCTCCAGCGCGCCCTTGCCGCGCGCCGTGACAAATACCAACCGCTCGATCCCGGCGGCCAGGGCTTCATCTACCGCATATTGCAGCAGCGGCTTGTCGACGACGGGGAGCATTTCCTTGGGCATGGCCTTGGTGGCAGGCAGGAAGCGGGTGCCCTGGCCGCCAACGGGAAACACGGCAGTTTTGACTGGTTTTACGGGCATCATGACCTCTGCATTCGGCAGACATCCATTGCCAACCGTTCCAACTGGTCAAGCGAAACTTCGATGAAATGGTTCCATCGCGCGGCAAAATACTTCGGGTTCAAGCCGTTGTCGCACCGCGCAGCAGCCGGCCGGGCAGCGCGCCGGTGGCTTCACCGTCGCGGTAGGTCACTTGGCCCGCTACCAGCGTCGCCCGGTACCCGCGGGCGCGCTGCAACAGGCGGCGGCCGGCGGCCGGCAAATCATGCTCCACCTCGGGCGGCAGCAGGGCGAGGCGATCGAGATCGATCAAGTTGATGTCCGCCCGCTGGCCCGGCGCAATCAGCCCGCGATCGGTGAGCCCAACGGCGCGCGCCGTATCATGCGCCTGGCGCTTGATCAGATGCTCCAGTGGCAGCCGTCCGTGGCTGCGATCCCGCGCCCAGTGGGTGAGCAGCGTGGTGGGAAAACTGCCGTCGCAAATCATGCCCACGTGCGCGCCGCCGTCGGACAGGCCGGGAATCGTATCGGCATGCGCCAGCATGGCGCCCACGGCATCCAGATCGCCATCGGCAAAATTGAGGAACGGCACATAAATCATGCCCGCGCGCAGCCATTCCGCCGCAACCACTTCAAACGCCACCCCGCGCCGCATCGCTTGCGCCGCAAGGCTGGTTTCGGGCAGCGGTTCGTAATTGGGCGGATTGCCCAGCTGGTACATGTCGCCCCAACGGTGCAGCAGCGCGGTGCCAAGCACATTGCCGGCTGGCGGCGGATTGGCGATCAGGCAGGCCACGAAATCCGGATCGGCAAGGCTCCGGCGCTGCTCGGCAAGGCTGTCGCCCTTGCGCCAATCGGGGTGGAGGCTGAACGGATTGAGCGTCAGATCAAGCCCCAGCAGCACGCCAACCGGCCGCGCCGCCACCTGCGCCTTCATCGGCAGGCCGGCAGCGGTAGCCTGTTCGAGCAGATCGAGCAATTTTCGCCAGCCCCTGGGCGCTGCCGGCGATTGCGCCAGCGAAAAGCTGAGCGGCCGGCCCGAGGCTTCACACAGCCGGCGCATCATGGCGAATTCGGCTTCGGGATTGGCGAAATCGGAAACGAATTGCAGCACGCCCTTTTTCGCCCGGCCAAGCGCGAGTGCGATGCCCATCAATTCGTCTTCGGCCGCCGTCAACGTTGGCGTCGGCTGGCCATCGGAGGTGCGGTGGTTGAGCGTGCGCGAGGTGGAAAAGCCCATCGCGCCGGCTTCCATGGCCGTTTGCGCCAATGCCGCCATCGCAGCAATATCATCCGCGCTGGCCGGCTCGCGATTGGCGCCGCGTTCCCCCATCACGAACACGCGCAGCGCTGCGTGCGGCAGTTGCAGGCCGATATCCATATCAAAGGCGCGGGCACTCAGACTGTCCAGATAGTCGGGAAAGCTCTGCCAGTTCCACGGCAGGCCCGCCTTGAGCACCGGGAACGGCAGATCCTCCACGCCTTCCATCAGGCGGATCAGCCGATCCTGATCCTGCGGCCGGCACGGTGCAAATCCCACCCCGCAATTGCCGGCAATCACCGTGGTGACGCCGTGCCAGGACGACGGCTGCAACCGCTGGTCCCAGGTCGCCTGCCCGTCATAATGGGTGTGCACATCAACGAAACCCGGCGTGATCAGCAGGCCCTTGGCATCGATCTCGTCCATCCCGCGCCCACTCACGGCGCCGACAGCGGCAATGCGGCCAGCGTTTACAGCCACGTCGCCGTCGAAAACCGCCGCGCCGCTGCCATCGACGATATGGCCGCCCCGAATAACGAGATCATAATCGCTCATGGCGTACAGCGTCCCCCGTGCCGCCGCGCCCGTCAACCCACCGGAAAGCGCAGCAACCGTTCCCCGTCCATCACCAAGGCAGTGGCTGGCCCGGCCAGCGCTGCCTGCACAGCTGGGTCGGCAAGATCCAGCCCGCCGGTGAACGCGCCATAGGCCGGCAGGATCAGCTTGGTGGCGCTGTGCGCGATGCAGCGCCGTGCGATGTGGCGGCCGCGGTGACGGATCACCAGCTTGGGGTGAAAATGCCCCGACAATTCCGGCGTGATATCGCCCGGATCGGCTTCGTGGCGCAGCACCAGCGGGCCGATGCGGCCTTCCGCCATGACGCGCCCGCCCAGCACAGCGGCGGCATCTTCGTCGTGGTTGCCGGTGATCCACCACCAATCGAGGCTGCGGGTCATCGTCATCAGCGCGCGGCGGGTTTCGGGCGCCAGGCGTTCGGGTCCGGCTTGATCGTGGAACGAATCGCCCAGACACACCAGCCGCTGCGCCCCGGTGGTTTCCACTGCCGCGATCAGATTGGCCAGCGTGTCGGCCGTGGCGTGCGGCGGCAGCAGCCAGCCTTTGCGGGCAAAATGGCTGGCCTTTTCAAAATGCAGATCCGCAACAAACAACGTCTGCTCGGCCGGCCACCACAGCGCGCCGCACGGCAGCGGCTGGAAGCTTTCTCCGGCGAACGAAAAGGCAACAGACATGGGCCTGCGTTAGGCCCTCGCGTGCCCACCGGTCAATCAATCCGCATTGCTTCGGCGATCAGGGCTTCGGCTTCTATCAGCAGCGCGCTGTCGGCACTGTCGCCCACCCGTTCGCGCCCGATGGTGAGCAACGACGGCACCGCCAGCGGTGTCACCCGCGCCGCGCGCACATGGCTGAGCCGTGCGTGCGCCTGTTCGAGCAGCGCCGCCAGCCGGGCCACATCGGTCAGTTTGCCGCGCGCATCGGTCCACGCGGCGGTGAGCAGCAGATGGTCTGGTTCGTGCCGGCGCAGCACGTCGTAAATCAGATCGGATGAAACGCTCATCGCCTTACCGGTCTTGTGCGCGCCGGGCTGGGTGCGCTCGATCAAGCCGCCGATGATCGCCACCTCCCGAAACGCCCGGCGCAGGAACGGCGATGATGCGAGCCATTCCGCCAGTTCATCTTCCAGCACGGTGGGATCAAACAGCGGATGCGGATCATCGACCGGATCGAGGCTCCAGCACGCCATGGCGTAATCGCTGGCGACAAAGCCCAGCGGTTTCAGCCCGGCGCGCTCCATGCGCTGTGTCAGCAGCATGCCCAACGTCTGGTGCGCGGCGTGGCCGGCAAAACCATACACCACCATGTACCAGCGATCATCGCGCTGGAACGTTTCCACCAATACATCATCCTCGCCGGGCAGCTGCGAGACGCGGTCCTGAATCGCCAGCCATTCGCGCACATCGCCCGGCATGCCCAGCCAGCGGGCGCGGTCGTTCATCAGGCCGCGCACCCGCGCCGCCAGCCGCGTCGTCATCGGCATGCGTCCGCCGGCATAAACCGGCACCTTGGGGTTGCCCCGGCCCAGCCGCACATGCACATCGGCACCGTCGAACCCGGTCACTTCCAGCACCTGGCCGGCAAACATGAAACTGTCGCCGGGTTGCAGCTGGCTGGCGAAATACTCCTCCACCTGGCCCAAGCGTCTGCCATGGCGGCTCGATTTGCCGCTGCCAAATACCACGTTCATGGCCACCGCCTCGACGATGGTGCCGCTGTTCATCCGCCACTGCCGGCCCAGCGCCGCCGTCCGCAGCCGCAACTGGCCGTCTTTGGTCGGCACCAGCCGCTGGTAGCGTTCATAGGCCTTCAGCGCATAACCGCCCGTGGCCGCATACCCCAGCACCGCCTCGAACGCGGCGCGCGTCAGCCCGGCATAGGGCGCGGCGCTTTTCACCTCGTCATACAGTTCATCAGGGAAAAACGGCCCGGCCGCCGCGCAGCCGACCACATGCTGGGCCAGCACATCCAGCGCACCGGGGCGAAA
Source organism: Sandarakinorhabdus sp. (assembly GCF_041689835.1). Taxonomy (GTDB): domain Bacteria; phylum Pseudomonadota; class Alphaproteobacteria; order Sphingomonadales; family Sphingomonadaceae; genus Sandarakinorhabdus. The sequence goes on from NZ_JBDNFM010000213.1 coordinate 5,772, forward strand.
GCCATCGGGATCCAGTTCCCCCGCCAGCACCGCATCGCGCGCCGCCAGCGCCTCCAGATATTCAAAGCGATTGCCCGGCACGATCAGGCAGCGGCTGGCTTCGTCCATGCGGTGATTGGCGCGCCCCGTGCGTTGCAGCAGCCGCGACGCGCCCTTGGGGGCGCCCATCTGGATAACCAGATCGACATCGCCCCAATCCAGCCCGAGATCGAGGCTGGAGGTGGCGACAATGCCGCGCAGCCGGCCGGCTGCCATCGCCGCTTCCACCTTGCGGCGGGCTTCGGGCGCCAAGCTGCCGTGGTGGATGCCAACAGGCAGCGACTGGTCGTTTTCCGCCCACAGATCGCGAAACACCAGTTCGGCCACGGCGCGGGTGTTGACGAACACGATCGCCAGCCGCGCCGCTTCGATCCGGCGCATCACGGCGCGCGCTGCCCAGCGGCCGTTGTGGCCACCCCACGGGATGCGGTCGTCGATCACAAGGATATCGATGGCCGGATCGGCGCCGCCCCTGGCCACCACCACGTCAACCTGGTCCACATCGGCATCGGGCGCCAGCCAGCCGGCCCAGCTTTCCGGATCGGCAATGGTGGCCGAAAGGCCAACGCGCCGCATGCCCGGCGCGATGCGTTGCAGCCGGGCCAGGCACAACGACAACTGGTCGCCGCGCTTGGTGGTGCCAAAGGCGTGAATTTCATCGATGATGACCCGCTTGACGCCGGCCATCATCGCCGGGCCTTCCGGGTTGGACAGCAGATTGGCCAGGCTTTCGGGCGTGGTGAGCAAGATGTGCGGCGGCCGCTCCTTTTGCCGGGCCTTGCGCGCTGCCGGCGTATCCCCGGTGCGGGTTTCCACACTGATATCAAGGCCCATCTGTTCGACGGGCGTGATCAGATTGCGCTGCACATCCACCGCCAGCGCCTTCAACGGCGAGATGTACAGCGTGTGCAGGCCCTCGTGGGGTGTTGTCGCCAGATCAGCCAGCGTCGGCAAGAACCCCGCCAGCGTCTTGCCCGCGCCAGTGGGGGCCGTCAGCAGCGCGTGACGGCCAGCGGCCGCCGCCGCGATCATCGCCAATTGATGCTCGCGCACGTGCCAGCCGCGATTCGCAAACCAGCTCGCGATGATGGGGGGCAG
>NZ_JBDNFM010000214.1:0-27702 GCF_041689835.1 Sandarakinorhabdus sp.
CAGGTGGCGGCGCTGGCCGATGGCGGGCGGGTGGCCTGGCTCAAGGGCTATCTTTCCAGTTTTGGCCCGGTGCTCACGCAACGCCTGGCCGGCGGCCTCACCCGCGTGCGGCTTGGCCCCTATGGCAGCGAAGCCATGGCCAGCGCGGCGCTGGCGCAGGTGCGCGCAGCCGGCTATGCCGACGCAAGATTGATTCCCCCCGCAAACGCGCCCTGATTGCGCCAAGGAACCTGCCCCAGATGCGCTTCATTGCCCCCATCGTTCTTGTGGCTCTGGCCGCCCCCGCTGCGGCGCCAGTCTCAGCTCAGGCCCCGGCCTACAACAGCGCCGCCCCCATCGCCTTCATGAAAGATCTGCAAACCGGCCGCGTGCTGTTTTCCAAAGAGGCCGACAAGCGCATCCCGCCTGCATCGATGGCCAAGATGATGAGCGTGTATGTTGCGTTCAAGTTGCTCAAGGCCGGCGAGGCCAATCTGGGCCAGTTGGTCATGGTGCGCCCCGAAACCTGGACCAAGTGGAACAACCAGGGCAGCACCATGTTCCTGAGCGTCAACGAACAGGTGAGCGTGGAAAATCTGCTGCACGGCATCGTCACCTTGTCGGGCAATGATGCCTGCGTGGTGCTGGCCGAAGGGTTGGGCGGCACCGAGGCCAATTATGTGGCGCTGATGAACCGCGAAGCCGCGCGCCTGGGCCTGAAGGGCAGTCATTTCACCAACACCAATGGCTGGCCCGATCCAAACGAATACGTGACCGCCCGCGATCTGGCGATGGTCGCCGAAGCGACGGTGCGCGACTTCCCCGAGCTTTATGCCCGTTTTTACCAGAAACAGGGCTTCACCTGGGGCAAGACCATGGGCGGCGGTCAGGCCATCACGCAGGGCAATCGCAATCCCTTGCTGGGCAAGATTGCCGGCGCCGATGGCCTGAAAACCGGCCACACGGAGGAAGCCGGCTATGGTTTTACCGGTTCCGCTGTGCAGAACGGCCGCCGCATCGTGATGGTGGTGGCCGGGCTGGGCAGCTTTGGCGAACGGGTTTCGGCCAGCGTCGATTTCATGAATTGGGGCTTTGGCGCGTGGCAGAATCTGCCGCTAGGCAAAAAGGGCCAGGTGATGGGCAAGGTTGCCATCGCCGGCGCTGCTGAAACCAGCATCGATGCGGCGGCCGGCAAGGAATTGTTTGTCACCGTGCCGCGCGGTTTCGCCATGGAACGCAAAACCAGTGTCGAAAGCTTGCCCGGCCTCACCGCGCCGCTCAAGGCCGGCAGCCATGTGGGCAATCTGGTGGTGACGATCCCCGGCCAGGCCCCGGTGAAAGCGCCGCTGGTCACGCCCGTTGCCATCGAGGAAGCCGGCGTGTTTCGCCGCGCGTGGAACTGGCTGATGAGCTTGTTCGGCTGATGATGGCTGGCCGTTTCATCACGCTGGAAGGCGGGGAGGGGAGCGGCAAGTCCACGCAAGGGCGATTGCTGGCCGAGGTTTTGCGCGCCGACGGCCTTGAGGTGGTTCTGACCCGCGAACCGGGCGGCACGCCGGGCGCCGAAGCCATTCGCGGCCTGCTGGTGTCAGGGGAAGACACTCGCTGGACCGCATGGAGCGAGGCGCTGTTGATGACGGCGGCACGCGTTGATCACGTCGTGCGTGTCATCCGGCCGGCGCTGGCACGCGGCGCGGCGGTAATCTGCGACCGCTTCATCGATTCCACCCGCGCCTATCAGGGCGCTGGACGCGGACTTGAAGACGCAGCCTTGATCGATCTGCACAACGAAGCCGTGGGGCTATGGCCTGATTTCACGCTGGTCTTGCGGCTGGCACCGGCCGAGGGACTGGCCCGCGCTGCAGATCGCGGCGATGCCGAAGCCCGTTTTGAAAGCGCGGGCGCTGCATTCCACGCTCGCATCGACGATTTTTTTGCCATGCTGCCCGGCGCTGAACCGAACCGCTGCCGTGCCATCAACGCCGCCGGCAGCATCGAAGTCGTGTCACAGCGCATCCGGGCTGCGCTGTGTTGATCGGCCACACTGCACAGGTGGAGGCCTTCACGGCCGCCTTCACCGGCGGGCGTCCGCACCATGCCTGGCTGCTTGTTGGTCAGCAGGGGCTGGGAAAGGCGCTGTTTGCCCGCCAGGCTGCGACATGGCTGCTGGCCGGTGGTCCTGCTGGCGGCGGATTCGATGTACCGGCAGAGGGTGAGGCAGCCCGCCTGATGGCCGCTGGATCGCATCTGGATTTCCGCCTGATCGAACGCACATTGGCCAAAACCGGCAAGCTGCGCAGTGAGATCGTTATCGGCCAGATCGTGCGCCGGGCCGACAGTGAAGGCCAGCCACTGCGCGAATTCCTGACGGGAACGCCGATGCTCGGCCCGCGCCGGGTGGTGATCATCGACGCAGCAGACGACATGAACCGCAACACGGCCAATGCGTTGCTCAAAAATCTTGAGGAACCATCGCTAGACACGGTGTTCCTGCTCATCAGCCACGCGCCTGGCCGCTTGCTGCCCACCATCCGTTCGCGTTGCCGCACGCTGCGCTTTTCGCGGCTGCCCGATTCCGATGTGATGCGCGTGTTGGCCGGCGCCGATCTGGAAGGCGAGGATGAAAGCCTGCTTGTGCGCCTGGCCCAAGGCTGTCCCGGCCGCGCCATCGCGCTGGCGCAGGCCGGCATTACCGCGCTCGAACAGGATCTGGCGGCGCTTGCGGGCTTGCAGATGCAGATCGCCAACCCGGCGGCGCTGATGTTGGCGCGCGGCATCGGCGGCAAGGGCCGGGAAGGGCGTTATGCCGCGCTGCTTGACCGGGTGCCGGCCTTGATTGCTGACCGGGCGCAGCGTTTGAATGGCCCGGCACGGGGTGCCGCCATCGCACAATGGGAAGCCGCCAGCCGCCTGGCGCGCGAAGCCGTGCCGCTGCAACTGGAGCCGGGGCAGGTGGCGCATCGCCTCGCCTTGCATCTGGCGGCCGTGCCGGCTTGAAGCGAACTTGAATCTGGCCGGCGTTTGCCGCATTGCCCGTGGTCATGTTGAAACCCCGCTATTATATCACCAGCGCCATCGCCTATCCCAACGGCCGGCCGCACATGGGCCATGCTTATGAAGCGATTGCCACCGATGTTATCGCCCGCTTCAAGCGGCTCGATGGCTTTGATGTGCGCTTCCTCACCGGGACCGACGAACATGGCCTGAAGATCGATCAGGCCGCCCGGGCCGCCGGCATGCCGCCAAAGGCCTATGTCGATGAGATGGTGGCCCCGTTCCGTGAACTCGATGAAGCGCTGGGCATCAGCTTCGATCGTTTCATCCGCACCACCGACACCGATCACAAGGCGCTGGTGCAGGCCTTGTGGCAGCGCATGGCGGCCGCCGGCGACCTGTATCTGGGCCGGTACGAAGGTTGGTACTCGGTGCGTGACGAGGCCTATTGTGACGAGGGCGAACTCGTCACCGGCGAAGATGGCGGCAAGCTGTCCCCGCAGGGCACGCCAGTGGAGTGGACGGTGGAGGAAAGCTGGTTCTTCAAGCTGTCCACGTATCAGGACCGCCTGCTGGCACTGTTCGACAGCCAGCCCGATTTCATTCAGCCAACCAGTCGTTTCAATGAGATGCGCGCCTTTGTTGCCGGCGGGCTTTCGGATCTGTCGGTCAGCCGCACCAGCTTCTCGTGGGGTATCCCTGTGCCGGGAGATGAGCGGCATGTGATGTACGTGTGGCTGGACGCGCTGGCTAATTACCTCACAGGTGCTGGCGGGCTGGACGGTGAATGGTGGCCGGCTGATCTGCACGTCGTGGGCAAGGATGTGGTGCGGTTCCACACCGTTTACTGGCCGGCTTTCCTGATGTCGGCCGGGATTGCGCTGCCCAAATCGGTGTTCGGCCATGGCTTCGTGCTCAACCGCGGCGAAAAAATGTCGAAATCCGTCGGCAATGTCGTCGATCCAGCTGCGATGGTGGAACGCTTTGGCGTGGACCGGCTGCGCTGGTTCCTGTGCCGCGAAGTCGCCTTTGGTGAAGATGGCAGCTACAGCGACGAAGCCATCGTGGAGCGGACAAACGCCGATCTCGCCAACGGCATCGGCAATTTGGCGCAGCGCAGCCTGTCGATGGTGGCAAAGAACCTTGGCGGCGTAATGCCCGTTCGCGGTGAGGCAGGCGAAACCGAACTGCGGTTGAAAGCGGCGTTCATGACCGGCAGCGAGGCCTATTTTGCCGCCATGAACGCGCTGGCGCTGCACAAGGCGCTGGACGCGATCATGGGGCTCGTGGCGGCGGCCAACGGCTATTTCGCGGAAAACGTGCCGTGGGCGCTGGCCAAAACCGACACCGCGCGCATGGCCGAGGTTCTCGCCGCCACGCTGGACGCCGCCCGCCGCATCGTCATTCTGGCACAGCCGTTCATGCTGGCCAGCACGGCGCAATTGCTCGATCAGTTGGGTGTGGCCACCGAAGCGCGTGATTTCAACGGTTTCAACACGCCAGTTGCAGCGGGTGTGCGACTTCCAGCGCCCGCCGGCGTTTTCCCGCGTATCACGCTGGACGGTTGATGTTGATCGATAGCCATTGCCACCTGAATTACGCCAGCTTGGGTGAAGACGTGCCCGGCGTGCTGGCCCGTGCCCGCGCCGCCGGGGTGGGCGGATTTCTGGCAATATCCTGCCGGGCGAACGAGTGGGACGGCGTGATCGCCCTGGCCGACACGCACCCCGGCGTGTGGGCCACCGTTGGCATCCACCCGCACGAAGCCGATGAACACCCAGATACCGACGCAGCAACCCTGACCGCCGCCGCCGCCCACCCGCGCGTCATCGGCATCGGCGAGACCGGCCTGGATTATTATTATGACAAATCCGATCGCGGCCGCCAGCAAGCAAGTTTCCGCAGTCATATCACTGCGGCGCGCATCGCCGGCCTGCCGCTGATCGTCCACACGCGTGATGCCGAGGCCGATACACTGGCGCTGCTCAAGGAGCCGGGCGAGGGGCGGTTGAACGGCGTTATTCACTGCTTTACAGCCAGCCAAGCCTTTGCTGATGAAGCACTTGCGCTGGGTTTTTATATTTCGCTGTCAGGCATCGTCACCTTCAAGAATGCCCGCGACCTGCAGGACACGGCGCGCACCATCCCGGCCGACCGCCTGCTGGTGGAAACGGATTCGCCCTATCTGGCGCCCGTGCCGATGCGCGGCAAAACCTGCGAGCCGGGTTTTGTCGCCCACACCGCGCGCTTCCTCGCCGGCTTGCGCGGGGTCGATGAAGCCGAACTGGCCCGCACCACAACGGCCAATTTCTTCAATCTGTTCAGCAAAGCCCAGCTGCCGCAAGCGTCATGAAGGTGACCATTCTTGGCTGCGGCACCTCCAGCGGGGTGCCACGCATCGGCGGGCCGGACGGGGCAGGGAACTGGGGTCTGTGCGACCCTGCAAATCCGAAAAATCGCCGCCGCCGTGTCTCGGTGCTGGTTGAAGCCGCCGGCAAGCGCGTGCTGATTGATTGCGGCCCGGATTGCCGCGAGCAATTGCTGTCGGCCCGGGTCGCGCATCTGGATGCGGTGATCATCACCCACGATCACGCCGATCACGCCCACGGCATCGACGATTTGCGGCAGCTGTTCCACGCCATGCGCCGGCCAGTGGATGTGTGGGCCAGCCCGGAGACGTTCGCCGTGCTTAAATCGCGGTTCGATTATGTGTTCGAAGGCGCTGCGGGCTATCCCGCCACCTGCACGGCGCATGATTTCACCGGGCCATTCGCACTGGGCGGCTTGCTTCTCACACCGTTCCCCCAACTGCACGGTAATATTGAATCAACTGGCGTACGCTTCGATCACGCCGGCAAGAGCGCGGCGTATTCCACTGATGTCAAAGCCTTTGACGGCCGCGCTGATGCAGCGTTGGCCAAGCTTGATCTGTGGGTGGTCGATGCCTTGCGGCGTGAACCACACCCGACACACACCCATCTGGAACAGACGCTGGCCTGGATCGGTGAACGCCGGCCGGGCAGGGCTGTGCTCACTCACATGGACCAATCCATGGATTACGACACACTGCGCGCTGAACTGCCGCCGGGTGTGGAGCCGGGCTTTGATGGACAAGTGATCGAATTATAGTGCCAGCATGGCAAAGCCGAGCGCGGCCGCAAGGCTGGTCAGGCTGGCGATTGTGCCGACCAGCAGGGGTTTGGGGCCAGCCTTCAAAATCTCGCCCAGCGGCGAACGAATAGCGGTGGCGGCAACCGAAACGGCCAGCATCCAACTCGATGCATCGGCTGCAAATACAGATGCTTGCGTGGGAATGATGCCAGTTGAGTTTATGCCCGCGACCACAAAAAAGCCCGCCACGAACCACGGCAGCAGCGGCGCGGCGCGTTTGCCGCCGCTGATCTTGAGCGGCTGCGGAAAGGCCAGCGCCACCAGCGCCAGCACCGGCGCCAGCAGCGCGACGCGGGCGAGTTTGACGATGGTTGCAGTCTCGCCAGCGGCCGGCGAGAACGCAAAACCGGCACCCAGCGTTTGCGCGACATCGTGGATGGAGGCGCCGAGCACAAACCCGGCCTGCAAATCGTTCAATCCGAACAATTCGCAGATGGCGGGATAAAGGATCAACGCCGCACTGCTCATTGCCGAAGTGCCGACGAGCACCATCGTGAGTTCGGCCTGCCGTACCCGCCGCTCGTTGAGCGTGGCGGACAAGGCCATTGCTGCCGACGCCCCGCAAATGGCCACTGCGCCGCCCGACAGCGTGCCGAACGCCGATGAAAAACCCAGAATTCGTGCTGCCAACACGCCGGCGCCAATGGTGATGGCCACGATGATCACCACTGCCATCAGCGATTGCGGCCCCAGCGCGATGATCTGTTCCAGCGTGATGCGCGCGCCGACTAGCACGATTGCCCAGCGCAGCAGCTCGCGGCTAGCCAGCGTCAAGCCCGGGGTGAGCCGGCGATCGGCCGACAGGAAATTCATGGCCAGCCCGATCAGCAGCGCCAGCAGGGTGAGCGGCGCGCCATAGCGATCGGACAATGACGCGGCGGCGAGCGTCGCCAGCACGGCAACCAGCAAGCCGGGCACATAATCCTGCCAGCGCGTCGCGGGTGTGCGTTCGATATCGCCGTAGAGATCGGCAGCTTGCGGCAAGTTATTGGCGGCATCCATGGCGCAAAGGGTTAGGCCGCTGTGACCGTTTCGCCAAGGGGGGCGCTCAAACATCATATTCGAACTAAACATAATATATATTATCAAGCAAATATCTTGCCGCCAGCAAGCGGAACCCGATTGAAACGCGGCGCCCACTCCGGCAAGAAAAATCTCATGACCCAATCGCTCGCACTCGACCGCCTCGCCAGCATCATGGCCGCGCTGCGCCATCCACAAAGCGGTTGCCCTTGGGATCTGGCGCAGGATTTCGACACGATTGCGCCCTACACCATCGAGGAAGCTTATGAAGTGGCCGGAGCGATCGCGCTGCGCGACATGGCGGAGTTGAAGAAAGAATTGGGCGATCTGCTGTTTCAGGTCGTGTTTCACAGCCGCCTGGCCGAAGAAGCCGGCCACTTCGCCCTGGCCGATGTGGTGACGGGATTGTGCGAAAAGATGGAGCGGCGGCATCCGCATATTTTCGGAGACGGCACCCGCGCCGCCGATGCTGCGGCGCAGAAGGACGAATGGGAACGCATCAAGGCCGCCGAACGTGCGGCTGCCGGCGCGCCCGAACAGCCGGTTTCCGCACTGGACGGCGTGGCGACTGCCCTGCCCGCCCTCATGCGAGCTGAAAAACTCCAAGCGCGGGCCGCCCTTGCGGGATTTGAATGGGCCGAAGTATCCGGCGTGCGCGCCAAGCTGGACGAGGAACTGGCCGAATTCGACACGGCTACCGACGATGCTAACCGCACTGAAGAGATGGGCGACGTGCTTTTTGTGCTGGCCAATCTGGCGCGCCGCCACAACATCGATCCCGAGACCGCGCTGCGCGCCGGCAACGCCAAGTTTGAACGACGGTTTCGCGCCATGGAGGCGCTTGCCGGGCCGGGCTTTGCATCGCTGCCGATCGGTGCGCAGGAAGATTACTGGCAGCAGGTCAAGGCCGCCGAACGCCGTTGACGGGCAGCTTCCTGCACCGGCCCCCTGCGCAGGGGAAGAGTTGCCATGCCGATTGCCAAGACCATCGATCGTCGTCTGTTTCTGGCCGGCGCGGTCGGGGTTTCGCTGGCCGGTGCGGCCAATGCCACTCTCATCGCGCCGGGTGCCAGCGCCGGCGAAACGCGTGCGCTCGAAGCCATCGCTGCCTATCTGCAATCGCATCGCCGCCATCACGGCCTCCCGGCGATGGGCATGGTCATGGTCATGGTCATGGTGGCCGGCGGGCGCCACTTCACAATTCTTTCGCGCAGGCGCGGTTACCGCGAAACGCAGCCGCTGGCCGGCGGTGAACTTTGGCAGAATGGCGTGATGAACGGCGTGCCGCAGGTGCTGGATTTGTCAGGCCGCCGGCTCGAGCGGCGCGAGCTGTAACGCTACGCAGCGATCACGGCCGGCCAGATCGGGGTGCAGGCTTGCAGTAAAGCCGTGTGCGGCTGCCATCGCCAGCAGCGCCGGGCCTTGGGTATGGCCGATTTCCAGCACTGCCAGCCCGCCGGGGTTCAACAGGCCTGGCAGTTGCGGCAGGATACGGCGATAATCGTCCAGTCCTTCGGCGCCGGCAAACAGGGCGCTGGGCGGTTCGTAGGTAAGGATTTCATCTGAGAGAGGTTCATCATCAGCGATATAGGGCGGATTGCTGAGAATAAGGTCGAAGTTTTCGGTGAGCCTTTCCCCCCAGTTGCCCAGACGGAATTCCGCGCGTTGAGCGAGGCCGGTGGTGCGCGCGTTCGCCTGCGCCACCGCAAGTGCTCCCGGGCTGGCATCGACGCCGAGGCCGGTGGCACTGGGCCATTCCGACAGCGCGGCCAGCAGCAGTGCGCCTGATCCGGTGCCGAGGTCGAGGATACGCGCCGGCGGGCTGGCACACAGCTTCAGCGCGACGTCGACCAAAGTTTCCGTGTCCGGGCGCGGGATCAGCACATCGGGGGTGACCTTGAGGGAGAGCGACCAGAATTCGCGACTGCCGGTGATGTGGGCAATAGGTTCGCCCGTAGTGCGGCGATCGACAAGCAGTTCATAGGCTTGTGTATCAATGCTGCGTTCCGGATTGAGCAACAAATCACCGCGCGTGCAGCCGAGATGGTGGGCGAGCAACACTTCGGCATCAAGCCGAGGCGTGTCGCCGCCGATGCGGGCGGCGGCGGCGCCCAGAGCTTCGAGGATGCGGGTCACCCCAAACTCGCCAACCGCGCCGCTTCGTCTTCGGCGACCAAGGCCGTCACCAGTTCGTCCAGCCCGGCACCAGCAAGGATTTCGGGCAGGCGGTGGAGCGTCAGGTTGATGCGGTGGTCGGTCACGCGGCCTTGCGGGAAATTATAGGTGCGGATGCGTTCGGAGCGGTCGCCGCTGCCCACCAACGCCTTGCGATCGGCGCTGCGGGTGCTGGCCAGGCGTTCGCGTTCGGCATCAAACAGGCGGGTGCGTAGCAATTTCAGCGCCTTGGCCTTGTTCTTGTGCTGGCTGCGTTCATCCTGCACGGCCACCACGACGCCGCTGGGGATATGGGTGATACGCACTGCGCTGTCGGTGGTGTTGACATGTTGGCCGCCGGCGCCCGAAGCGCGGTACACGTCGATGCGCAGATCCTTGTCGTCGATCGACACGTCCACGTCTTCGGCTTCAGCCAGCACGGCAACCGTGGCGGCGCTGGTGTGGATGCGCCCGCCGGCTTCGGTGGCGGGCACGCGCTGCACCCGGTGCACCCCGCTTTCAAACTTCAGCCGGGCAAACACGCCCGCCCCGGCGACACTGGCAATTATTTCCTTGAAGCCGCCGATATCGGATGCATTGGCCGACAATATTTCCCAGCGCCAACCGCGTGTTGCGGCATAACGTTCATACATCCGCGCAAGATCGCCGGCGAACAGCGCGGCTTCATCGCCGCCGGTGCCCGCACGGATTTCCAGCACAGCCGATCGTTCATCAGCGGCATCGCGCGGCAACAGTTTCAGCGCCAGTTCGCGTTCGGCGGCCGGCAGGCGCGCGGCGATACCAGCGAGTTCTTGCTGTGCCAGTTCGTGCATTTCATCGGCGGCAGGGATAGCCTGCAGCTGCGCTTGCTCATCGCGCAGCGCGTGCCAGGCCTTCGCCGCCTCCACCAACGGCGTCAGTTCGGCATAGTCCTTTGACAGCGCCACGAATTGTTCGGGCGGCAGCGCCGGATTGCCCATGTCGTGCGCCAACTGGGCGTGGCGCCGCTCGATCTGGGCGATGCGCTCGATGGGCAGCATCATTTTTCGCGAAATTTCAGGCCCAAACTGAGCCTAGAGCCACTGTTTGCTGATTCATCAATCGTTTGACCAAGTTCGTCCAAGAACGAAATTTGCTTGACCGTAAAGTCTTCCCGGAGTTTCTTCCGAATTCTCAAAAGCTCACTCCGGTGATCGCCGTCGTAGAGGGTCATCTTCATAATCAAGTCGTAAGACAGATCCGCACCCTCACTGGAACGGATATAAATTATTCCAGAGAATCCTTGAGTCTTTGCTTTCTGCGATTTTTTTCTCGAATTCTGACCAAAAATCGCTCCGATGTTTATTCCGTAACTGCGTAGGTATTTCGCAACCGAGAGCTCCATTACTTCTGATTCAGCATCATCAGCGATGACGGCAAAAAGCGGCTCTCCAGACGGCGATTCGGCCACCAGCATCGCCAGCCGCTCAACGCCCGCCGCCCAGCCAACGGCCGGGGTTTCCGGCCCGCCCATGTGGCCGATCAGCCCATCATAGCGCCCGCCGCCGATTACGGTGCCCTGCGCGCCGAGGCTTTGGGTGATGAATTCAAACACGCTGTGGCGGTAATAATCCAGCCCGCGCACCAGCCTTGCATTGCGCGTCCACGCGATGCCGCTGGCGTGCAAACCGGCCTGCAACCGATCGAAAAACGCGCCCGCCTCCACGGTGAAAAAGTCATCGATCTGCGGCGCGTCGGCCACCAGCGCCTGGTCGCCTGCATCCTTGCTGTCGAGAATCCGCAGCGGGTTGGCGTCCAGCCGGCGCTGGCTGTCTTCTGAAAGTTCGCCGCGGTGCGCGGTGAAGTGCGCGGCAACGGCAGCGCTCCACGACGCGCGGGTTTCGGGATCGCCCATCGAATTAAGGGTGAGTTCCACCTCGCCGGCCACGCCCAATTCTTCGAGCAGATGCTGGCCCAGCGCGATCACCTCCACGTCCGCCGCCGGTTCGGCAGCGCCCAGTATTTCGGCATCGAGCTGGTGAAACTGGCGGAAACGGCCTTTCTGCGGGCGTTCATAGCGGAACAGCGGCCCCCACGTGGCCAGCTTCAACGGCGCCAGTTGCTGCCAGCCGTTTTCGATGAAGGCGCGCGCGATGCCGGCAGTGAATTCGGGGCGCAGGCACATGGCATCGCCGCCGCGATCTGCAAATTCGTACATTTCCTTGGACACCACATCGGTGGTTTCGCCAAGGCTGCGCGCGAACACGGCGCTGGCTTCGAACACCGGCACTTCCACTCGGCCAAAACCGTGGAGTTTGCGCACGCGGTTGAACGTCTCGATCACATGGTCGAAGCGGGCGGCGGCCTCGCCGATCATGTCCTGCGTACCCCGTGGTTTTTGGGAAGGTTTCTGGGGCGCTTTGCTCATGGACGCGGGCATATGCGAGTGTGCGGTGCGGTGCAACGTCTGCCCCCTTTTCACTCGCCCTTTCGCGCGCTAATCGGCGGTCATGCGAACCATCCTGCTTCTCGCTTCCGCCCTCATCACTGCCCCGGTTGTAGCCCAGCGTTCGATGCCCCAGCCGCTCCCCATTGTCGATGCGTTGCCCACCGCCCGTGATGCGCCCTTCCCCGGCACGCTGCGGCTGCATGTTGATGCCACCGATACGGTGCGCGGCGTGTTCAGGGTGGAGCAGACCATCCCGGTTCCACCCGAACTGGCGGGCAAGCGCATGGCGCTGTTGTTTCCCAAATTTCTGCCCGGCAAGCACGCGCCGCGCGGCGAGATCGAGAAACTGGCCGGGCTTGAAATCCGCGCGGGCGGCCAGGTGCTGACATGGAAGCGCGATCTGGTGGACATGTTCGCTTTCTGGGTGGAGGTGCCGGCGGGCGCCGCCGCGCTGGATGTGCGGTTTCAGTTTCTTTCGGCCACCGAAGGGCCACAAGGCCGCATCGTTGTCACCAGCGACATGATGAACCTGCAGCCCAACAGCGTCTCGCTGTATCCGGCGGGCTGGTTCACGCGTCAGATCCCGGTGGAATTGACCGTCACCTGGCCGCAGGGCTGGCAGGCCGGTTCAGCCATGAGGGAGGCCAGCCGCGCCGGAACCCGCGTGTCGTATCAAACGGTGGATTATGAAACGCTGGTGGACAGCCCGTTTTTTGCCGGGCGGCATTTCGCCAAATGGGATCTGGGCGGCAATGTCACGCTCAACGTGGTGGCCGATGAGGCGCGTTTTCTGAAGGCCAGCGACGAACAGATCGGCAAGCACAAGGCGCTGGTCAGCCAAGCGGTGAAATTGTTCGGTACCCGCCAATTCGATCATTATGATCTGCTGCTGTCGCTCACCGAGAAAATGGGCGGCATCGGGCTGGAACATCACCGCAGTTCTGAAAACGGCGTGGACACCGGCTATTTCACAGATTGGGAAAAAGGCCCTGGCCGGCGCAATCTGCTGCCGCACGAATTCACCCACAGCTGGAACGGCAAGCACCGGCGCGGCGCCGATCTGGTGACGCCGGATTTCCGCACGCCGATGCGCAATTCGCTGCTGTGGGTGTATGAAGGGCAGACGCAATTCTGGGGCTATGTGCTGCAGGCGCGTTCGGGGCTGGTGAGTGTGGACGACACGCTGGACCAGCTGGCGAACATCGCGGCCACCCTCGACAATCGCCCGGCGCGCAGCTGGCGCAGCCTGGACGACACCACCAACGATCCGCTGATTACCCCGCGGGCGCCCAAGGGCTGGCCGAGCTTTCAGCGTTCGGAAGATTATTACAATGAAGGCCTGCTGATGTGGCTGGAGGCCGATGCCATCATCCGCGGCGAAAGCGCCGGGCAGCGCAGCCTCGATGATTTCGCCCGCCGTTTCTTTGGCACCGGCGAAGGCGACTGGGGCGTGAAGCCGTATGATTTCAAAAGTCTGGTGGTCGATCTGCAGGCGGTACAGCCGTATGACTGGGCCGGGCTGCTGCAACGCCGCCTTACGGAAAAGGCTGATGGCGCACCGCTGAAGGGCCTTGAATTGGCGGGATGGAAGTTGGTTTACACCGACAAACCGACCGCTGCCTTCACCGATGCCACCCGCCGCACCGTCAATCTGGCGTTTTCGGGCGGGCTGGTGCTGGGCACCGCGGGCAAGGTGGAACAGGTGATCTGGAACAGCGCAGCCTATGATGCCGGCCTGGCGGTGGGCGACGTGCTGCTGGCGGTGAACGAGGTGCCGTTCAGTGATGATGCGCTGAAAGCCGCCGTGAGCGCGGCCAAGGGCGCCGCCGCCCCGATCCGCCTGGTGGTGAAAAGCGAGGACCGGGTGCGCAGCATCGACCTCGCATGGTACGGCGGCCTGCGCTATCCGCGCCTGCAACGCATCGGCAACACGACGACCAGCCCGCTGGAGATGTTGCTGACGGCTAAGAAGTGACCCGTCACGCCAGCGTCTTCAGGCCGATGATGCACCCCACCAGCCCGGTGAGGAGCAGCCCGCGAACCAGCGAGAACGGTTCGCCATAAAAAGCCACCCCAACCAATACGGTCGCGGCCGCGCCCAGCCCGGCCCACACCGCATAGGCGGTGCCCATCGGGATGTGCTTCCCGGCCAGGGCCAGCAGGCCCATCGACGCCGAAATCGAGACAAGGAAAGCGATAATTGCGCCGATGTTGCGACCGCCATCGATGTGGCGCAGCGATGTGGTGAAGCCCGCCTCGCACAGTCCGCCTGCCAGCAGTGCAAGCCATGGCCAGATTTGCGGCCAGATCTGCCCCCCGATTGTCGGCATGTTTCACCCTTCCTGCAACAAGCGGCGTATATTTGCCCCGTGGACAACCGCGCCCCGGCCCCGTAATTCGCGCACCGTACGAAACTCAGGAGAATCTTGCACCATGCGTATCGATGCGATTCCGATCGGCGTTGCCCCGCCGCACGATATCAATGTCGTCATCGAATGCCCGCTGGGCGGCGAGCCGGTGAAATACGAGCTCGACAAGGCATCGGGCGCGCTGTTCGTCGATCGCATCCTGCACACGGCCATGCGCTATCCGTGCAATTATGGCTTCATTCCGCACACGCTGGCCGACGATGGCGATCCCATCGATGCGCTGATCGTGGCGCGCTCGCCGTTCATCCCCGGCTGCATCGCGCGCGTCCGCCCGGTGGGCGTGCTGATGATGGAAGATGATGCCGGCGGCGATGTGAAATTGCTGTGTGTGAGCGTCAACAAGGTGCACCCCTATTACGAGGACGTGCAGGAATACACCGATTTGCCCAAGATCGTGCTTGAACAGATCGAGCATTTTTTCACCCACTACAAGGACCTGGAGCCTGGCAAATGGGTGAAATGCCAAGGCTGGGAAGGCAAGGCCACCGCCGAGCGCCTGATCCTCGAATCGATCGACCGTTATAATGCGGCGCAGGCGGGCGCGCTTGACGTTTCGCCAAAGGAACACCCGGGCGCGCCGCGGTAATCCGCCAGCCATCGGTGAAGGAAAAGGCGGCCCACGCGGGCCGCCTTTTTCAGGTGCCAGCCAGCACTGCCAGCGCCTCGCCTTCGACGCGCATCACCGTCCATTCGTCCATCGGCTTTGCGCCCAGTGCCTTGTAAAATCCAATGGCCGGCTCGTTCCAATCCAGCACGCTCCATTCGAACCGGGCATAGCCTCGCGCCGCCGCGATGCCCGCCAGATGCACCAGCAGCGCCTTGCCCAGCCCGGCACCGCGCGCCGACGGCATCACGAACAGATCTTCCAGATACAGGCCGGGCTTGCCGGTCCAGGTGGAAAAGTTGGTAAAGAACAGCGCCAGCCCGGCCGCTTGCCCGTCCAATTCGGCCAGCACGCATTCGGCGGTGGGCCGCGACCCGAACAGCGCGGCGTTCAGATCGGCGTGGGTGGCATTTACCGCATCCGGTTCTTTTTCATAAATCGCCAGTTCGACGATCAGGCGGTGGATGGCGGGAATATCGGCGGGCGTGGCGGGACGGATCATGGGAAAAGGCATTGGCCGCAGTTCAAACCCGACGCAAGCCCCGCAGCCACAACGCCGCTCCGGCCAAGCTCCATGCGGCAGCCAGCGCCAGCAATGCCGGCCGCCAATCGCCGCCGATCAACAGCGCCAGCGCCGCCATCTTGGCCGCGCCCACCAGCCCCCACAACGCTGCCGAGACAAGCCGCGCTGTCACCGGATCTTGGCAAAGCAGGTGCGGATTTCGTTCACATAAACCGCCGGTTGTTCCCAAGCCGCAAAGTGCCCGCCCTGCGCCAGTTCGTTCCAGTGGATGATGTTGGTCATGTGCTTTTCCGCCCAGCGGCGGGAGGCGCGGAAGATCTCCTTGGGATAGATGCTCACTCCCACCGGCAAGGACAGCGGCACCGAACCACCAAAAGCGCCAAAACTCTCCCAATAAAGCCGCGCCGACGATGCGCCGGTGCCGGGCAGCCAATACAGCATGATGTTGTCGAGCATTTCGTCCATGCTCAAAACGTCTTCGGGCACGCCCTTGTTATCGGTCCACGCCCACATTTTTTCATAGATCCACGCTGCCTGACCGGTGGGCGAATCCACCAGCCCGTATCCGAGTGTTTGCGGCCGGGTTTGCTGCTGTTTGGAATAGCCAGAATCCCACTCCTGATAATATTGCAGCGATGCGATGGCGCCTTTTTCCATATCGGTCAGATCGGCCAGATCGTCCGGTCCGGGATAGATCAGCGGCATGTTGATGTGGATGGCCGCGCACGCCGGCGGGTTGATGACCCCGATGGTCGTGGTCACCGCCGAACCCCAATCGCCGCCTTGCGCTGCCCAGCGTTCATACCCCAGGCGCTGCATCAGCGTGATCCACGCCATCGCGATACGCGGTACGCCCCAACCAGCGTCCGCCGGCTTTTGGGAAAAACCGAAGCCCGGCAGTGATGGCATGACAAGGTGGAAGGCATCCTCGGCCTTGCCGCCATGCGCCACCGGATCGGTTAGTGGCCCGATGATCTTCATGAACTCCATCACCGATCCCGGCCAGCCGTGCGTGATGATCAGCGGAATGGCATCCGGATGCGGCGAGCGCACATGCAGGAAATGGATATCGAGGCCGTCGATGATGGTCTTGAACTGGCCAAGCGCGTTCAGCCGCGCCTCGCACGCGCGCCAATCATAACGGGTTTGCCAGTGCGCCGCCAACGCCTGCACCGCGGCCAACGGGCTGCCCTGCCGCCAGTCACCAACGGTTTCAGGCTCCGGCCAGCGTGTGGCGGCCAGCCGCCGCTGCAGATCGTCCAGGTCGGCTTGCGGAATGTTCAGCGTGAACGGACGGATCGCTTCGGTCATGGCAAGGCCTCCTCAAGCTGCGACTCAGGTTGCGATGCCGGGGCCGATCTGTCCATTGTCCAAACAGGCAGCGCCGGCGCCGGCTACAGCATCCGCCCCATCGCCTTGAACATCCACATCACACCGAAAAAGGCGAGGTTCACCGATGGCAGCGCAAACAGCCAGTAGCGCAGCCCCCGGTCCACGCGGTCAGGCAGCCACAGCCGCTTCAGCAACCATCCCAGCGCAGCCATGCCGGTGAGGCCGGCGATCCAGGTGATGCGCTCCCCATCAAAGCCAAGGCCGAACGCTTCGAATAACACGGCAACGGCACCCAGCCCAAAGCACCACTGGCCAACCCCATAGCCATAGGCCACCGCCTGCTGGCGCACAGGTTCTTCGACGCGGTGCGGACGCGGCGGGCCGCCGTGCATCAGTGCTTATCCAGCGGCCAGCGCGGCAGCCGCATTGACGGCGTCGATTTCGGCTGCCTTGGCTTCCACCAGCTTGACGATGTGTTCCAGCATGTGTTCGCTGTCGATCACATGATCGGAAATGCCTGACAGGAATACCGCGTGCCGGCCATTGCCGCCGCCGGTAAGCCCGATATCGGTTTCGCGCGCTTCGCCCGGGCCATTGACCACACAGCCCAGCACCGACAGCGACAGCGGCGTGGTGATATGGGCCAGCCGGGTTTCGAGCGCCTCCACCGTGCGCACCACATCAAAGCCTTGGCGGGCACACGACGGGCACGACACCACCCGCACGCCGCGGGCACGAATGCCCAGCGATTTCAGGATGTGATAGCCAACCTTCACTTCCTCCACGGGATCGGCCGACAGCGACACGCGGATCGTATCGCCCACCCCGGCCCACAGCAGCATGCCCATGCCGATGGAGGATTTGACCGTGCCGCCCTGCAAGCCGCCGGCTTCGGTGATGCCCAGGTGCAGGGGATAATCACACACGTCGGCCAGGCCATTGTAGGCCGCGACCGCCAGAAACACGTCGCTGGCCTTCACACTGATCTTGAACTCGTGAAAATCCTCGTCCTGCAGAAATTTCATGTGCTCCAGTGCGCTTTCGACCAGCGCTTCCGGGCATGGCTCGCCGTATTTTTCAAGCAGATGTTTTTCGAGGCTGCCGGCGTTCACGCCGATGCGAATGGCGCAGCCGTTGGCCTTGGCGGCGTTCACCACTTCGCGGATGCGGGTGCGGCTGCCGATGTTGCCGGGGTTGATGCGCAGGCATGCAGCGCCAGCGTCAGCCGCTTCCAACGCGCGTTTGTAGTGAAAATGGATGTCGGCAACGATCGGCACCTTGGCGGCGCGGCAGATCTCGCCGAACGCGGCGGTGGCTTCCTTGGTTGGGCAGCTGACTCGGATGATATCGGCGCCAACGTCTTCGCAGGCGCGGATCTGGTCGATGGTCGCGCCGGCGTCTTCGGTGGGGGTGTTGGTCATGGTCTGAACGGCAATCGGCGCATCTCCGCCCACGGGCACCTTGCCCACCATGAT
Source organism: Sandarakinorhabdus sp. (assembly GCF_041689835.1). Classification (GTDB taxonomy): domain Bacteria; phylum Pseudomonadota; class Alphaproteobacteria; order Sphingomonadales; family Sphingomonadaceae; genus Sandarakinorhabdus. Next base: position 18,113 of record NZ_JBDNFM010000214.1, read on the forward strand.
CTGCCGGCTCTTGCGGCGGGTGATGTCGCGCCAGGGACGCACGCTCATGCCAATCGGCTCCTTGAAAGATGGCGCCCTGCCCGGCCCCTGTATCCGCCCTGCCCGATAGCACAGGAAGGCAGCCATGCAAGACGCACTATCATCGCGGCCATGACCGATACGCCAAAACCTGTTTCCATCCAGGCCGCCACCGTTATCCTGGCCCGCGAAGGCCCCGGCGGCGTGCCCGAGTTTCTGCTCGTGCAGCGCGGGGAGCAGTTGGCCTTTGCCGGCGGCGCGCTGGTGTTTCCCGGCGGCCGGGTGGACGCGGGCGACATCCGCATCGCACGCAACGAATTGCTGGGCTTCGGTTTTGACGGGCTCGACGATATCGACGCCGCCGCCCGTGTCACTTGTGCCCGCGAGGCGCTGGAAGAAACGGGCGTGCTGCTCACCGACGGCCCGCACCCCGATGAAACCGCCTTGGCCAAAGCCCGGCACGTGTTGGCCAGCGGGCCTGACGAAGCCGAATCGGTAAGCTTTGCCGGCCTGCTCGGCGCCATGGGCCACCGGGTGGAGGCGGCGCGCTTCATCCCCTTCGCCCGCTGGGAGCCGCCGGCCGCCGCCGCCATCGTCCGGCGCTTCGATACGCGCTTCTATCTTGCTGATGCCGGCCGCTCTGCCAGCGCCGCCATCACCCCCGATGGTTTCGAAGCCAAGGCGCTGCGCTGGACCACCGCGGCGCAGGCCATCAGCGATTATGACGCCGGTCGTGCCGCCATGGTGTTCCCCACCTGGTGCAATATGCACCGGCTGGCGCAATATCAAACGCTGGCCGTGCTGTTCGAACGCGTCAACGCCCTGCCCGCGCCCTACGTGCAGCCCGCATTTGAAACGGTCGAAGGCGAACCATGGCTCACCATACCCGAAGGCATTGATTATCCCGTCACCCGCGACCGCTTGAACAATCTGCGGCGGGAATAGCGGGGGATTGCAGCCCTCCCGGCCGTTACCAGGCTGCCCACCTTCTTCCGGAGAATGATCTGATGCGCCTGCTGTTCGCTCTTGCCCTGCTCGCCGCGCCCGCGTTTGCGCAGGATATGCCGCCCTCCACGCCGCGCGAACGGTTGATGGCCGCCGATGCCAACAAGGACGGCAAGTGGAGCAAGGACGAATGGATCGCCGCCGGCCGCCGCGAGATGGGGTTCAGCCTGCTCGATGCGGACAAGGATGGCTTTGTCAGCCAGCCCGAACTGATCGAAGGCATGAAGCGTATGCAGGCGATGGGGATGTCGCCGCCGCAGTGAGGCCAGGCCGGCTGCAGGTGCTGCGCTGTTATGGCCGCAGCCCCCGCCCTTTCGCCCCCGGCTTCAACGCCCGCTGCGCCATGCCCGCAAACCGGCACAGTTCGGCGCGGGTGCTGCGCGGATCGATGATCGCCTCGACGCCGAACTTTTCCGCCGTGCGGAACGGTGAGCGCACCTGCTCCAGCCGCGCTCTGATCTCGGCCAGTTTCGCGGCCGGGTCTTCGGCGGCTTCCAGGTCCGCGCGGTAGGCCGCTTCCAATCCGCCCGCAATCGGCAGTGAACCCCAATCCCCCGATGGCCAGGCCATGCGCCAGCGGAACCGGTCTGCCGGGGCGTGGCCGCTGCCCGCCATGCCGTATGCCTTGCGCATCACCACGCAGCACCAGGGGACGGACGATTGATATATCGCCGCCAACGCGCGTGCACCCCCGCGGATTGTGGCTTCCTCCTCCGCTCGCCGGCCGATCAGGAAACCGGGGTTATCAACCAGCTGGATGATCGGCAGATGGAAGGTGTCCGCCAGATCGACCATGCGTTCGACCTTGCGCGCAGTGGCCGCTGTCCACAGCCCGCCCAGGCTTTCGGGGTTGGACGCCACGATGGCGACCGGCCAACCATCCAGCCGCGCCAGGCCAGTGACGACGCCAGTGCCCCATTCCCGCCCGATCTCGAACCAGCTGCCTTTGTCCACCACGGCTTCCACGATGGGTCGCACCGGGTAAAGCCGGCGCGGATCGCGCGGCACGGCGCTGACCAGCCATTCCTCAGCCCGGTTGACAGGGTCTTGGCATGCCGCCCGTGCCGGCAGTTCCTCCACCGAAGACGGCAGATACGACAGGAACCAGCGCGTCCGCAGAAAGGCTTCGGCTTCGCTTGCCACCCGGTCATCGACCGCTCCATTGCAGGCGTGGATGGCAGCGCCGCCCAATTCCTCCTTGGTGCGGTGTTCGCCCGCCGCCGCAACCACCGGCGGCCCGGCGACGAACATCTGCGCCAGCCCGTCCACCAGCAGCGAATAGTGCGCCATCACCATGCGCCCGGCGCCCAGCCCCGCCACCGGGCCCAGGCCCAGCGCCACCACCGGGACATGGCTCAGATTGGCGGTCATCAACTCCCAGCCGGGGATTTCAGGGATGTAGGTGTAGCCGGCGGTTTCAAGCGTGCGCACGCTGCCGCCGCCGCCGGTGCCTTCGATCATGCGGATCAGCGGCAGGCGGTATTCGCTGGCCAATTGTTCGGCGGCGATCAGTTTGCGGTGCAGGCTGGCATCGGCCGCGCCGCCGCGCACAGTGAAATCATCAGCAGTCGCCACCACCGGGCGGCCGCCGATCGTGGCATGGCCAAACAGGAAATTGGCCGGCTGGAACCCGGTCATCTCGCCGGCTTCGTCGTAACGGGCAAAGCCGGCCAGTTCGCCGACCTCGTGGAAACTGCCCGGATCAACAAGTGCTGCCAGGCGCTCGCGGACGTTCAACTTGCCGTGGGCGCGCTGACGGGCGAGTTTTTCCGGTCCGCCCATGCCATGTGCGGCCACCTTGCGGCGGCCCAGTTCATCGATCTCGGTTTCCCAGCTCATCAGCCTATCAAGCCCCACATCAATGATTGATAAGCCTCCATGGTGACAGGCCATCGCCGCCGCGAACAGCCCGCTTTTCTGCGCGCACGTGATGCGAGCGATTTTGCAGAGGCGATTCGCTCCGGTGGCCGATTTGGACGGCTTGCGCAGAGACGTAGATGCCAAAATGCAACAAACCTTGCAAAACTGATGAAAAAAGGTTTAACCTTGCCGCGTTGTGGCAATTCGTCACCGTAAATATACGGGTTGCGCCTTGTTTCACTGATAGGAAAGGCAGATAGGTACGGTTAACTTTAGCGTCGCATGGGGTCGCGGCTATGCCGTATGATGATTTCTCCAACAATTCCGGGGGCTCGGGAGTGGCATCGCTTGACTTTGCCGGGTTCCCGTCACTGTGTTCTATAGTGGCAACACGGCATAACCCCGAAAGCCCGCGCAATACGCGTGTGACGCTGTTGAATGATGCTGAGCGCAATTGTTTGCGCCTCGTTTTCCAGCATATGACCAGCAAGGATATCGCTCGCCATCTCGGTGTGTCGCCGCACACCGTTGATATGCGGCTGCGCCAAGCCATACGGAAGCTTGAGGTGACCAACCGGATCGAGGCCGCCCGTGCTCTCGTCCACACCGAAATTCTCCTTGGTGTCGCGCAGCCCGTGGCCAAGGATACGACAGAAGTTGCGTATCAGGAGTTGATATACCAAGCTTCGGATGTTGCTGCCGGCACGAAATCAGCGAGGATTGTGTCACCGGCTTCTCAGGAACCGGATGCAGCCTCCACCCGTTCCAGCGACCCCAATCCGCTTGAACATGGATCCCTCGCAAGGACGCTGCATCCAGGACCTGACAAGTTGGATGCTGATCCTTCAGGTGGCTCCCTCGCCCGTCCAGTTGCATCAGTAGGCAATGTCGCCTCGTCGACACTTGCAACGGACTGGCCGGGTATTGCAGCCCCCGACCCTGGCATTGGTGCCCGGCCATTCCACTCCACTCCGTTTCATCAGACGCGGCCGTGGGGACAAAGGAATAATCTTGGGATCGGTCACCGGCTTGGCTGGATTTTGGCGATTTCGATGGCTTCTGCGCTCAGCTTTGGCGGCATCCTTGCTGCTTTGGCCGCACTGAAGAGCTTGCTTTAAAACTTCCGGAACCAGTTGCGTGGCGTCCGGGAGGACGTTCAACCAACTGGCAGCGCGTATCAGCGGCCAGTTCTTTTACCAAAGGATTGTGCAATGCTTAAAGAACGTCGTATCGCCGCGAACAAGATTGCCGAGCAACTGTTCACCGCCGAAGCCGCCATCAATGCCGCTGTGTCAGCCGTTGCGCAGCTCACCGCCATCATGCCCATGGCCGCTCAAGAAGCCAATCTCGCCGCCTGCATTGGTCAGGATGCCTTGATGAACGCCATGGCCACCTGCCAGCAACTGGTGGAAGCGCGCTCGCGCATCATCGCCACCCACGCATCGCTGCGCGCCGCACAGACCCAGATCGGCCTCGACGCCGTGAACTTCATGGGCAACTGCCCGCCCGCAGAAGCCAGCCTCGACGAAACTGTCGCGCCGCGCCGCCACCTCACAATTGCGGCATGAGCTGGGGTTTCGCCCTTTTGAGCTGAAACTTGGGCGTTGGCGCGCATGCGCCAGCTTCCGCTTCTCGTCTGGAGTAAGGACGATGTTTCTAGAAATTCTTGCTGTTGTTACCGTTGTCGCTGCGGCGTTGCTGGCCTTTGGCTGGGGCGGCCGCGATGAACAACTGGCCGCGATCGGCTTTCTGGCGGCCACCTTGGCCACTCGCATGATCCATGCTGAATATCAGCAGATGGAGTACGGCGTGCTCGCTGTGGATTTTGGGTTGCTGCTTGGCCTGCTGGCACTTGCTCTTACCAGTGACCGCTTCTGGCCGATGTATGCCACCGCTTTCCAGTTGGTCGGCCTGCTGGTGCACATTGGCAGCTTCTCCGAGGACGGCAGCTTCGCCTGGGCCTACGCGGTCGGGTTGATCTTCTGGTCTTACGCGGTGATCGCGGCATTGCTGGCTGGCACGTGGCTGGAAGGCCGCAGCCGACGGCTTGCAGGTCTGTAGGCACCTGTTGTTTCCCGGCTCTATCGCTGTCTGATAGAGCATCGCATTGCACGGCCATCCCCGATCCATTCGGGGGTGGCTTGTGCGCACCGGCGGTTCAAATCTTGCGGCCACAACCACAGCATCTGCGGTCCCGCGACAGTGCCGCCCTTGCCCTGCGTCGGCGTGGCCCGTAACGCACGGCTGGGATCCAGCTTCTTGCATGGATCGAACAAATGTGGAACAAAGGGCAATGCTGAACCATATCCAGGTGCGCGGCGCGCGGGAGCATAATCTCAAAGGCGTCGACGTCGATCTGCCCAAGAACGCGCTCACCGTGATCACCGGGCTGTCCGGCTCCGGCAAATCCTCCCTTGCCTTTGATACCATCTATGCCGAAGGCCAGCGCCGTTACGTGGAATCGCTGTCGGCCTATGCGCGCCAGTTCCTCGAGATGATGTCCAAGCCCGATGTGGACCATATCGAAGGCCTGTCCCCGGCCATCTCCATCGAACAGAAGACGACGAGCAAGAACCCGCGCTCCACCGTCGCCACCGTCACCGAAATCTATGATTACATGCGCCTGCTGTGGGCGCGCGTCGGCATTCCCTACAGCCCCACCACCGGCCTGCCAATTACCGCACAAACCGTCAGCCAGATGGTCGACAGTGTCATGGCGCTGCCGGAAGGCACGCGCCTTTATTTGCTCGCCCCCATCGTGCGCGGCCGCAAGGGCGAATATCGCAAGGAACTGGCGCTGCTGCAAAAGGACGGTTTTACCCGCGTCAAGATCGACGGCGAATTCTACGCCATCGAGGAAGCCCCGGCGCTCGACAAGAAATACAAGCACGACATCGACGTGGTGGTGGACCGTCTCGCCGTGAAGGAAGGCCTTGAATCGCGCCTTGCCGAAAGCTTTGAAACCGCGCTCAAGCTGGCCGAAGGTCTGGCATTTGTCGAACTTGCCGATGCATCGGCCGACGCTCCTGAACCCGAGCGCCGCATCCTCTTTTCCGAAAAATTCGCTTGCCCGGTCTCCGGCTTCACCATCTCCGAAATCGAACCGCGGCTGTTCTCCTTCAACGCCCCGCAAGGCGCCTGCCCGGCGTGCGATGGCCTTGGCGAAAAACAGCACTTCGATCCCGATCTGATCGTGCCCAACCATGCGCTCACGCTGGAAAAGGGCGCCGTGGCACCGTGGGCCAAGTCCAACCCGCCCTCGCCTTATTATCTGCAGGTGCTGGCCAGTGTCGGCCGCGCCTATGGCTTTACCCTGAAAAACAAATGGGCTGAACTGTCCGACGAAGCGGTGCGCGCCGTGCTGTTCGGTACCGGCGCCCGCGCCATCGCACTGCGCTTCGAAGATGGCCGCAAGGCCTATGAAGTGGTCAAAACCTTCGAAGGCGTTGTTCGCAACCTCGAAAAGCGCCTGAACACCGAAAGCGCCTGGATGCGCGAGGAACTGGAGCGCTACCAATCTCCCACCCCCTGCGATGTCTGTCACGGAGACCGGCTGCGCCCCGAAGCACTGTCGGTCAAGATCGCTGGCGAAACCATCGCCACCGCCGTACGCCGCCCGGTGGGCCAGGCGCTGGCGTGGGCGCGCGGCGTCGCCGATCACCTCACCCCCAAACAGCGCGCCATCGGTGATCGCATCCTGAAGGAAATCACCGAACGCCTCGGCTTTCTCGACAATGTCGGGCTGGATTATCTCAATCTTGATCGCAAATCCGGCACGCTGTCGGGCGGCGAATCGCAGCGCATCCGCCTTGCCTCGCAGATCGGCTCCGGCCTGTCGGGCGTGCTCTATGTGCTCGATGAACCGTCGATCGGCCTGCACCAGCGCGACAACGATCGCCTGCTCATCACGCTGAAACGCCTGCGCGATCTCGGCAACACCGTGCTGGTGGTGGAGCATGACGAAGACGCCATTCGCCTCGCCGATTATGTCGTCGATATGGGGCCGGGTGCCGGCGTGCACGGCGGCCATGTCGTTGCTGCCGGCAGCCTGCAGGATATCCTCGACAGCCCCGACAGCATCACCGGCGCCTATCTTTCCGGTCGCCGCTCCATCCCGGTGCCCACCGTTCGCCGCAAGGGCAGCGGCAAGAAACTCACCGTGAAAAACGCCCGCGGCAACAATTTGCAGGGCGTCACCGCCAGTATCCCGCTGGGCACCTTCACCTGTATCACCGGCGTTTCGGGCAGCGGCAAATCCACCTTCACCATCGATACGCTCTACAATGCCGCCGCGCGCGAACTCAATGGCGCGCGGGTGCTCGCTGCCGCGCACGACGGGCTTGATGGGCTGAAGCATCTCGACAAGGTGATCGACATAGATCAATCGCCCATCGGCCGCACGCCGCGATCAAACCCCGCCACCTACACGGGCTGTTTTACCAACATCCGTGATTGGTTCGCCGGCCTGCCCGAAAGCCTGGCCCGCGGCTACAAGCCCGGCCGCTTCAGCTTCAACGTGAAAGGCGGCCGCTGCGAGGCGTGCTCGGGCGACGGCCTCATCAAGATCGAAATGCACTTCCTGCCCGATGTTTATGTCACCTGCGACGTGTGCCATGGCCAACGCTACAACCGCGAAACGCTTGAAGTGAAGTTCAAGGGAAAAAGCATTGCCGACGTGCTGGACATGACCGTGGAAGACGGCGTCGAGTATTTCAAAGCCGTGCCGCCGATCCGCGAACGCCTTGCCATGCTGAACGAAGTCGGCCTTGGCTATGTCAAGATCGGCCAGCAGGCCACCACCTTGTCCGGCGGCGAAGCCCAGCGCGTCAAACTCGCCAAGGAACTCAGCCGCCGCGCCACCGGCAACACGCTTTACATCCTTGATGAACCCACCACCGGGCTGCACTTTGAAGACGTCCGCAAACTCCTCGAAGTGCTCCACGCACTGGTGGAGCAAGGCAACAGCGTCGTCGTCATCGAACACAATCTCGATGTGATCAAAACTGCCGACTGGATCATCGACCTCGGCCCCGACGGCGGTGACAAGGGTGGCCATATCGTCATTGCTGGCACGCCCGAACAAGTGGCGGCGTGCGAGGGCAGCTGGACCGGCAAATATCTCGCGCCGTTGTTGGCGGCCGCTCCTCGTGCGGCAGAGGAAACCACTACCGAAACGCCCGCCAAACGCACGCGCAAGGCCAAGGCCTGACGCTCCTTACCCTTTAGTTCCAGCCGAACCGCACGCCATATGCCAACCCCACCGACACTTGGTCGCGTTGGCCGCGTTGGCGGATCAGGGACGTGTCGGCCGCCACGTCGCCCAGTCGGTCATAGCTGGTGAACAGGGTCAGCGCGCCGTTCTTGCCAAAACGCCCCAATGGCTTGGTGAGCGCGGCGTTTGCCCCGGCTGAAATCAGCCCGCTACCGGTGCGAAAGGCGGGAAGACCAGCGGCGGCGGCCTGGCCGGGGGTGACGCCGAAATACACGTTGGAATAATCGCTGTCGGCCCAGGTGGCACGCAAGGACAGGTTCCACAGCAGGCTGGCATCTTGCTTGCGGTCGCTCCAGCCCACGATCGTATCGGCCACAAGGCCGCTGTGGCCGCCGGTGCCTTGCCGTACTTCGGCGCGCAGGCGCAGCTTGCCGCCCACCAGGCTTTTCTGGGCAAAGCCGCCAAACTCGCCGGCCACGCCCACGTCGCCCATACCGCGCAGCGCCGTACTGCCGCCGGTGATCAGGAAGGGCGATCCGCCGGTGTTTTCCTGCCGGCCAAAGCGCAGTTTGGCCAACGGGCCCAGCTTCCAGCCATCGCGGTTCACGGCGTTCCAGCCCAAACCGTCGGGGATGGAGAAAAACACATCGTCTCGGTAATTCAGGCGCAGATCGGGAAAGATCGACAGGCCGTGATCGCGGCTGCCCTGCCATACCGGGGCAACAACGGGTGCGATGCCGATGGTGAGCGTCCACGCCTTTGGCGCCGGAGGACGGGCAGCTTGGGCCAGCGCGGGGGTGCCGGAAGGGATAGCAGCGACGAGCAGAAAGAAGGCGGCGGCTGAGCGGATCATCGAGCGGCTCCGAATGGAAACAGGGTGTGCGGCGTCTAGATGGATTATTACAACCGCGCAATGTTGGCGCGCCGTGCTGGGATACGCATTTGTCACGATGGGAAGCGGCCCAGTGCAAGCTCACATTGACGAGGAGGATAACCCTTGGGAGAATTTCGCATGAGCCATCTGCCGCAAGACCTGCACGATATTTTCCCTGCTGCGGCCGAACGCTTGCGCGAATTGAAGGAAACAGATCGTCATTTTCGCGCCCTGGCCGACCGTTACGCCGCGCTGGACGATCAGATCCGGCGCAGTGAAACCGGGGCGGCGCCGGCGATGGACGACAGCCACGCCGAGGAATTGAAGAAAGAGCGGCTGGCGCTGCTCGATCAGATCGCCGCCCTCGTGGAAGGAGAAAAGACATGAACACGCAGCAGATCGCCGACACTCTGCGCGGGCGGCTGAGCGAGGTGCACGCCGAGATCGCCCGGCTGGAGCAGGCGACGGGCCAGCCGCTTTCGGCCAAGTTTTCGGATCAGGCCAATGATCTGGGCGAACTGGCCACCAACGAAGGGCTGGAAGTGCAGCATATCCACGAAGCCGAGCAGATCCTGGCGGCCTTGGCTCGCATCGAATCTGGTGAATATGGCGTCTGCACCG